>JAJZLH010000028.1 GCA_021803575.1 Bacillota bacterium | reverse complement strand
CGGCCTGCCGGTCGGCGTGCAGCTGATGGCCAGGCCATGGCAGGAGGGCCTTCTTTTCCAGGCCGGTCAGGTGCTGGAGGACCACTTCGGCGCCATGCCGCCGGTCACGCCGGGGGAGAGGGAGTCCAGCCATGATTGAGGCCGTGATCGGGCTGGAGGTGCACATCGAACTGGGCACCCAGAGCAAGATGTTCTGCCGGTGCGAGAACCGCTTCGGAGCGCCGCCCAACACCCTGACCTGCCCGGTCTGCCTCGGCCTGCCCGGCGCCCTGCCCCGGCCCAATCGGGGGGCGGTGGAACGGGCGCTGCGCCTGGCGCTGGCACTGGGAGCCCGGGTGGCGCCGGTGCTGCAGTTCGACCGCAAGCACTATTTCTATCCGGATCTGCCCAAGGGCTATCAGATCAGCCAGTCGCGCACGGTGCTGGCCGAGGGCGGTCAGCTCGAGGTGGCCGGCCGGAGGGTCGGCATCCACCACCTGCACCTGGAGGAGGACGCCGGCAAGCTCCTGCACCTGGGCGGGCGGGCCAGCGTCGACCTGAACCGGGCGGGGGTACCGCTGGTCGAGATCGTCTCCCTGCCAGACATGCACAGCGGCGGCGAGGCGCGGGCCTTCCTCGAGGAGATGCGCCTTCTGGCCGAGCATCTGGGCGTGGCCGAGGTGCGGATGGAAGAGGGGGTGCTGCGCGCCGACCTCAACGTGTCGGTACGGACGGCCGGGGAGGCGGGGCTGAGCGCCCGCACCGAGGTCAAGAACATGAACTCCTTCCGGGCCGTGGAACGGGCGGTGGCGCACGAGGTGGCGCGCCAGAGCGAGCTGCTCTCTCGCGGCGAGAGGCTCAGCCAGGAGACCCGGGGCTGGGACGATCAGGCCGGTGCCACCTACCCGCAGCGCCGCAAGGAGACGGCGGACGACTACCGCTACATGCCGGAGCCCGATCTGCCCAGCTACCCGCTCAGCGCCGAGTGGCTGGAGGAGATCCGGCGCACCATGCCCAGCCCCCCCGCCGCTCTGCGCCAGCGCCTGGGCGCCCTTGGCGTGCCAGACGAGGCGGTGGCTCTCCTGCTGGAGGCAAGGGCGCGGCTGGAGCTCTTCGATCAGGCGGTGGCGGCCGGGGCACCGCCCGTGCAGGCGGCGCAGTGGATCGTCGGCGAGCTGGCCCGCATCGAGCGGGAGAGTGCTGTGGCCATGGCCGATCGCGCCTATCCGGGGGCGGATCTGGCCGAGCTCCTGGCGCTGGTGGCGGACGGCACCCTGGCCGGCCCCGGCGCCAAGCGGGCGCTCGAGATCAGCTATCGGGAGGGCCGCGAGCTCAGGGAAGTTGTTGCGGCGGAGGGGCTGGCGGCGATCGGCGCCGGGTCGGCCCTGGACGCCCTGATCGACCAGGTGCTGGCCGAGAACAAGGCGGCGGTCGGCGACCTTCTGGCCGGCCAGGAGAAGGCGCTCGGCTTCCTCTTAGGCCAGCTGATGCGCCTGAGCGGCGGTCGCGCCGACCCCAAGCTGGCGGCATCCCGCATCCGGGAGAGGGCCAGGTCGTGCAGCACCGACTCCTGATCGAAGACCTCGGCCAGCACGGCGAAGGGGTGGGCCGGATCGGGGCCAAGGTGCTGTTCGTGGCCGGAGCCACGCTCGGCGACGAGGTGCTGGTCGAGGTCGACCCGGGGCGTCAGCGCATGGCCAGGGCCCGGCTGGTGAGGATCCTGAGACCGGCCCGGCAGCGGATGGCGCTGGCCTGCCCGGTGGCCAGGGAGTGCGGTGGCTGCCAGACCATGGAGCTCAGCTACGATGCCGAAGTGGAGTGGAAGCGGCGGCGGGTCAGCGAGACCATCCGCCGCATCGGCGGCCTGAAGGTGGCGGTGGAGCCCACCAGGGCCGCCGTGAGCCCGCTCGGCTACCGGCACAAGGCGACGATGCCGGCCGGCGGCCAGCTGGGCCGGATCCGGCTCGGCTACTATGCACCCTTCAGCCACACCCTGGTGCCGGCCGAGCACTGCCCCGTCCTCCATCCCGACCTGAACCGGGTGGCCGAGGCGGTGCGCACGGCGGCAGATCAGATGGGGGTGGGGCCGGCCGGGGGAGGGAGCGGGCTCAGAAGCCTGATGGCCCGCCGCTCCGCAGCGAGCGGCGAGCTGCAGCTGGTGCTGACCGGTGAGGGGCTCGGCCGATTCCCGTGGGCCAGCGTGCTGCCGCCTCTCCTGCCGGGTCTCTCCGGACTGACGCTGGCCCGTCCCACGGCGTCGGCCAACCGGCTGGTTGGCACGGGCGGCGAACTGGTCTGGGGCAAGGGCGCCATCGGCGAAGAGCTGGGCAAGATCCAATTCCGGATCTCGCCGTTCTCCTTCTTTCAGGCCAATCCGGCCCAGGCGGCTAACCTGGTATCGGCGGTACAGGACACCCTCGGGCGGGTGGGGGGCACGCTGGTCGACCTCTACGCCGGCACCGGCGCCTTCGCCCTCACGCTGGCTGCTCAGGCGGAGCGGGTGGTGGCGGTGGAAGCGGTGGAAGACGCCGTCGAGGACGGGCGGGCCAACGCCAGGAGCAATCGGCTGACCAACGTATCTTTCCTGCAGGCCGACGCCGCCACGGGTTTGGCCCGCCTCCTGGCGGACGGTGCGGCGATCGAGGCTGTTGTCCTCGATCCGCCGCGCAAGGGTGCCTGGGAGGTGATGGCCCCCTTGGCCGCCTCCCTCGTCCCGACGGTAGCCTATATCTCCTGTGACGTCGCAACCCTGGCCCGGGATCTGAGAGCGCTCGACCCTGCCTACCAGGTGGAGCGGGTGGTGCCCTTCGACTTCTTCCCTCGCACCGTTCACGTCGAGACACTGGTCATCCTGACGCGCCGCCGCTGAGCGGACTGACCCAGCTGGCAGGCGGTCTGAGGCGGCGTTGGGCGGCGACGCCAGGACTCACCGTCAAGTGCACTGGCAGTTGATCCTGGTGTCCCATTTGGCGGAGCCTGACTAGGAGTTGCGATAAACTGCGCAGCTGTCGCCGGGCGAAATCCGAAACGACGGAGAAGAGCACGCACCGTGACCTCGGACGGTCAGGACACCATCGGGCGATCCGGGCGGCGGGGCCGTCAAAGCCCCGCCTGGGCGTCCCTCGGCGAAGGGTGAGGGCACGGGTGGCGCCTGCGCCATACTTTGGCCCGAAGTTGGCAAGTCTGTATTCTGTGTGAGAGATGCTATTGGCGGCACAGTTACAAATGTGCCACTGAGAGACGCGTATTGGCGGGCGCGCCCCATCGACGTGCTGGCTGAAATTGACAACGACGGCAGAACGGATATGCTAAAGATGACAGGAACTGGAAGGAGGTGAGCACATGGACCTGGACAGGAGACTCGATGCTCCCGAACCCGAGAAGAAGGCCGAGGAGAAGGGCGAAGGCCTGAAAGACGAAGGCCTGAAGGGCGAGAAGGGCGAGCGCAAGGAGGAGCAGGAGCACTCTGACGAGCACCGCGACGAGGTGACTTTCGACGGCCCCAAGGAGCACGCCAGCGTGAGCAAGGACTGAATCCTGGATCCACCACCCACTCGCATGGGAGCGGATTGGCAACGTGTGTTTGGCTGCCTGCAGGCAACCCGTGAGCCCCGACGGACCCTTGTGCCGTGCCTAGAGGCGACCGCCCGGAGGTCGCCTCTCGTGCGCGAGGGACGGCTCGGCGGGCTGGCCGGGCGATCCGCCGCGGCCGAGGCAGCCCGACGGGTGCCGTGCGGTACCGGCCACATCACTCCTCGCCATCGAAATAGTCGGCCTCAACCATGCGAAAGACGTGGCCCACGGCTGCCCACTTCTTGGAGTCCGGGTACCAGCAGGCGTCGTCCACCGGGTTGTCGGCGATCACGTAGTAGAGGAGGTCCTCCGAGCCGGTGTTCTCGATGGTGTGCTCCCACCCCGGCGGCTGGATGAGGTGGTCGCCGGGCTCCATCGGGATCGGCTCGGTGCCAGCCTCCTGGATCATCAGGCCCCGTCCGGAGAGCACGATGTAGTACTCCCACTGCAGGGTATGGCCGTGGAGAGGGAAGGGCCGCTTGCCCGGCTTCACCCGCACCAGTTCCACCTCGAACGGGCGGTGTCGCACCAGCGCGTGCTCATCTGGCACCTTGGCCTCGGCTGTGAGCTGGCTTGAGATTTCGCGCCCCAACTCAAGGAAGGTGCCCTTGGGCGAACCCCACTCCGACCAGCTGACCGCCGACTCATTGATCCGCACACCGGATGGCTCCATCTTCCATCACCGCCGCCTCTCATCATCGGTCGTGGATCCCGCGGCCTGGGCCCGAGCGCTCACTCTTCGCCCTCCCAGAAATCTGTCTCGGC
Source organism: Bacillota bacterium (assembly GCA_021803575.1). Taxonomy (GTDB): domain Bacteria; phylum Bacillota; class Sulfobacillia; order JAJZYS01; family JAJZLH01; genus JAJZLH01. Next base: position 10,026 of record JAJZLH010000028.1, on the reverse strand, counting down.
CATCCGAAAGACCCGGCCCCCCTTTCCCCATTTGTCGGAGTCTGGGTAGCGCCAGGTCTCACCCACCGGGTTGTCGGCGATCACGTAGTAGAGGAGATCCTCCGAGCCGGTGTTCTCCACGCAGTGCACCCAGCTCGGAGGCTGGCTGAGGTGGTCTCCCGGCTCCATCGGAATCGGATCAGCGCCGTCCTCCTGACGGAGCTGGCCCCGCCCGGAGCGGACGATGTAGTACTCCCACTGCATGCTGTGCATGTGCAGCGGGCAGTTTCTCTTGCCGGGGGGCAGGAGCACCAGGCGAATCTCAAACGGGCGCTGGGGGTGGGATACCCGCGCTGCCGGCCGCCGGGGCTGGGCGGTCAGTGCTAGCGAGAGGCCCCGGTCGCTGGCGCCAAAGATGCCCTCCGGTGAGGAGAAGGGCTCCCAGGCCAGGGACTCTTCGTTGATGCGAACACCCGCCGACTGCACCTGGCACCACCTGCCGTCCTGGCACCTTTGGAGGTGGGCCTTCCACCAGCAGGACCTGGACTCCTGGAGGGGCAACTCTGCGAATCAGGCAGCCCTGCGCCGCCGGTGTGGTCGGAGGTGGTCGGGTGGGTGGACTCTCCGTTCCGCTGTTGCTGGCAGCGGCGGTGGGGGTGGGCCTCGCCCACGCCGTGCTGCCAGACCACTGGCTGCCCTTGGCGGTGGTCGCTCGCACAAGTGGCTGGAGTCTCGCCCGCACCGCCAAGGTGAGTCTCCTGGCGTCCATCGGTCATATCGCCGTCTCCCTGGTGCTGGGTGTGGCAGTGGCGGCCCTGGGCCTGGTGGTGCGCGGCGCCGTGGTGCGGGCGGAGGGGCAGATCGTGGGCGGGCTCCTGGTGGCGACCGGACTCGGCTTCCTGATCTGGGCGAGAACCCGGGGCGGGCACACGCACGCCCACAGCCCAGCGGACGACCACGCCCATCCCCATCCGCACCCACACGGGCCATCCCACCACACCGACACGGGAGAGCCCGGGCCCCGACCCGGGCCAGGCGACCCACTCTGGCCGGGGGGGTGGCCTGGGCAGGCGCTGGCCAGCCAGCACAGCCGCTCCGGATCCTGGGTGGGTGAGCTGGCCGTGCCGTTCGGGGTCGCCGCTTCGCCGGACCTCACCATCCTGCCGGTGTTTCTGGCCGCCTCGGCCATGGGGGTGGGCGTGGCTGTGGCCAGCCTCCTCGCCTTCGCGCTGGCCACCATGCTCACCTTCGTCGGCCTCACCGTCCTGGCTGCCGCCGGCAGCTACCAGGTGCACTGGCCCTGGCTGGAGGCGAACGGGCAGACCATCTCGGCGCTGGTGCTCCTGGTGGTGGGCGCCCTGGTCTTCGCTGGCCTCTGATCTGTCCTGGAAGTCGCTAGGAGGGGCTTGCCACCGTCTCCACGGCCAGGCCGATGGCGGCCACCAGGAGCGGCGTGCGCGGCGCATTCTGACGGTGGGCGAGGACCACCGTGCGGCCCGGCAGCTCCGCTGCCAGCGGCACCCGGATCAAACTGCCGGCAGCCAGCTCCTGGGCTGCTACCGGCCAGGGCAAAAGGGCCAGGCCTGCACCGGCCAGGGCCAGCGCCTTCACCGCCTCCAGGCTGTCCGCCCGCACCCGGCGGTCGGTGAGCACGCCCTGACCGGCCAGGAGCTCGGCCTGCTCCTGCCAGAAGGGGGACGGGGAGTCGTAGGCGACGAGCGGCAGGAGGGGGTCGGCGTCAGTTGCCCGCACCAGCACCATGCTCTCCCGGCACAGGAAGATGCTCTCCAGGCCGAACTGGTCGAGCGGGCCGCGCAGCACGCCGAGGTCGGCCCGGCCGGCGACCAGCTCCTGAGCCACGGCCTGGGAGCGCAGCACCCGCACCGTGACCGGCGCCTCGGGGAACTGGCGGACGAGGGCGGCCAGCATCGGCCCCAGCCGGTAGGCAGCGATGGTGGGGGCCGCCGCCAGGGTGAGCCGAGGCAGCTCCTGGGCCGGGCGGGCCAGGGCGGAGCGCCCCTGGGTCAGCGCTTCCACGGCCCGCCGGGCGTGGGGCAAGAGGCGCTGGCCAGCCTCGGTCAGGGTGACGCCATGGGCGTCGCGCTGGAACAGCTGACATCCTGTCGCCTCCTCCAGCCGGCGGATGCGGTGGCTGACCCCGCTCTGGCCGAGGGCGAGGCGGAGGCCGGCCCGGGAGAAGGATTTGCACTCGGCGACTGCCAAGAAGGCCTCGAGGTCTCTCAGGTCCACAGCCGGGGCCTCCTCGCCGCAAGCTGAAGGGAAGTGGGCCGCCCCGGTCGCTCTGGAGGTGCACCGTGCACATCGTACTGGTCGAACCGGAGATCCACATGAACGCCGGAAACGTGGGCCGCACCTGCGCCGTGACCGGCAGCACGATGCATCTCGTCAAGCCGCTCGGCTTTTCCCTGGCCGACCGCTACCTGAAGCGGGCCGGCCTCGACTACTGGCCGCTGATCGACCTGCACATCCATGAGAGCCTGGCCGAGGTGCTGGCCGTGGCGCCGCCTGACCGCCTGCATCTGTTCACCGCCCGGGCAACCAGATCCTACGCAGACCTTCACTATGGCACAGACGACTGGCTGGTCTTCGGCCGCGAGTCGGTCGGGCTGCCGGAGGCGCTGCTGGAAGAGTTTCCGGACCGGCTGGTCAGGATCCCGATGCGGCCGGTGACCGGGGCGAGGTCACTCAATCTCTCCAACGCTGTGGTGATCGCGCTGTACGAGGCGCTCCGCCAGCAGGGCTTTCCCGCTCTCTCTTGAGTCAGGCGCGGCCTGCCCTTGGCCGGAGTGCTCGCCATCGCCAGGCAGAATTGGTACGGTGAACGGGGCCCGCTCCACGCCGCGGCGACGAGGTGAGTTATGCGCTGCCCGAACTGTGCGGAACTCGACACCCGGGTGCTGGACTCCCGGCCGACCGACGATGGCCAGGCCATCCGCCGCCGCCGCGAGTGTCCGGTCTGCCAGCACCGCTTCACCACCTACGAGCGGATCGAGCAAAGCCCCCTGGTGGTGGTGAAAAAGGACGGCCGGCGCGAGGTGTTCGACCGGCAGAAGGTCCTGAACGGTGTGCTGACCGCACTGCAGAAGCGGCCGATTCCGCTGGCCGTGGCCGAGCAGATGGTTTCCGAGGTGGAGCGTGAACTCAGGCAAAACGGCGGCGGCGAGGTGTCCTCGGCCGACATCGGCGAACGGGTGATGGCCGGCCTGCGCCGCATCGACCAGGTCGCCTACATCCGGTTTGCCTCCGTCTATCGGGCCTTTGAACACCCCGGCGGGTTCCGCGAGATGCTGGAGCACCTGGAAGGAGGCGGAGACGACGAGAGCAGCGGTCTTTGACCTGGACGGAACGCTAGCCGAGACGGTGCCCGCCTTCGTGATGGCCACCATCCAGGCCATCAGCGAGGTGACGGGCGAGGCGATCTCGCTGGAGGAACTGCGCAGCCGGTTCGGGCCGACCGAGGAGGAGATGCTGGCCGGGCTGGTCCCCGCTGACAAGCTAGCGGCCGTGCTCCAGGCCTACTACCAGCACTACACGGAACATCTCGCCGGTCTCTCCCTCTACCCGGGCATCGCGGAGTTGCTGGGCGCCCTTCGTCAGTCCGGCTGGCAGGTTGGCCTGTTCACCAACAAGGGACGTCTTTCCGCCCTCCTGACCGTGGAGGCCTTGGGCCTGGGCAGCCTGCTGCAGGAGGTGCAGACGGGCACCGACGGGCCGTCCAAGCCGAGTCCGGAAGGAGCCCTCATGCTGCTCGACCGCCTGGGCGTGCCGCCAGAAGAGGCCTGGATGGTGGGGGACACCGTGAACGATGTGAGATCCGGCCGCGCAGCCGGCATGCGCACGGCGGCAGCCCTGTGGGGCCGCTCCAAGGCGGAGGCGGAACTGGCCGCGGAGGCCCCGGACGTGCTGGCCAAGAGCCCCCAGGCCCTGCTCCAGGCGCTGAACGGCGCCGCCACGCAGCCCCAGGCTCCGCCCGGCCACCACTTCACGGTCGAGCGGCTGACCCGGATGGAGAGCCGGCGAGCGGAACTGATGCCTGCATCGGTCGCCCTGGCTGACCTTAGGCCGGCACCCGACTGGCAGGTCGCGGACCTGGGCTGCGGCATCGGTTTCCTGACGCTGCCAATCGCTGAGCGGCTTGAGACGGGCGTGGTCTGGGCGGTGGACCAGTCAGAGGAGCTGGTTGGGGAGACCCTGCGGCGGGCCGAGGCGAGAGGGCTTCGCAATGTGCGGGGGCAGGTGGCAGACGCGGCCCAGACCGGCCTCGCCGCCGCCTCCATCGATGCCGTGGTCATCTCGCAGGTGCTGCACGACCTGCCCGACCCCGGGGCGGCGCTGCGCGAGGTGCGCCGCATCCTGAAGCCCGCGGGGCTCCTCTATCTCCTGGAGTGGCAGGCCCAGGCCAGCGCGTTCGGACCGCCCCTGGAGATCAGGATCCCAGCCGAGGAGCTCCTGCGCTGGCTGAGCGAGACCCGCTTCACGGTCAGCTGGTTCCGCTCCGACCCCTCCCCCTTCTACCGCATTCTGGCCGTGAGCCCGGCCGACCGGCCAGCCGCGGCGCAGTCCTAGCCGCGCCGGCCGCTGCCGTCGGCCGCCTTGGCCTATGCTCGCCTATGCCGGAGCCCGGCAGTAGGCTAAGATGGCCAGTGAGGCGATAGACAACATGGCGAATCCCAAGTTCAACCGCGAGATCAAAGAGCGCGTCAGTGTAAGCCTGCCGTTGGCCTTTCGGCGGGTGGAGGACCCATTGCTCGGGGCCAGCCTCTTCTCCGCCCTGCTGGTAGACGATCGGGCCGACATCGACGAGGGCCTCCTGCACGGCAGGAGCGATGTCGAGAAGGGCATCCGCTGGAAGGCCAGCGGTCCCGCCGAGATCCCGGAGGCCACCCACTACCGGGTGGCCTGGATCGCGCTGAAGGGCGCAGGCGCCGACGCTCTCTACCACGGCGTCACCATCTCCGAGTTCTTTGTCGACCGTCCGAAGCGCCTGGGCGCCAAGGACCTGCCCGCCCAGGTCAACGCCATGAGCCGGGCCCTAGCCGGCAAGGTCGAGGTGGACGCCCTGCCGGACGCCCTCCGCCAGGCGCTGGGCTCCCTCCTCCGGGAGCGGGGCCCGCTGACCTGGGCCAACAGCCGCCCAGAGCTCAGGGCCGCCTTTGAGTGAGCAGGAGGCGTCCTGGCCAGCCCAGTGGATCCTGACCCGTCTCCGAGACGCCTACGGGACCTCCCAGTGGTGGCCGGCCGACAGCCCGCTCGAGGTGTTGGTCGGGGCCGTGCTCACCCAGTCCGTGCGCTGGCAGAATGTCCGCACCGCCATCGCCCGCCTGAAGGCGGCTGCGCCGATGACGGAGAGCGCCCTGATGGCCCTGCCCAGGGCAGATCTGACTGCGTGCCTGAAGCCGACCCGCTTTCCCAACCAGAAGGCCCGCCGCCTCCTCGGCCTCCTGGAGATGATCACCGACCAGGGGCGGCGTACCCTCGCCCAGTTCTTCGCCACGGCCGAGATCGATCACCGCCAGGCGCTTCTCGCCGTGAACGGGGTGGGCGCCGAGACGGCGGACGCCATCTTGCTGTACGCCGGCCAGCGCCAGGCCTTTCCGATCGATGCCTACACCCGTCGCATCGCTGCCAGAGTGTTGGGAAAGGACGTTACCGACCATGACCTGCGCAGCCAGACCCTGGCCCAGCTGCCCGAGGTGGAGGCGCTGGCCGACCTGCACGGCCTCCTGGTGATCCATGCCCAGCGCCACTGTCTCAGCCGGCCGCACTGCCTGGCCTGCCCCCTGGCCGATCGCTGCCACGGACGGCAGCAGGAGGCCACGGCGTGAGGAGGCTCCTGGTGCTGGATGTGGACGGCACGCTTCTCACTTACGGCGAGAGCCCTGGGCCGGGCCTGCACGCCGCCCTGGCCGCCCTGCCGCCCAAGTGGCCGGTGTGGCTGGCCACCGGCCGCCGGCTGGGCGAGTTGCTGCGGGTGCTGCCCAGGCTCAGCTGGCGGCGGGACGTGGCCGTCCTCCTGAACGGCACCCTGACCGTCGATCTGAAGCGGCGGCACGTGCTGTCCGCCCACCAGCTGTCCGTGGACCTGGAGCGGCTGTGGGAGCGGGCGGAGGCGAGCGGCCTCCTGGCGGCGGCGGTGTTCCCCACCGCCACCCTGCCCGACCTGTTCGGCTCGGCGGGGCTGCTCAGCCTGGGCCTCCCCGGTTACGGCGGGCTGCGCCGGCGCCCGCTGGCCGAGGCCTGCTACATGTCCGTCTACGGCGCCAAGGCCCCGGTCCTGGCCTGGGCGGCCGAGGCCAGCCAGGTGGATGCGGTGCGGGTCTATTCGGAGTGGGAGCGGCCGGGGCTGTTCCACGCCGAGCTGACGCCCACCGGCGTCGACAAGCAGGTGGCGGTCAGCCGCCTCAGCGCCGCCCAGGGGTACGCGCCGGCCCAGGTGGTGGCCGTGGGCGACGCCGACAACGACCTGGCGCTCCTGCGCTGGGCGGGACTGGGCGTGGCGATGGGGAACGGCACCGAGGCCATCCAGTCCGCCGCTGACCTGGTGATCGGCCGGGTGGAAGAGGGCGGGCTGGCCGCCTTCTTGCATCAGCTGGCCAGGGGTGAGGTGGGGGAGGCGGCCGGGCGGTGAAGCTGACCCTGCTCACCAAGCCGTCGTGCAGCCTGTGCGATGCGATGCGGGAGGTGGTGGCGCGGGTGGGGGAGGACTACGATCTGGAGGTGGCCGAACGCGACGTGATGGCGGACGACGGCCTGGTCCACCTGGAGTACGCGGTGCCACTACTCATGGCCGATGGGCTGCCGCTGTTCCGCTTTCGGATCAGTGAGGCGGCGCTGGGCCGGGTGCTTGAAGAAAGGGGCTGTCCGAGACGCCACGACTAGCTGGCCGCACCGACGCCTTTGAACCGTCTCCGACCGCGGCCCTGGACGCCCTGGCCAAGGAGAGGCAGGCCCAGGGCGAGACCGTCTACAACCTAGCCTCCGGTGAACCGGACATGGAGCCGGCCCTGGCCATCCGCCAGGCGGCCGCCGAGGCGGCGATGGCCGGGCATAGCCACTACACCCAGGTCTCTGGCACGCTGGCGCTCCGCCAGGCGGTGGGCCGCGCCCTCCTGCGCGACCAGGGCCTGGCCTACACGCCCGATCAGATCGTGATCTCGGCCGGAGCCAAGCACGCCCTCTTCAACGCCTTCTCCTGCCTGCTCGACCCGGGAGACGAGGCCATCCTGCCAGCTCCCTACTGGGTGTCCTACCCGGAGCAGATCAAGCTGGCCGGCGGCCGGGCGGTGGTGGTGCCATCGTCTGCGGAAGACGGTTACAAGCTGACGCCCGCCAAGCTGGAGCAGGCCCTGGGGCCGAAGAGCCGGCTCCTGGTTCTCAACTCGCCGAACAACCCCTCCGGCGCCGTCTACACCGAGCAGGAGCTTCGGGCGCTGGTCGCCATCGCCGTGGAGCGGGATCTCACCATCGTCTCCGACGAGGTCTACCAACAGGTGGTCTACCCGCCGGCCCGCCACGTCTCGCCGGCCTCCCTGTCCCAGGCCGCCTTCGAGGCGACGGTGGTGGTCTCCGGCGTGTCCAAGAGCTACGCCATGACCGGCTGGCGCATCGGCTACCTGGCCAGTCCCGACCCCCAGCTGGCCAAAGCGGCCAGCGCTCTGCAGAGCCAGGTCACCGGCAACCCGACGGCGGTGGCCCAGCGGGCCGCCGAGGTGGCCTTCGGCCTGCCCAAGGAGGCGACCGCCGGCCAGCTGGCCGCCTTCACCCGGCGGCGCGCCGCTGTGCTGGAGGCCTGCTCGGCGGTGGCCGGCGCCCGCATCACGCCTCCCGACGGCGCCTTCTACGGCTTCGTCGATCTGGAGGGGTGCCTTCAGCGCTGGCATGAGACCAGCACCGACGCCTTCTGTCAGCGCCTTCTGGCCGAGTACGGCGTGGCGGTGGTGCCAGGATCCGCCTTCGGCGCCCCGGGCGCCATCCGCTTCTCCTTCGCCGTGGCCGACCAGGTGCTGGCGGAAGCGCTCGGCCGCTTGGTGGAGGCGCTCTCCCGGTGAGAGCAGGCGAGCTCGGGCACAGGGTGGGGCTGGTGGGCTGGGGGGTGAGCCACCGGGCCCTGGCCAGGCACCTGGCCCGCCTGGGCCGGGCCCTCAGCGTGTACGACCAGCGGCCGCTTGGGGCCCTGGACGGGGCGGCCCGGGACGAACTCAGCCAGCTGGGCGCCCGCTACTTCGGCGGTCCTGACTATCTGGCTCACGTGAGGGACCAGGACACCATCTTTCTGACGCCGGGCCTGGTCCAGCCGGCGACCGAAGTGGCCGCCTGGCGGGCCGGCGGCGCCCAGATCAGAGGCGAGGCGGAGTACGCCCTGGCGCAGATCAAGGGTCCGGTCCTGGCCATCACCGGCTCTTCCGGCAAGAGCACCACCACCAGCCTCACCGCTCACCTCCTGAGCGCGGGCGGTGTGCCGGCGGTGGCTGCTGGAAACATCGGCCGGCCTCTGATCGAACTGGTGGAGCAAGGAGACACCCGGACCGTGGTGGCGGAGCTCTCCAGCTTCCAGCTGGAACTGTTCACCGGCCGGGTGGCGCTGGGCGCCATCTTAAACCTGAGGCCGAACCACCTCGACCATCACCAGAGCCTGGATGCCTACCGGGAGGCCAAGCTGAACCTGATCCGTCGCCAGCGCCCGGACGACCGGGCGCTGCTCCCGGCCGCCGAGGCGGAGCTGTGGAGGGCGACCCAGGCGTTCGCCGGTCAGAAGGTGGCGATCGGCGACCCAGGGGCCGCCGAGGGCGCCTTCTTCGACCAGGGCCGCTTCGTGGTGAAGAGTGCAGGCGAGAGCCAGTCGGTGGCCCGGGCCACCGACTGGCACCTGCCCGGCGCCCACAACCGCCAGAACGCCCTGTTCGCCCTCTATCTGGCCGTGGCCGGCGGTGCCAAACCGGCGGCCCTGGCCCAGGCGCTTTCTAGCTTCGAGGCGCTGCCGCACCGCCTGGAGGAGGTGGCGGTGGTGGGGGGCGTGCGCTTCGTGAACGACTCGATCGCCACCACGCCGGACCGCACGGCGGCAGCCTTGGCTGCGATCGAGGAGCCGGTCTGGCTGATCGCCGGCGGCTACGACAAGCACCTCGACTTCGCGCCGCTGAAGGCCGCACCGCCGCCTGTCGGCGCCTTCTGCTACGGCGCCACCGGCGCCCAGGTGGCAGCGGTGCTGCGGGAGGCCGGCGTCGAGTCCGAGGTCGGCGACACCCTGGCCTGGGCCTTTGCCAGAGCGGCGGCGGCGGCCAGGCCCGGCCAGACCGTGCTGTTGTCTCCGGCCTCGGCCAGTTATGATCAGTTCAGGGACTTCGAAGAACGGGGGCAGGCCTTCCGCGGCCTGGTGAAGCACTATGCGCAGACGCACTGATCTCCGGAACCTGGCCATCATCGCCCACGTCGACCACGGCAAGACCACCCTGGTCGACGCCCTGCTCCGTCAGTCCGGGACCTTCCGCGACAACCAGCGGGTGGCCGAGCGGGTGATGGACAGCTTCGACCTGGAGCGGGAGCGCGGCATCACCATCCTGGCCAAGAACACCTCCGTGCACTACCAGGGGGTCAAGATCAACATCGTGGACACGCCGGGTCACGCCGACTTCGGCGGCGAGGTGGAGCGCGCCCTGTCCATGGTGGACGGCGTGCTGCTGGTGGTGGACGCCGCCGAGGGCCCGATGCCGCAGACCCGCTACGTGCTACGGAAGGCGCTGGAGGCGAAGCTGCCGGCCGTGGTCTTCATCAACAAGGTGGACCGCCAGGACGCCCGGCCCAAGGAGGTGCAGGACGCCGTCCTCGACCTGTTCATCGCCCTCGGCGCCGACGACCACCTGCTCGACTTCCCGGTGCTGTTCGGCTCGGGGCGGGCAGGCGTCGCCGGCCTGGAACCCGGCCAGGGCAATGACCTGCGCCCCCTGTTCGACACCCTGCTCGCCCACCTGCCCGCCCCCAGCGTCGAAGAGGGCGAGGGCCTGACCATGCTGGTGTCCTCCATCGACG
>JAJZLH010000030.1 GCA_021803575.1 Bacillota bacterium | reverse complement strand
GTCAGCTTCTATCAGATCCTGTTCACCGCTGGCGACCACAACACCACGGCCAGCGCCACCGGCTTCCTGCTCGCCCTCTCCCCGGCCTTCACCGTCCTGTATATGGCGTTCGTCCGCCGCCAACCGCACCGACTCGCCCAGTGGCTGGGGGTGGGCCTGTCCCTGGTCGGCGTCGCCCTGCTGGTGGCGGCTGAGCCCAGTTCGCCATTTGCGCCCAACCCGCTCCTCGGCGACGGGCTCGATCTCCTGGCGGCCCTGACCTGGGCGGCCTACACGGTGTGGTCGCTGCCCCTGGTCGAGCGGCGCGACCCCTTCGAGGTGATGTTGTGGAGCACGGTGTTCGGATTTCTGGTGCTGTGCCTGGCCCTCCCAGTGGCCGGCCTGCCTCGCCTCAGCGGCATTCCCCTGGCCAGCTGGCTGGCCGTCGCCTTTGCCGTCGGGCCGGTCACCCTCTTCGGACTGGGGGTGTGGCAGGTCGGTGTCCGCCACCTCGGCCCCACCGCCGTCTCTGTCTATGTGAACGCCATGCCCGTGGTCGGGGCGGTGGCCGCCTACCTCCTGCTCGGTGAGGGAGTCAATTGGCTGGAGGGCGTGGGTGCCGTGGTCGTGCTGACCGGGCTGGTGCTGACCCGCCGGCCGCTCCGGCGAGCTCGGGTGGCGGTCGGCCAGCCCACCGTCGACGTGGAGGCGGGACCGTGATGGACAGTCTGTGGCATGACCTGAGGCCAGCTCAGTGGCCCCCCTTGGCCGCCGACCAGGAGGTCGACGGCGTGGTGGTGGGCGGCGGTCTGGCTGGTGTCTCGGCGGCCCTGGCCCTGGCCTCCCATGGTCAGCGGGTCGCCCTGGTCGAGGGCGGCCGGCTGGGCCAGGGCGCCAGCGGCCGCAACGCCGGCTTTCTCCTGGGCGGTGCCGCCGACGACTTTTTGACGCTGGCCGCCGCCCGGGGCCGGGCCGTGGCCGAGATGATGGCCAAGCTGGCCGAGGAGAACCGGCGTCTGGTCAAGACGGCCCTGGGGGAGGCGGAGGGCGGATCTGCGCTGGAGGGGGTCGGGTCCTTTGCCCTGGCGGTGGACCGGGCCGAAGCGGAGCACCTGGTGCGACTGGGAGAGAGCCTGCGTGAGCTGGGCTACGGGGCCGTTCCGGCTGAGCCGGAGATGGCCGGCCCCACCCTCCGTCAGGCCGGCTACCTGGGCGGGCTGTTCTTCCCGGCCGACGGACAGCTCCATCCGCTGCGGCTCCTCTATGCGCTGGCCGCCGCCGCCGAGAGGCTGGGAGCCTCCATCTACGAGGCGACCCCGGTAGCGGCCGTCTCGTCCGATGGCAAGGGCGTCACCGTGAAGACGGGCAGGGCCACGGTGCGGGCCGGAGTCTGCATCCTGGCTGTGAATGCCGACCTGGCCAGGCTGTTTCCACCGGCCGGTGCGTGGATCCGACCGGCCCGCGCCCAGATGCTGGCCAGCCGGCCGCTGCCAAGGCCGGTGCTGAATGCCCCGGTCTACGCCGGGCACGGCTTTCGCTACTTCCGTCAGTGCGCCGATGGCCGGCTCCTGATCGGCGGCTTCCGCAACCTGGCGGTCGAGGCCGAGACCAGCTGGGACCTGGAGCTGAATCCCCTGCTCCAGGACCGGATGGAAAGAGAGCTCGCCCTTTTGGCACCGGACGCCGAGGTGGAACGGCGGTGGGCTGGCATCATGGCCTTCACCCCCGACCACCTGCCGGTGGTGGGGGCGCTCGGCCCCCATCTGTGGTCGGTGGGCGGATTCTCCGGTCACGGGCTGGCCCTCGCCCCCTTGCTCGGCCGGCAGGTGGCGGAGATGGCGCTGGGCAGGCGCCGCCCCTACCCGGCGCTCTCTCCCCAGCGCTTCGCCGGGGATCTGGAGCCTTGAACTTCAGGCTTCCCCTGGCCCAGCCCCTGGTGCTGGCCGCCGGCACCGGCAGCCGCTTCGGTGGGGGCGGGCAAAAGCTCACCGCCGAGCTGGCAGGCCGTCCTCTGACGGAACACCTGTTTCGCACCTTAGAAGCGGCCAGCCAGCGCCGGCTGGTGGCCCCAGCACTGGTGGTGCTCCGCCCGGAGGACCAGGCGCTGGCAGTCCTGGCCGCCCGCCACGGCCTGGACGTGGTAAGGGTCGCCTCCCAGGCCCTGTCCGTGACACTGTCGGCCGGCGTCCGCGCCCGGCCGGGGGCGGCGGCCTGGCTGATGCTTCTGGCCGACCAGCCGTTCTCCACTGCCTCGCACTGGCGGCGGCTGATCGCCGCCTGGCAGGGCGGGGCCCGGGCCGTCTTCTCGGACGGCGGCAGCGGCCCGCAGCCGCCCGCCCTCTTCGCTCAGGAGCTGAGGGCCGAACTCCTGTCGCTCACGGGTGACCGGGGCGCCGGCCAGCTGATCGGCCGCCTCAGGCCGCCGCCGGAGGTGGTCCGCTTTCCGCCTGGCATCTGGATGAAGGACGTCGACACCGCGGCCGACCTCCTGGATCTCGAGCGCGAGGTCAGAGCCAGGCGGCCGCCACGGCGGCGAGGTCAGGGCGGGGCGTCAGGGAGAGGGCCAGGGTCAGGCGGATCCTGACCTTGAGGCCCGGTCCGTCGGCCAGCAGAATGCCACGGCCCCGGAGGTCCGACTCGGCGCCGACGGCGCCATAGGTGCGACGTAGGCTGGGTCCAGACCCGGTGCGGCTGGTGACGGCGACAACCGAGCCCTGGGCCACGGCCTCTTCCAGGAGCGGGGCTAGCCGGGCCGGCAGGTGCCCGCCGCCCATGCCTTCCAGCACCAGCCCGTCGGCCTTTAGCGCGGCCTCAACCAGGGCGGGGTCGGTGTCGAGGACGATGCGGAGGAGATTGACCCGGGCGTCTATGCGGGTGGCCGGCAGCAGAAGGGGCGGCGGCGGCCGCCGGGCGATCAGCACCTGGCGCTCCGCAACCAGTCCGAGCGGGCCCCAGTCCGGGGAGCGGAAGGTGGCCGGGCTCTGGGCGTGTGACTTGGTGACGGCCGCGGCGCCGTGGATCTCGCCGCCCATCACCACCAGCACGCCCAACTGCGCCGCCTCTGGCGAGCGGGCGACGGCCAGGGCGTCCAAGAGGTTGGCCGGACCGTCCCTGCCGGGCAGGTCGGCGTGCCGCATGGCCCCGCTGATCACGACTGGACAGGGCCAGCGCCGGAGCAGGTGCAGGGTGTAGGCCACCTCTTCGATGGTGTCGGTGCCCTGGGTGATCACCGAGCCGGTGAAGCCCTCCTGGCCGAAGGCGCGCTCCAGCCGGGCCGCCAGGGCCAGCAGATCGTCGAAGCCGAGATCCGAACTGGCGCCCAGTCCCATGTCCTCAGCCGTCACGTCGGGGGGGCTGCCCACCTCGGCCAAAAGGGTCCCGGCGCCCCTGGTCGCCCGGACCAGGCCATCGTCGCCCAGGGTGCAGGCGATGGTACCGCCCAGGCCCAGATAGAGGATCGGCATATGAGCCTCCTAGTTGAACTGCCGACCGGTGCTGCCGGACCGGTCGGCGTACGCCCTTCTCGCCCAAGGGGCGGACCCCTGCTTGACCCTGGGCCACCCATGCCGCACCCTGACAGGGGTGGCGCCGAGGCCACAGCCCGCAAAGGAGGCGTCCCAGTGGCGATCGACGAGACCGGGACCGAGGCCAAGGCAGCCGTGGACTTTCGCATCTTCTACCTTTTAGCCGCCGGCTGTGCCGTGATCGGGATCCTGGCCGACCTCTATCTGGTGCCGGGCCAGCTCCTGGGCGTGATCGGCGCCCTGGTCGACGTGGCCCTGGCCGTGATCATCGCCCTGGCGGCGGTGCGGGCCAAGCGAAACGGCAAGCCGGCCGCCCTGATCGGGGCTGCCTGCGGCGCCGCCTACGGGTTTGTGAGCGGACTGGCCACCTTTTTGCTGCCTGGCCTGGTGGCGGCGGAAGAGCGTGTGCTGGCTAGCCAGCCGCCGAGCGGCTCCAATCCGGCCGCCCAGCAGCGGGCGATCGCCATGATCACCTCGCCGAGCGGACGCCTGATCGAGTTGGTGCTCTTGGTGATCGGCAGCGCGCTTCTGGCCATGATCTGGGCCGGGCTGGTCAGCCTGTTCGTGAAGAGGCCAGATGCCACCCAGGTCTGAACCGGAGCCGGCCCGGCCGATCCTGGAGGCGGTCGGGGTCTCCCGCAGCTATCGGCGCGGCCAGGAGACGGTGCAGGCGGTCAGGGATGTCTCCCTGGCTGTGGTGCCCGGCGAGATGACCTTGATCCTCGGGCCCTCGGGCGGAGGCAAGTCTACGCTCCTGCACCTGTTGGGCGGCATGGACCGCCCGACCAGCGGCGAGGTGCGGAGCGAGGGCGTCGCGGTCAGCCGGCTGCCGGCCGAGGCGCTGGCCGCCTTTCGCCGCCAGAAGATCGGATTTGTGTTCCAGTCCTTCTACCTCTTGCCCCACCTCAGCGCCCTCGACAACGTGGCGATGCCGCTGCTTCTGGACAATGTGCCGGCGCCGCGTCGCCGCCAGCGGGCTGCTCAGATGCTCGAGCAGGTGGGGCTGGGCGGGCGCGCCAACTTCTTCCCCGGCCAGCTCTCCGGCGGCGAGGCGCAGCGGGTGGCGATCGCCAGGGCCCTGGCCGCCGACCCGCCGATCCTGATCGCCGACGAGCCGACCGGTGACCTGGACTCGGTCAGCGGCCGCCAGGTGATGGAGCTCTTGGCCGAGCTGGCGCACCGGGAGAGGCGGGCCGTGGTGGTGGTCACCCACAACGAGGCCTTTGTGCCGCTGGCTGACCGGGTCTTCCGCATTCGGGACGGCCAGGTGATGGGCCCGGAGGCCGGGGTGCCGATGGCCGCCGTGGCAGCCGAGCGGATTCGCTCCGGGCCGAGGCCGGTCGGTGCGCTGATCGGTCTGGCCCTGAAGGCCGCCTGGCGCCGGCCCAGCCGGTCGATCCTGACCGGCCTGGGCGTGGCGGTGGGCATCGCCGCCATGGTGCTCCTGGTCTCGGTCGGCGCCGGCCTCTCCCAGCGGGTCACCCAGTCCATCCTGAGCGAGGGCCCGCTCACCACGATCTTCGTGAGTCCCCAGGCCAGCAGCGGCGGCGTGGGTAGCCTCTTCTCGGGCGGTGCCACCACCGGGCCGGTCCACCCCATCTCCCAGGCCACCATCGCTCGGCTGGCCAGCCTGCCTGGCGCCGCCGGGGCCTGGGCCCAGGTCAACATGATCGGGCACGCCGGCAATAGCGGCCGCCAGAGCTTCCTGGTGGTGACGGCCCTGCCGCCCAAGCGGCTGTGGCCGGACCAGGTGGCGCCCAGCCTGATCGCCGGCCATCTGCCCACCGCCAGCGGGCAGGCGGTGGTCACCAAGAGCGTGGGCCAGGCCATGTTCCCAACCCTGGCCCATCCGGCCAGCTGGATCGGCAAACAGCTGACCCTAGCCGTCTCGGCATCCACCGGCAGCGGCGGCAGCGGCTTCTCGCCGCTCAGTGGCCCGGCACTGGCCCCGCGGCCGGTGGTGATCACCGGCGTACTCTCAGCCGGCCTCGGATCGGCCCAGGTCAGCATCCCCTACAGCCAGGCCGTCGCCTGGTTCGACTCCGGCGCGGCCAAGGGCGTGCTCCCCACCTACCCGGAGGCCGTGGTGGTGGCCAAGTCCGCAGCCATGGTGGGCGCTCTCTCCAGCCGCATCACCAAGCTGGGATTCGGCGTCACTGCCATGTCGTCGATCGTGACCCAGGTCCAGTCGGCGTTCAGCACGGTGGAGGTCGGTCTCGGCGTGGTGGGCGGCATCGCCTTGGTGGTGGCCGGGCTGATGATCGCGGTGGTGATGGCGATGGCTGTGCTGGAGCGGCGGCGCGAGATCGGCGTGCTGCGTGCCCTCGGCTCCACCACCTCGGACGTCTTCTTCCTCTTTTTGACTGAGGCCACCATTGTCGGCCTGGGCGGTGGCGCCGTCGGCGTGCTGGTGGGCTGGGGACTGGGCCGGCTCGGTGAAAAGCTCCTGGCGCAGCCGGGGCTGTTTCTGGTCCAGCCCGCCCTGGTGCTGCTCGGCCTGGGCCTGGGCACGGTGGTGGCGCTGGTGGCCGGCGCCATCCCGGCCGGCCGGGCCGCAGGCCTCAACCCGGTGGAGGCGCTCCGCCAGGACTAGCTGCCTACTTCACGTGCGGGGGCTGGGGCGGGGTGAGGGACCAGGTCACGCAGGAGGCATGGTCGCAGACCTTGGCTCGGTCGCTGCCCAGCGTCTGCCAGGTCATGAGGGTCGCCGCCTGGGCGGGCGAGATGGGCAGGGGAGTGCTGGGCGGGTTGGCTTCCATCTGGCAGCCGGCCTGATGCAGCTGCTGATAGAGCGGGTAGTAGGGGTAGGGCGTGATGGTGCTGCACAGGTACTGGGCCAGCGGCGCAGTGATCGGCTGGCCGAGCAAGGTGGGATCCAGGTAGAGGCCCGTGTAGTCCGTGCCCACCGCCGTGGTGCTGGCGTAGCCGATACCGGCCCACAGCTGGTGCGGGTCCTCCATCAGCATCACCGAACGGTGGCCCCAGCAGCCGGCCGACGTGGCCGTGACGCAGTCCACGTTCATGCCGCCGAAGTTGGAGCCGGTGTTGCCATAGCCGTCATCGTACATGAGGCCGAGGTCAGCCATGATGGCGCTGGACGACTCGGCCTCGATCGAGCCCTGGAAGGCCGTGATGAAGTTGAGCGGCGGCATCGGGTCGACGCCGGCCGCCGCAGCGGCGGTGGCGGTCTGGCTGGGGGCGGCGATGACCTTGACGATCGGGGTGAGGCCGCGCGTCACCCGCTCCAGATTGAGGATCACGTAGAACTGCTCGGCCTGTGGCATGGCGAAGAAGCCAGGCGGGATGGGCAGGGCGCCCAGCCCCTCCTGGGCTCGCGCCTGATCCACCGCTTCCAGATAGACCTCCTGGCACTTCAGCGGCGTACCCAGGTAGGAGCACTCGGTGGCGACCAGGTCGCCCATGGCGTGTGACATCTGGAAGTTGGTGGTGCGGGTGAGATCAATCGGCCCGCTCGGCAGGTGATAGGAGCTGGGCGGTGAGACCGGACTGGCCGGCGGCAGGCTGCCGCAACCGGCGAGCAGTGCGACCATTCCCACCAGAGCCGGAAGGTAACGCGGAATCCGCAGCTGGCTCACCTCCCACGGGGTTCCCGGCCGGCTGGCCAGGATCGCGTTCACGGTATCACACCAGGGAACCGCTTGGCTTGGGCAAGGCTGGAGTGCCCTGTCAGGCGACGGGCTCCCTTGCCTTGACGCTCCTGGGCGGGCGGTGCTAAGGTCTATGGGCGGTTCTTGGGGGAGGTGACGGAATGGCGAAGGCGTTGTCCCGGGTGTTCGTGACCATGGCCTGCACAGAGTGCCGAGAGCGCAACTACACCACCACCAAGAACAAGAAGAATGACAGCGGGCGCCTGGAGCTCCAGAAGTTCTGCCCGCGCTGCCGTTGCCAGAGGCTGCATCGGGAGACTCGCTGACGCCTGGTTTTGCAGGGCCGTAGCTCCAATTGGTAGAGCAGCGGACTCCAAATCCGCCGGTTGTGGGTTCGAATCCCTCCGGCCCTGCCAGAATGTTTGAAGGACGCGCGAAGGACGGAGAACGTGGAGGACAGTCTGGGCGAGCGCACCGTTCACTTCGTGAGGGACGTGCGGGCCGAGGTGCGCAAGGTGGTCTGGCCCGGGTGGCAGCGCACCGGGCTGCTCACCGTGTCGGTGGCCATCGTGGTCACGGTCATCTCGGTGCTCATCTTCCTGGCCGACCTCCTCTTCCACTTCGTGCTGGGGGTCTGACCATGGCAAACCAGGCCAACAGCAGCCGCACCCGCCGCAACCGGCCGGAGATCGGGGAGAGCGAGGAGCGGGCGTGGTATGTGATCCACACCTACTCCGGCTATGAGAACAAGGTGAAGGCCAACCTGGAGAAGCGGGTCGACACCATGAGCATGGAGCACCAGATCTTCGAGGTGCTGGTGCCGATGCAGGACGAGCTGGAGGTCAAGGACGGCAAGAAGAAGCTGGTCAAGCACAAGGTGTTCCCCGGCTACGTGCTGGTCGACATGTCGCTCACCGACGAGTCCTGGTACGTGGTGCGCAACACTCCCGGCGTGACCGGATTCGTCGGCCCTGGCTCCCGGCCCAGCCCCCTGCCTCCGCACGAGGTGGAACAGGTGATGGCGCAGCTGGCCGAGGGGGCCGCCGAGGAGCCGGTGCGCACCCGCATCGCCTTCAGCGCCGGCCAGCCGGTCAGACTCCTGTCCGGCGCCTTCTCCGGCTTCGTCGGCAATGTGGAAGAGGTCGACCAGGAAAAGGCCAAGGTATGGGTCAGCGTCACCATGTTCGGGCGAGAGACCCGGGTCGAGGTGGACGCCGACCAGCTGGAAGAAGTCTAGGAGGAAGCGCAATGGCGAAGAAGGTTCTGACCAAGATCAAGCTCCAGATCGCAGCTGGCAAGGCGACGCCGGCACCGCCGGTCGGGCCGGCCCTGGGCCAGCACGGCGTCAACATCATGGCCTTCTGCAAGGAGTACAATGAGCGCACCGCCGCCCAGAGCGGGTCGGTGATCCCAGTCGAGATCACGGTCTACGACGACCGCAGCTTCAGCTTCGTGACCAAGACGCCGCCGGCGGCCGACCTCCTGAAGAAGGCGGCGGGCGTGGAGAAGGGCTCAGGCGTCCCCAACAAGGAGAAGGTGGCCTCGGTCAGCGAGGGCCGGGTGCGCGAGATCGCCGAGCTGAAGATGGCAGACCTGAACGCCGCCTCGGTGGAGAGCGCCATGCGCATGGTGGCCGGCACCGCTCGCTCCATGGGCATCGAGATCACCAAGTAGGCTCCGCCCCCAGAGTGAGTCAGAATCGGTGGGAGGCCGCCTCGGCCGTCAGCACCACCAAGGAGGGTCCGACGTGGCAGTGGGAAAGAGACTCCAGGACGCACGCAAGACGGTTGACCCGGCCCGCCTCTATGACCTGGAGGAGGCTGTGGCGCTGGTCAAGGCCAGCGCCAAGGCCAAGTTTGACGAGACCATCGAGGTGTCGATCCGGCTCGGGGTCGACCCCAAGCACGCCGACCAGATGGTGCGGGGTGCTGTGGGCCTGCCCCACGGTACCGGCCGCGCCGTGCGGGTTGTGGTCTTCGCCAAGGGCGACAAGGCGAGGGAGGCTGAAGCCGCCGGCGCCGAGTTTGTCGGCGAGGCGGATCTGATCGCCAAGATCTCGTCCGGCTGGCTCGAGTTCGACGTGGCGGTGGCCACCCCGGACACCATGGGCGCAGTCGGCAAGCTGGGGCGGGTGCTCGGCCCCAGAGGCCTGATGCCCAACCCCAAGACCGGCACCGTCACCTTTGACGTGGGTGCGGCCGTGAAGGAGATCAAGGCGGGCAAGATCGAGTTCCGGGTCGACAAGGCTGGCGTCGTGCACGCCCCGGTCGGCAAGGCCAGTTTCTCGGAGAGCCAGCTCTGCCAGAACCTGCGGGCCTTGGTCGCAGCCTTGCTCAAGGCCAAGCCGCCCAGCGCCAAAGGCACCTACCTGAAGGGGCTGGCCATCAGTTCGACGATGGGTGTTGGCGTTCGGGTCAACGTGCTGAAGCTGATTCAGGAGAAGCAGGACGCCGTCGCCTGAGCGCCACCCGGTTTTCGCCGCCCTCTATGATCTGCTGAGCGCAGGCGTCGAGCGAAGCCTCTTGCGAGGACTGCGGGAGGAGCTCCTGGCAGACGCCACAGGCGACGTGTTGGAGGTAGGTTGCGGCACTGGCCGCAACCTGCCTTTTTACCATCACGCCAAAAGCCTGGTCCTGACCGAGCCGGACCCGGAGATGGCGCGCCGGACGCGCCGGCACCTAGGCGAGGCGGCGATGCCGGTGGAACTGGTCGAAGCTCCCGCCGAGGCGCTGCCCTTCGCCAACGGCCGCTTTCAGACCGTGGTCTCCACCCTGGTCCTCTGCACGGTGCGGGACCCGGCTGTAGCCATCGCCGAAATCCGCCGCGTGCTGGAGCCTGGGGGACTCTTCCTGGTCATGGAGCACACCCAGGCTCACCCAGGCGGCTGGCGCCGTGCCCAGGACCTGCTCACCCCGGCCTGGCGGCACCTCGCTGCAGGCTGCCACCTCAACCGGCCCACCCTGGCCATGATCGAGGCGGCTGGCTTTTCGCCGCTGCGGGTGGTCGAGGTTGGCCAGGGCCTATTACCCTTGCGGGTCGGCCGGTACCGCTCTCCCGGCCAGGCTCCCCAGCGCCCGCCGTGGTGACCTACAGGTGCCTCCGGTTGAGGGGATAGGCGCGGGGTGCTGAGCGGCGGGGTCTCGGGCCGCCTCTCTACCTACGAACGATGCGGCGGCCGGTCCAGATAGGCGGAGAGTCCGTCCAGCATCTCGGCGGTGCCGCCCTTTCGCAGCGCCGGTGCCCCGGCGCCATCGTGACCGTCCAGGTAGGTGCCCTGCTCTGTCCAGACCAGCCTCGTTCCCCCTGGGCAAGCGTAGAACTCGATGGTGGCCGGCGACACGGAGATGCGGGCCCCATCGGCGTACATTTCATAGCTGTAGACGAGCCTCTCGTCTGGCACGACGTCGTAGTAGCGGGCGTCGTAACGGTAGGTGACCCCGTCCATCTCCATGGTGAAAAACTCCCGTCCGTCCGGCCGCAGGTCGAATTCCGTGCTCGCCCCTGGGCCGTCCGTAGCAGGCGTTGCTAACTCCACGCCCGGGGTCGCGCCCCAGCTCTCCTTCGCCTGCTCGCCTGCTGGCGAAGACGGCAGCGGGCGGGACCGCGTATATGCGCTCAAGTACAAAGGTGTTATGGATGATCGCATGCTCTTCCATCTCGATCCCGGCCCTCCTCCTGGTCCAAAGCCCGGTTCTGGTCTGCGTCAATGGGTCTCTGGTTGGGTGCTCGCCATCGGCTGGTCGTCGGGAGCCGATCCGCCCACCGTCCTGATAGACAAGACGTACCACGGCCGGAAGACGGAGCGAGCCGCGCCCTACGGATGCGGAGCGCTCTGACATTCGCGGCTGCGGCCATGGAGCAAACCTGACCAGCTGCAGCTGCCCGCTTCCGTTTCCTCGGCTGCCCTGAGTAGCGGCTGCCGGCCATGCCAATGTAGCCCCCCGAGGCGGCGGCCACCGCTTCGCCAGTTGGCGCCGAAGGCTCTAGCCGGCTTTTGGTACTGGCCGATGGAAGCGATTGACACAGCATGGGAGTCGGATTTGACCGGGCAGGTGGCCAGGTCTACCGTCAAGCGGGGAGTTCGACGGGGGGCGACGACATGCCACGGCACAGATATGTGTGGATTGCAGTCGTCGCGGCAGCCGCCCTGACGGGGGCGCTCGTCGTCGGGTACTCCACCGGTGGCACGAGGGGGCGAGGGTTAGGCGGGAAGGGGGAACCAAGTGCCAGCACGTCTCCAGTCTTGTCGATGACTGGAACGGGAGCGGCTACCCCCCCGGCAAATGTCTGTGGCAGTTGGGCGGCATCGAATGGCGCAGTTGGCCAACCGATCGCTAGTCTCTATGGGCCGGTCCGGAGTTGTGTCCGGGTAGGACAGGGCTGGATCATCACAACCCTGGGAGCCGGTTCCGCCAACGGCGTAATTGCCGAGTACTCATGTGGAAACGATATCGCGTGCCGGAACGGGCAGAATCCGCATCCACTGACGGGCTGGGTCATCTACACTGCCCCCGGTCCGGGCGGGATCACGCTTCTTGCCATCCTGAACGCACAGGAGATCCTGGTCGATGTGGGTGGGCAAGAGTTCACCTTCAACGTGACAACCCATCAATGGAGGAAGGACTGAGAGGGCGAAGGTAATGCGCACTCTGGTGAAGAGTAGCGGAGCGACCCCCGCTTTCTGGGTCAGCGGTGCTCTCCTGGGGCTGGACGGTGGTACAGAGCCCGTCGCCGGCTCCGGTGCCGACCAATGCGGTCGTGGTTAGACCAGCCTGACTTGGGTCGAAAGAGGTACACCAATCGGACTGACTAGCGCTAGCTGACGGCCACTGAGATGTCTCCTCCATGGCTTGGAGATCCGTCCCTGCGAGCTGGAGTTGCCTCTGCGCCCCTGGTCTACCAGGGCAACGGGCGGTGGCGGTTTGCCCCTTGGGGCGGACAGCCCGATTTCCGGAAGTTTGCGGACTCGTCTGCTGCTGATGGCGGTGACCGTACGGGAAGAGATGCGGTGCGAGGTGATGGCGGTTGGACCTGCGGTTGAGAGCCTGGAAGCTGGTCGCCTTCGTGCTGGCGCTATTGCCGGTGGCCGCTGGGTGTGGCGAGCCGGTGGGTCCGCAGACAAGCGGTTCACCGCCCCATGTCCTCACCGTGGCAGGTCAGAGTCCTACCCTAGGTGCGTCCTTCTTTCTCAACTCGACCGATGGCTGGGCGGCGGGTACCTTCATGGACAAGAGCGGCCTCACCTCGAACTTCCTGGTGCGCACCACGAACGGCGGCGCGTCCTGGGCTGAGTTCTCCACCGCCAGTATTCAGATCTACGCGCTACAGTTTGTCTCTCCCGAAGTGGGATTTGCCCTGGCGGCAGAGGGAGAGCAGCCGGTCGCTCTCTGGCGCTCAACCAACGGAGGCGCGTCCTGGCAAAAGCTCTACTCCTTCCCCGCAACATCCAGTCCAAGTGCCATCATGGCCATCCACTTTCCCAGCCCTGCCTGGGGCTTTGCCTCACTGGGCACCTCTGTGGTCTTTATCACCGGAGAGGGAGCGCATTTCTCACAGCACCGCCTGATGGGACCCGCCCAGCCGCTCCTCACGGTATTCCAAGATCCGTCCCAGGGCATCGCGGTGGGCTCTCAGAGCATCTGGACGGTGACTGCTGCGGCCCTCTCCGCCAGTGCCATGAACCTGGTCGCGCACCGCACCTATCGCCTTCCCCGCGCCACCGCCGCCTTCGCCCTGAGGCGCGGATACGGCTCGGCGGTTGTTGCAGCGTCGGTCGCCTTCTGGGGCACCAGTCGAGTCTGGGCGGCGCTGCAGCTTAACCGCTGCTCGCTTGCCGGCTGTCCCAGCCTACTCCTCCGGTCGACCAACGCTGGCGGCTCGTGGCAGGTGGTCAGCCAGACGGGTACGCCGCTCATCTCAGGCATTCCTGGCCTGACGGCACCAGAGGCGAGGGATATGGCGACCGCCAGTCTGAGCGCCACCGGGCCGAGTAGCCTGGTTGGCACGTCCACTGGGCAGTTTCTGGTCGCCAGTTCGGACTCGGGTAACACCTGGAGCCCGCTCAGCACCGTGCCCTTTGGTCTCACCGCTGACGGCGGGATCGTCCCATTTGGCGCCGATCGCTTCATCGTCACCACATACGACGAGATTCTCCTGGTTGGCCGCGGATCTCGAGTCTCTGAACTCCTTCTGAAAGTTCAGGCACGAGGCGCGTCTGGTTCACCATAGAGGTCGGGCGCCGGTCCCGGTGGACCAGACCAGCAACTCACCACCAAGCCGGGGTAGTGAGTGAAACGAGGGCCACCCAGCAACCGTCTCCTGATCTGATCTGAAAATGGTCAAGCGCCTTGACTGAGACGGAGTGGGAAAGGCCAGCCGTTTCCTGTCACCTAAATCGGCCGAGTCGACCTTGATTGAGGCCGTAGGTTTCGTGCCGGTGCCGCTGCGCATCGGCCGATACCACGCCCCTGCCTGACCGGACGCTCGCTGGTGGCGGCAAGCAGATCTTGCTCGGGGTTTGGGGGAAAGGCCATCCACACCGCACGGCCGCCGAGCCGGCCGACTTCATCAGGGCCATCTTCGAAGGCAACCCGCTGGCGCTCGAGTCGGGCATACGCCTCGTCCAGGTCCGCCACTTGGTAGTAGATGATGGAGGCTGGGTAGTCAAACTGCAGTGCCTCTGAAACGCTCAAGAACAGTCGCGTTTCGCCGCACGAGGAGCGCCAGCGGCGGTGCCTGGAACAGCAGGGCGGTTCCAGCACGGCTCGGTAGAATGTGATGGCCCGTTACACATGATGGACCCGCACTCCGACCTGGGCCGCCCCCTCGCTCCTCACAGTCACTGTCCCCCTTGGGTCGGACTCCAACAGCTCCCGGTTTCTCCTGCGTCGTGAGGTCGGACGGCCAATCGATCAGCGGCTGACAGGGGAGGGCAAGGCCGGGCCGGAACTGGGAGAGGTAGGGGGTTGTGAGAGCGACCCAGGCAGATTTAGGAGGCCGGCAGATGAGCGATGCCAGGGTCCTGGCCGCAATGCTTCGCAACTGGCGAGACGAGGTGGAGGGAGCCGCCACCTACCGGGAGTTGGCGGCGGTGGAGGATGATCCGCACCGCCAGTCCATCTTGATCAAGCTGGCAGAGGCCGAAGAGCACCACGCCGATCTGTGGGAGGGCCACCTCAGGGCAGTGGGAGCGACCGTCCCCAGTCGCCACGACGTCCTCAGCAAGCTGGCAGCCGAGCGCCGGACCATGACCAGCAGCGAGTGGCTGAAGCGGCTGGAGGCGGACGAGCAACAGGACGTTGGCAAGTACCAGGACCTGTTGGCTTGGCTGCCCACGGGCGAGTTGCGTCAGTCGGTCGCTCAGATGGCCAAAGAGGAGGCAGGTCACGCCGAGAGTTTATCCGCGCTGGTTGGCGCCCAAGGTCCAGCTTCGGCACTAGGTCGCCTGCTTGGCCGCGAGCGCTGGCACGTGACCCGCTCCAGCGGGTGGGTGGGCGATGCGATCTACGGTGCCAACGACGGGTTGGGAGCCATCTTCGGGATCGTTTCCGGCGTCGCCGGCTACACCGGCGGCAGCGGCCACTTTGTGGTCATTTCCGGCCTGGCCGGCATGTTCGCCTCAGCCCTGTCGA
>JAJZLH010000019.1 GCA_021803575.1 Bacillota bacterium | reverse complement strand
CCAGTCGCCACGACGTCCTCAGCAAGCTGGCAGCCGAGCGCCGGACCATGACCAGCAGCGAGTGGCTGAAGCGGCTGGAGGCGGACGAGCAACAGGACGTTGGCAAGTACCGGGACCTGTTGGCTTGGCTGCCCACGGGCGAGTTGCGTCAGTCGGTCGCTCAGATGGCCAAAGAGGAGGCAGGTCACGCTGAGAGTTTGTCCGCACTGGTTGGCGCCCAAGGTCCAGCTTCGGCACTAGATCGCCTGCTTGGCCGCGAGCGCTGGCACGTGACCCGCTCCAGCGGGTGGGTGGGCGATGCGATTTACGGTGCCAACGACGGGTTGGGAGCCATCTTCGGGATCGTTTCCGGCGTCGCCGGCTACACCGGCGGCAGCGGCCACTTTGTGGTCATTTCCGGCCTGGCCGGCATGTTCGCCTCAGCCCTGTCGATGGGGTCCGGTGCCTATCTGGCGGCCAAAGCGCAAACCGAGGTGAACGAGGCGGAGATCGCTCGTGAGAAGCGCGAACTGGAAGAGTCGCCGCAAGAAGAACAAGAGGAGCTGGCCCTCTTCTATCAACTCAAGGGCCTCACTGAAGCGGAGTCGCACGAGTTGGTGGCCAGACTGGCAACCCAGCCAGACGTCATGCTGGCCACCTTAGTCCAAGAGGAGTTAGGTCTCAGCCGGGAGAGTCCGATCAACCCGATCCGGTCGGCGATCAGTTCATCGGCCGCCACAGCGGTGGGAGCCATCATCCCGGTGATCCCCTTCTTCTTCCTCTCCGGCATTCCAGCCGTGCTGGTGGCGGCAGTCGTCTCCCTGGCCGCCCACTTTGCAGTCGGGGCGCTGAAGACGCTGGTGACTGCCCGCCACTGGGCAGCCTCCGGATTCGAGATGACGCTGGTCGGGGCCATCGAAGGTGGGATCACGTTTGGCTTGGGCATGCTCCTAGCGCACGCCTGATCGCAAAGGCGCAGGCTTGGCCCGCAGCGGCAGTGATGCCGATCCACCAGCCTGGAGGTCTGCGACTTAGACCGGGCGGTCCGCCACCACCGTGTACAGCATGGGAGCAGCCTCGGCGCCGAGGCGCAGCCGGTACCTGCCGTCCGCCTCTGGACCGACAAGGTCGCCCCGGAAATCACGGGGGGCATTGGTGCGCTCAGCCAGCCATCGCACGACCAGACCGGCTTCGATGGCGGCGGTGACCACCTCACCCACGCTGTGGGCGTACTGAACCGTCTGAGTGGCCTTGATGTCGGCGCTTGGGTCTGTGTAGCTGCCCGCACTGTCCAGCCGATGGGGCCCGTCGAAGCTGTACGGGAAGTCGAACACCAGGGGATCGGTCGTGTCGATCATGAACTGAAACGGATGCAGCTCCACCAGCAAGAGGGTGCCTCCCGGCCGCAACAGGTGGTGGGCGGCGCTCATCCAGGCGTCGATGTCCTCGATCCAGCAGAGCACGCCGATCGTGGCATAGACCAGGTCGAACCGGCCGAACAGGCTGGCCGGCGGGTCGCAGACGTCGGCCGCCACCCACGCCACCTCAACGCCGCACTGACCAGCCAGCGCCGCCGCCTTGGCCAAGGCGACCGGCGAGAAGTCCAGCCCTGTGACCCGGCCGCCGAGTCGTGCCAGGCTGATCGAGTCGAAACCGATGTGGCACTGCAGGTGGATCACGTCCAAACCAGCCACCTGGCCCACCGCACGCCGAAGCCCTTCCAGCTCGACGTCAGTCAGCGAGGAGGCGCCCGCCACCAGCTGGGCAGAGTCATAGAGGCGGTCCTGGCCGTGCACCCGGGCGCGCGCATCCCAGTTCCGCCGGTTGGTCTCTCGTGCGTTCTTGTCCATGAGAAGTTTTAGCACCTGCAGGCGACCCGAGTCCAGCAGAGGCCAGGCGACCTGGGAGCTGAGCAAGGACGAGGTCCTTGACACCCCGCCTCGCCTGTGATGAAGTAATCAGGCTATCTGGCCCGAGACAGCGGGTGGGGGCAATCCCCGTAAACCCCGCCGAGGCGAGCACTGTTCGCCTTGGCTGTGGCCAAGGTGTTTTTGTTGGAGGTGGAGATGTGCCCCGTGCCGAGAAGGTGGCTGAGGTCCAGCATCTGGCCGACCGGCTGGGAAGGGCCAAGGGCTCCGTACTGGTCTCCTTCCAGGGCCTGACCGTGGCGCAGGCCACCCGGCTGCGCAGCCAGGTGCGCGCCCAGGGCCTGGAGTTCCGGGTGGTCAAGAACACGCTGCTCAGACGGGCGGCGGAGGCGGCAGGAGTGGAGGGCCTGGAGCCCTTCCTGACCGGAACCACCGGAGTGCTGTTCGGTTTCGCCGATGCGGTGGAGCCGGCCAGACTGGTGGCGGATTTCCGGCGTGAGGTGCGGGAGATCCAGGCCAAGGCCGGCATTATTGACGGCCGGGTCCTGGGCGAGGAGGACATCCGCCGGGTGGCCTCCCTGCCGAGCCGGGAGGTGCTGCTGGCCCAGCTGGCCGGGACCTTGCAGGCACCGCTGACCCGCCTGGCCCAGGATCTGGAGGCGCCGGTCAGCCGCCTCGCCCGTGCCCTCGGCCAGCTGGCGGCGAAGGCCGCCTAGGCGCCTCGACATGGTACCGGTCCCGTTCCGGATGCGGATCGAAGACGACGAGGAGGATCGATGATGGCGAAGACGGCGGAGAAGGGATCCAAGGTGGAGGACATCCTGGAGTCGATCAAGGGCCTGAGCGTGCTCGAACTCTCAGATCTGGTCAAGGGATTCGAGGAGACGTTCGGGGTGTCGGCAGCCCCGGTGGCGGTCGCCCAGGCTGCGCCAGCCGCTGGGGGCGGCGCCAGTGCCCAGGCACCGGAGGCCGAGGAGGAGCAGACCGCCTTCGACGTTGTCCTGACCGAGGTCGGCGACAAGAAGGTCCAGGTGATCAAGGTGGTGCGCGAGCTGACCAACCTCGGCCTCAAGGAGGCCAAGGACCTGGTGGACGCGGCTCCCAAGACGGTGCGCGAGAAGGTGACCAAGGACGAGGCGGAGGTCGCCAAGGCCAAGCTGGAGGAAGTCGGCGCCGTCGCTGTCATCAAGTAGGGTCGTCAACGATAAGGGGCGGTCAGCGCATTGACCGCCCCTTGTGGGTTTGTTATACTTCGCAGTTGATGTTGCTTTGCTTCGGACCGGCGGGGCATACCTGTCGGCAATTGAAGGAGGGACCCTGCCGTTGGCGGCCGTGCTAAAGGTCGGAACCAGAGAACGGCTTAGTTTCGCGCGCATCGAGGAAGTCCTCGACCTGCCGAACCTGATTGAGGTGCAACAGTGGTCCTACCGCTGGTTCCTGGAAGAGGGACTACGCGAGACCTTCGCTGACGTGTCACCGATTCAGGATTTCACCGGCAATCTCCTGCTGGAGTTCGGTGACTATTCCTTCGATCAGCCCAAGTACTCGGTCGAGGAGTGCAAGGAGCGGGACGCCACCTACGCTGTGCCCTTGAAGATCCGAGTCCGCCTGGTCAACAAGGTGACGGGCGAGGTGAAGGAACAGGACGTGTTCATGGGCGACTTCCCATGCATGACTGACAAGGGCACCTTCGTCATCAACGGCGCCGAGCGGGTGATCGTCTCCCAGCTGGTCCGCTCGCCGGGCGCCTACTTCGACGAGGCCAAGGACACCAGCCGCCAGACCCTGTACTCCGGCCAGCTGATTCCGAACCGCGGCGCCTGGCTGGAACTGGAGAGCGACAGCGCCGGGGTGGTGCACGCCAGAGTCGACAGGAACCGCAAGTTCCCGGTCACCATCCTGCTGAAGGCGCTGGGCATCGGGCTCGAAAGCAACCAGGCGATCATCGACCGCTTCGGCGACGAGCCCCACATCCAGGCCACGCTGGCCAAGGACCCCACCGCCACCGAGGCGGAGGCGCTGATTGAGATCTACCGCCGCATGCGGCCGGGCGAGCCGCCGACCGTGGACTCGGCCAGAAATCTCCTGCACGGGCTGTTCTTCGAGCCCAAGCGCTACGACATGGCGCAGGTCGGCCGCTACAAGGTGAACCGCAAGCTGGGCATCCGCCGCCGCTTGGTCGGCCAGACCCTGGCTGAGCGCATCGTCGATCCCAGGAGCAAGAAGGTGCTGGCCGCCAAGGGCAAGTTGATCGACCGCGAGCTGGCCGAGCAGATCGAGGCGGCCGGGGTGCAGGAGGCCAGTGTTCTGACCGCCGAGGGCCAGGTGGTGAAGATCCTCTCCACCAACCTGCCGGAGGAGTCGGTGCGGGTGGTGGGGGCTGACGACATCGTCGCCTTCGTCAGCTACCTGATCGGCCTCTTCCACGGCATCGGCCAGGTGGACGACATCGACCACCTGGGCAACCGGCGCGTCCGCTGCGTGGGCGAGCTGTTGCAGAACCAGTTCCGCCTCGGGCTCTCCCGCATGGAGCGGGTGGTGCGGGAGCGGATGAGCATCCAGGACGCGGAGAACACGTCGGCGCAGAGCCTGATCAACATCCGGCCGGTGGTGGCCTCGATCAAGGAGTTCTTCGGCTCCTCGCAGCTGTCCCAGTTTATGGACCAGACCAATCCCCTGGCCGAGCTGATCAACAAGCGGCGGCTGAGCGCGCTGGGCCCAGGCGGCCTTTCCCGGGAGCGGGCCGGTTTCGAGGTACGAGACGTACACAACTCCCACTACGGGCGGATCTGCCCGATCGAGACGCCGGAGGGCCCGAACATCGGCCTGATCGGCGCCCTGTCCACCTACGCCCGCATCAACAAGTACGGGTTCATCGAGACCCCCTACCGCAAGGTGGTGAAGGCCAAGAAGCAGGTCAGCCACGAGATCCACTACCTGACGGCCGACGAGGAGGACGAATTCGTCCTGGCCCAGGCCAACGCCCCGCTGGATGAGAGCGGCCACTTCACGGAGACCAAGGTGACCGTCCGCCACCACCACCAGGTGCTGCAGGTCGACCCGGAGATGGTCGACTACATGGACGTCTCGCCGAAGCAGGTGTTCTCGATCGCCACCGCGCTGATCCCCTTTCTGGAGAACGACGACGCCGGGCGGGCCCTGATGGGCGCCAACATGCAGCGCCAGGCCGTGCCGCTGCTCTACACCGAGTCGCCGCTGGTCGGCACCGGCATGGAGTACCGCTGCGCCACCGACTCTGGCGCCGTGGAGGTGGCAGGGCAGGACGGAACGGTCGAGCTGGCGACGGCCGATGAAGTGGTGATCAAGGCCAAGGATGGGACGGTGGAGCACCACCCCCTCCTGAAGTACAGCCGCTCCAACCAGGGAACGTGCATCAACCAGCGTCCGCTGGTGCGCACCGGCGATCCGGTGAGCTCTGGCCAGGTGCTGGCCGACGGACCCTCCACCGATCATGGCGAGCTGGCCCTGGGCAGGAACGTGCTGGCGGCCTTCATGCCCTGGGAGGGTTACAACTTCCAGGACGCCATCTTGATTTCGGAGCGCCTGGTCAAAGACGACGTCTTCACCTCCATCCACATCGAGGAATACGAGTGCGAGGCCCGGGACACCAAACTGGGACCGGAGGAGATCACCCGGGACATCCCCAACGTGGGCGAGGACGTGCTGAAGGACCTGGACGAGCGCGGCGTGATCCGGATCGGGGCCGAGGTCGGCCCTGGCGACATCCTGGTCGGCAAGGTGACGCCAAAGGGTGAGACGGAGCTCACACCCGAGGAGCGGCTGCTACGGGCCATCTTCGGCGAGAAGGCCCGCGAGGTACGCGACACGTCGCTGCGGGTGCCGAACGGCGAGTCCGGGATCGTGGTCGACGTCAAGGTCTTCTCCCGCCAGGAGCAGGACGAACTGCCACCGGGGCTCAACCAGATGGTGCGCGTCTACGTGGCGCAGAAGCGGAAGATCTCCGAGGGCGACAAGATGGCCGGGCGCCACGGCAACAAGGGCGTCATCTCACGGATCATGCCGGAGCAGGACATGCCCTTCCTGCCGGACGGCACGCCGATCGACATCGTGCTGAGCCCGCTGGGCGTCCCCTCCCGCATGAACATCGGACAGATCCTGGAGACACACCTCGGCTGGGCGGCCAACGCCCTGGGCCTGAAGGTGGCGACGCCGGTGTTTGACGGCGCCACCGAGCACGACGTCCGCCAGATGCTGGCCAAGGCGGGCCTGCCCGAAAACGGCAAGAGCGTCCTCTACGACGGCCGCACCGGCGAGCCCTTCGACAGCCCGGTGACCGTCGGCTACGTGTACATGCTGAAGCTCTTGCACCTGGTGGACGACAAGATCCACGCCCGCTCCACCGGCCCATACTCCCTGGTCACCCAGCAGCCGCTGGGCGGCAAGGCCCAGTTCGGCGGCCAGCGCTTCGGCGAGATGGAGGTGTGGGCGCTCGAGGCCTACGGCGCCGCCTACACGCTGCAGGAGATGCTGACCGTGAAGTCCGACGACGTGGTCGGCCGGGTCCGCACCTACGAGGCGATCGTCAAGGGCGAGAACATCCCGGAGCCGGGAGTGCCGGAGTCCTTCAAGGTGCTGGTCAAGGAGCTGCAGAGCCTGGCGCTCAACGTCCGCATCCTGGATCGGCAGGGGGCGGAAATCGAGCTCCGTGACACCGACGACGACATGGCCACGGTGGCCCGGGAGTTCGAACTCGACGTCACCGCCGACGACACCCCGAAGCGGCAGGTGCAGGTCAGAGCGGACCTCGACGAGGGCGACGACGTCCTGCCCGTGGTGGCGGTGGACGAGGACCAGGACGACTTCTAGGAGGAGGCCGAAGAGATGCTGGACGTAAACTTCTTCGACTCGATGCAGATCGGCCTCGCCTCGCCGGAGCAGATCCGGGAGTGGTCCCGCGGCGAGGTCAAGAAGCCGGAGACGATCAACTACCGCACGCTCCGCCCGGAGCGCGAGGGGCTGTTCTGCGAGAAGATCTTCGGACCGACCAGGGACTGGGAGTGCCACTGCGGCAAGTACCGCCGCGTCCGTTACAAGGGAATCGTCTGCGACCGCTGCGGTGTTGAGGTGACGCGCTCCAAGGTGCGCCGGGAGCGGATGGGGCACATCGAGCTGGCGGCACCGGTCTCGCACATCTGGTACTTCAAGGGCGTCCCCTCCCGCATGGGGCTGATCCTGGACATGACACCCAGGGCCCTGGAGCGCGTCCTCTACTTCGCCGCCTACGTGGTGATCGACCCCGGGCTGACCCCACTCGAAGAGAAGCAGGTGCTGACCGAGACCGAGTACCGCGAGGCCCGCGAGAAGTACGGGCAGGCCTTTAGGGCCGGCATGGGCGCCGAGGCGGTCAAGGAGCTTTTGGACGCCATCGACCTGGAGCAGCTCAGCGCCGAGCTGCGCGAGGATCTGCACTCCACCTCCGGCCAGAAGCGCCAGCGCGCCGTGCGCCGGCTGGACGTGGTGGAGGCCTTCCGGCTGTCCGGAAACGTGCCGAACTGGATGGTGCTGGACGTGGTGCCGGTGATCCCGCCGGACCTCCGCCCGATGGTGCAGCTGGACGGCGGCCGCTTCGCCACCTCGGACCTTAACGACCTCTACCGGCGGGTGATCAACCGCAACAACCGGCTGAAGCGCCTGCTCGACCTGGGCGCCCCCGACATCATCGTCCGCAACGAGAAGCGGATGCTGCAGGAAGCGGTGGACGGCCTGATCGACAACGGACGGCGCGGCCGGCCGGTGACCGGTCCCGGCAACCGGGCCCTGAAGTCACTGTCCGACATGCTGAAGGGCAAGCAGGGCCGCTTCAGGCAGAACCTGCTCGGCAAGCGTGTGGACTACTCCGGCCGTTCCGTGATTGTGGTCGGGCCGACGCTCAAGCTGCACCAGTGCGGGCTGCCCAAGGAGATGGGGCTTGAGCTGTTCAAGCCGTTCGTGATGAAGAAGCTGGTCAAGGGCGGCTTCGCCCACAACATCAAGAGCGCCAAGCGCATGGTCGAGCGGGCCCGCACCGAGGTCTGGGACGTGCTGGAAGAGGTCATCCACGAGCACCCGGTATTGCTCAACCGGGCGCCGACCCTGCACCGCCTCGGCATCCAGGCCTTCGAGCCGGTGCTGGTCGAGGGCCGGGCCATCCAGATTCACCCCCTGGTCTGCACCGCCTACAACGCCGACTTCGACGGCGACCAGATGGCCGTCCACGTGCCCCTGTCCGCAGAGGCGCAGGCCGAGGCGCGCCTGCTCATGTTCTCCGCCTCCAACATCCTGGCGCCCAAGGACGGCAAGCCGGTGGTCACCCCCATCCACGACATGGTGCTGGGCTGCTACTACCTGACCTTGGAGAAGCCGGGCGCCAAGGGCGAGGGCCACATCCTGTCCTCCGCCGACGAGGCCCTGATGGCCTACCAGCAGGGCGCCATCGAGCTGCACGCCAAGATCTCGGTGCGCTTCCGCGGCGAGCGCCGGGAGACCACGGTCGGGCGGCTGATCTTCAATGAGAGGCTGCCGGAGGCGCTGGGCTTCTACAACCAGGTGATCGACCGCAAGATGCTCTCCAGCGTCGTCGGCCGCTGCTACGAGCTATTGGGCAGCGGCGCCACCGCCGAGGTGCTGGATTCGATCAAGGAGATGGGCTTCCACTTCGCCACCCAGGCCGGCACCACCATCGGCATCTCGGACATCGAGGTGCCGGCGGAGAAGGCCCAGATCCTGGCCGAGGCCCAGGCCAAGGTGGACGCCCTGCACCAGCAGTTCCAGCGCGGCCTGATCACCGACGACGAGCGCTACATGCGGGTGATCGAGATCTGGGAGCTGGCCAAGCAGGTGGTGGTCGACACCCTGCAAAAGAGCTTCAGCCCCTTCAACCCGGTGTACATGATGGCCACCTCCGGTGCCCGCGCCAACTTCCAGCAGATCGGCCAGCTGGCCGGCATGCGCGGCCTGATGGCGGACCCGTCCGGACGCATCATCGAGCTACCGATCCGGGCCTCCTTCCGGGAGGGCCTGACCGTGCTCGAGTACTTCACATCGACCCACGGCGCCAGAAAGGGCTCGACCGACACAGCGCTGCGCACGGCCGACTCTGGCTACCTGACCAGACGGCTGGTGGACGTGGCGCAGGACGTGATTATCCGGGAGGCGGACTGCGGCACCACCCGCGGCCTCCTGGTCTCAGCGATCCATGACGGCGGCCAGGTGATCGAGCCGTTCGAGGAGCGGCTGATCGGCCGCGCCCCCACCCACGACGTGATCAACCCCGAGACCAAGAAGGTGCTGGTCAAGGCCGGCCACCTGATCAGCGAGGCGGAGGCGCACCAGATCGTGGCCCTCGGCTTCACGGAGCTGCGCATCCGCACCCTGCTCACCTGCCGGGCCCGTCACGGCGTGTGCGCCACCTGCTACGGCAAGAACCTGGCCACCGGCCTGCCGGTAGAGGTCGGAGAGGCGGTCGGCATCATCGCCGCCCAGTCCATCGGGGAGCCGGGTACCCAGCTCACCATGCGCACCTTCCACACCGGCGGCGTGGCCGGAGACGACATCACCCAGGGCCTGCCCCGGGTGGAGGAGCTGTTCGAGGCCAGAAAGCCCAAGCGCATCGCCCAGATCGCCGAACACCCAGGGCGGGTCACGGCCGTCCGCACCGAGGACGGGGCGGTGGAGATCGACGTGGAGAGCCAGGAAGACGGCGCCACCACCACCTACGCCATCCCGCTCGGCGAGCGGGTGCTGGTGGCCGAGGGCGCTGAGCTGGAGGCCGGTCAGCCCATCACCGAGGGCGCCCTCAACCCGCACGACCTCCTGCGCATCTGCGGCGTGCGGGGCGTACAGACCTACCTCCTGGAGGAGGTCCAGGCCGTCTACCGCCTGCAGGGCGTCGACATCAACGACAAGCACATCGAGGTCATCATCCGCCAGGTGCTGCGCAAGGTGAAGGTCGAGGAGTCAGGCGACACCGAGCTCTTGCCCGGCGGCCAGTTCGACATCTTCGAGTTCGAGGAGGCCAACACCAAGGCGATTGCCTCAGGCGGCCAGCCTGCCATCGCCAAGCCGATGCTGCAGGGCATCACCAAGGCATCCTTGTCCACCGACTCCTTCCTCTCCGCCGCCTCCTTCCAGGAGACCACCCGGGTCCTGACCGACGCCGCCATCAAGGGCAAGTCGGACTACCTGCTCGGGCTGAAGGAGAACGTGATCATCGGCAAGCTGGTGCCGGCCGGGACCGGCCTGGCCCGCTACCGCAACCTGCAGGCCGTCGCCCGCGGCGAAGTGTCGGAGGAGGCCTTCGCCTTCGCCACCGGCGCCGACAACCCGTGAGATTGGTTTGACAGTGCTCGGGGCGGACGGTAGAATAGCCTGCGTGTCTGCCAGGAGGGCCAGCCCTTGAATCGCCTCGGAAAACACCGGAGCGGCCAGGTGGTGGGCCTCAGGGAAACCACGAAGCGACTGAGGCAGGACCGGGTCCAGGTGCTGTACCTGGCCCAGGATGCCGATGTCGGCCTGATCGCTCCTCTGGCCGAGATGGCTCGGCAGAAGGGATGCGAGATCGTCCAGGTGCCGACCATGGCCGACCTCGGCCGGGCAGTGGGGATCGAAGTGGGAGCGGCCTGCGCCGCCCTGATCAAGGAGGGCTCGATCGGTGCCGACGATTAACCAGCTGGTGAGGCATGGCAGGAAGCGGCTGACCGTGAAGTCGGCCTCGCCTGCCCTCAAGGGCTCGCCGCAGCGGCGGGGGGTGTGCCTGCAGGTCAGGACCACCACGCCCCGCAAACCGAACTCGGCGCTCCGCAAGATCGCCAGGGTGCGTCTCACCAACGGCATGGAGATCACCGCCTACATCCCCGGCATCGGCCACAACCTGCAGGAGCACTCGGTGGTGCTGGTCAGGGGCGGCGCCGTACCGGACCTGCCGGGCGTCCGCTACCACATCGTGCGAGGCACCCTCGACGCCGCCGGTGTCGGCCAGCGCCTGCAAGGGCGCTCCCGATACGGTGCCAAGAAGCCCCAGGCCAAGTAACGACCGCCACGAGGAGGACCCAACTTGCCCAGGAGAGGCCACATTCCGGACCGCCACTTCGCTCCTGACCCCCTGTACGGGTCAGAGGTGGTGACGCGCCTCACCAACAAGGTCATGCACTCCGGCGACAAGACCCAGGCTGAGAAGATCGTGTATGGCGCCTTCACCCTGGCCGGCCAGAAGGTGGGGCAGCCGGCGCCGGAACTCCTGGACGGCGCCCTCAAGAACATCATGCCGGTCCTGGAAGTCCGTCCCCGCCGGGTCGGCGGGTCAACCTATCAGGTGCCGGTGGAGGTGCGCCCTGAGCGCCGGCTCTCCCTGGGCCTGCGCTGGCTGGTGCAGTTCGCCCGGCAGCGCTCGGAGCGGACCATGGTCGAGCGGCTGGCCGGCGAGCTGGCTGACGCCTTCATCGGACAGGGCGGCGCCGTCAGGCGGCGCGAGGACGTCCACCGCATGGCGGAGGCCAACCGGCCGTTCGCCCACTACAGGTGGTGAGCGGGATGGCACAGGCAGTGGATCAGCGCATGAGTCCGGAGCGCCTGGACGAGATCGCCCATCTCCGCAACATCGGCATCATGGCCCACATCGACGCCGGGAAGACCACCACCACCGAGCGCATGCTGTTCTACACAGGGCGCGTCCATCGGCTGGGCGAGGTGCACGAGGGCACGGCCACCATGGACTGGATGGTGCAGGAGCAGGAGCGCGGCATCACCATCACCTCTGCGGCCACCACCTGTTCGTGGGGCGATCACCGCATCAACATCATTGATACGCCCGGGCACGTGGACTTCACCGTCGAGGTGGAGCGGAGCCTGCGCGTGCTGGACGGCGCCATCGCCGTCTTCGATGCCAAGGGCGGTGTGGAGCCGCAGTCGGAGACGGTCTGGCGGCAGGCCGACCGCTACCAGGTGCCGCGCATCGCCTACATGAACAAGATGGACTCGGTGGGCGCCGACTTCTTCCACTCGGTGGCCATGATGGAGGACCGCCTGGGCACCCGGGCCATCCCGGTGCAGCTGCCGATCGGCAAGGAGGACACCTTCCGCGGCCTGGTCGACCTAGTGGCGATGCAGGCTGTGATTTTCCTGGACGACCTGGGCCAGAAGAGCGAGATTGTACCGATTCCCGAGGAGATGGTGGAAGAGGCGCTGCACTGGCGCGAGGTGATGCTGGAAGCGGCGGCCGAGTACGACGACGTGCTGATGGAGCGCTACCTGGACGGCCTGGAGATCTCGCCGGACGAGCTCAAGGCTGCCTTGCGCAAGGGTTGCCTGAACAACACCCTGACCCCGGTCCTGGCCGGCGCCTCCTACCGCAACAAGGGCGTCCAGCGCCTGCTCGACGCCGTGGTCGACTACCTGCCCTCACCGCTCGACGTGCCGCCGGTGAGCGGTGTGCTGCCGGGCAGCGAGGAGCCGGCGATGCGGGCCGCCTCCGATGACGAGCCCTTCGCCGCCCTCGCCTTCAAGATCGCCACCGACCCCTTCGTCGGCAAGCTGTGCTTCTTCCGGGTGTACTCCGGAAAGCTGGCCGCCGGCTCCTATGTGTACAACAGCTCGAAGGGGCGGCGCGAGCGGATCAGCCGCCTACTTCGCATGCACGCCAACCACCGCGAAGAGGTGCACGAGGTGGCGACCGGCGACATCGTGGCGGCAGTCGGGCTGAAGGACACCACCACCGGCGACACCTTGACCATCGAAGACAAGCCGATCGTGCTGGAGTCGATGCAGTTCCCGGAGCCGGTGATCTCGGTCGCCATCGAGCCCAAGACAAAGGCCGACCAAGACAAGATGGGCCAGAGCCTGGTCAAGCTGGCCGAGGAGGACCCCACCTTCCGCATGATGACCGACCAGGAGACCGGCCAGACCATCATCTCGGGCATGGGTGAGCTGCACCTCGAAATCATCGTCGACCGCCTCTTGCGCGAGTTCAAGGTGGCCGCCAACGTCGGCCAGCCGCAGGTCGCCTACAAGGAGACCATCACCCAGCCGGCCAAGGCGGAGGGCAAGTACATCCGCCAGACCGGCGGGCGCGGCCAGTACGGCCACGTCTACCTGGAGGTGGAGCCCCTGGAGCGGGGCGCCGGGGTGGTGTTCGAGTCGAAGATCGTCGGCGGCGTGGTGCCCCGGGAGTACGTGGCGCCAGTGGAAGCCGGCGTCAGGGAGGCGCTCCTGACCGGTGTGGTGGCTGGCTATCCGACCATCGACCTCAAGGTCGCCCTGGTCGACGGCTCCTACCACGAGGTGGACTCTTCCGAGATGGCGTTCAAGATTGCCGGCTCGATGGCGATCAAGTCAGCCGCAGCCAAGGCTGGCCCCACGCTGCTCGAGCCGGTGATGATGGTGGAGGTGATCGTACCGGAGGAGTACATGGGAGACGTGATCGGCGACCTGAACAGCCGGCGCGGCCAGATCCAGGGCATGGAGGCCAGAGGCAAGATGCAGGTGATCCGGGGCACGGTGCCCTTGGGCGAGATGTTCGGGTATGCCACCGACCTGCGCTCGCGCACCCAGGGCCGCGGCACCTACACCATGCAGTTCGCCCAGTACGACCCGGTGCCCCGGCACATCACCGAAGCCGTGGTCAAGAGCCGCGGCGAGTCCAAGTGAGGGATTCCTTAAGCTGACCCCTAGCGGGGAGGAGGCAGAGAAGAGTCATGTCCAAGAAGAAGTTCGAGCGCACCAAGCCCCATGTCAACATCGGCACCATCGGTCACATCGACCATGGCAAGACGACGCTCACCGCAGCCATCACCAAGGTGCTGGCCGCAGCCGGTAGCGCCGAGTTCCGGTCCTACGAGTCGATTGACAACGCCCCCGAGGAGAAGGCCCGCGGCATCACCATCAACACCCAGCACGTGGAGTACGAGACCAAGAACCGCCACTATGCCCACGTCGACTGCCCCGGACACGCCGACTACGTCAAGAACATGATCACCGGGGCCGCCCAGATGGACGGCGCCATCCTGGTGGTGGCCGGCACCGACGGCCCGATGCCGCAGACCCGCGAGCACATCCTCCTGGCCCGCCAGGTCGGCGTGCCCAAGATCGTCGTCTTCCTGAACAAGGCGGACATGGTGGACGACCCGGAGCTGATCGAACTGGTCGAGATCGAGGTCAGG
The DNA here is from genome assembly GCA_021803575.1 of Bacillota bacterium. Classification (GTDB taxonomy): domain Bacteria; phylum Bacillota; class Sulfobacillia; order JAJZYS01; family JAJZLH01; genus JAJZLH01. Next base: position 47,256 of record JAJZLH010000019.1, on the reverse strand, counting down.
GAACTGCTCTCGTCCTATGACTACCCCGGCGACGAGGTGCCGATCGTGGTCGGCTCCGCCCTGAAGGCACTGGAGTGCGGCTGCGGCAAGGAAGACTGCCAGTGGTGCGGGCCGATCCTGAAGCTTTTGCAGGCGGTCGACGACTACATTCCGACTCCCGAGCGCGACGTTGACAAGCCGTTTTTGATGCCGGTGGAGGACGTCTTCTCGATCACCGGCCGCGGCACCGTAGCCACCGGCCGGGTGGAGCGGGGCAAGGTCAAGGTCGGCGACGAGGTCGAGGTGGTGGGCTTCACCGAGAAGCCGAAGAAGAGCGTGGTCACCGGCGTCGAGATGTTCCGCAAGCTGCTCGACGAGGGCGTGGCCGGCGACAACGTCGGCTGCCTCTTGCGTGGCATCGACAAGGAGGAGATCGAGCGCGGCCAGGTGCTGTCCAAGCCCGGGTCGATCAAGCCGCACAAGTCGTTCTCGGCCGAGGTCTACGTGCTGACCAAGGAGGAGGGCGGCCGCCACACCCCGTTCTTCAACGGCTACCGGCCCCAGTTCTACTTCCGGACCACCGACGTGACCGGCTCGGTCACCCTGCCCGAGGGCGTCGAGATGGTGGTGCCAGGCGACAACGTGAAGATGGAGATCGAGCTGATCTCGACCATCGCCATGGAGGACGGGCTGCGCTTCGCCATCCGCGAGGGCGGCCGCACGGTGGGCGCCGGCGTCGTCACCAAGATCAAGGAATAGGCGGCGATCTGAGGTGGCGAAGCAGAAGATCCGGATCCGGCTGAAGGCCTACGACCACCGCGTGCTCGACCAGTCGGCCGAGCGCATCGTGGACACCGTCAGGCGGCACGGGTCGACCGTGGTGGGACCGATCCCGCTGCCGACCGACCGCAGCCTGTTCACCATCCTCACCGCCCCCAACGGCGAGAAGGACATCCGCGAGCAGTACGAGATCCGCACCCACAAGCGCCTGATCGACATCCTGGAGCCCACGCCGAAGACGGTCGACGCCCTGATGCGGCTCGACATGCCGGCCGGTGTGGACATCGAGATCAAGCTCTGAGGAGGCAGCCATGAGCCGGGCAATCTTCGCCAAGAAGCTGGGCATGACGCAGGTGTTCACCGACGCCGGCAAGGCGGTGCCGGTGACGGTGCTGCTGGCCCCATCCTGCCGGGTGGTGAGAGTCAAGACCGAGGCCAAGGACGGCTATGAGGCGGCAGTGGTGGCCATCGGCCAGCGCAAGAAGGTCACCCGCCCGGTGGCCGGCCAGACCAAGGCGCTGGGACTCACCCCGGAGCGGCTCCGGGAGCTGCGCGGGCTGGACCCGGCGATTGGCGCCGGAGACGAACTCGGTGTCGACCAGTTTGAGGCCGGCGCCGTGGTCGACGTCAGCGGCCTGACCCGGGGCAAGGGGTTCAGCGGCGTGATCAAGCGCTGGAACTTCCAGCGCGGGCCGATGGCCCACGGCTCCAAGTACCACCGCCGCACCGGGTCGCTGGGACCGCGCATGTCGGGCGGCGGCGGCAAGGTCTTTCGCGGCCGCAAGATGCCCGGCCGCTACGGGCACGAGCAGGTCACGGTCCAGAACCTGACGGTGGTGGCGGTCCACCCGGACCAGCAGCTGCTTCTGGTCAAGGGCGCGGTGCCGGGACCGGCAGGGACCCTGCTCCGCGTCACCGATGCGATCAAGGGGCGGGTGAAGTCGTGAAGGCGCCCAGGTACAGCGCTGTTGGCGAGGCTCTGGGCGAGGCCACCTTGCCCGAGGTGTTCGAGTCCGCCGTGAACGAGGCGCTCCTGCACCAAGCGGTGGTGGCCTATATGGCCAACCAGCGCCAGGGCACATCGGCGGTCAAGACCAGGGCCCAGGTGCGCGGCGGCGGCCGCAAGCCGTGGCGCCAGAAGCACACCGGCCGGGCCCGCCAGGGCTCCATCCGCTCGCCGCACTGGCGGAAGGGCGGCATCGTGTTCGGGCCCAGCCCGCGCGACTACCGGCTGGCCATCCCGGCCCGCCTGAAGCGGCAGGCACTGGCCGCGGCCCTCGCCCAGCGGGCGAACGAGGGCCAGGTGCGGGTGGTGTCGGAGCTGGCCTTCGAGGCGCCGAAGACCCAGCAGATGGCTGCCTTGCTGGAGGCCGTGGGCGCCAATGGCGCCCTCTTGGTGACCGGCCAGCTGGAGCGCCACGCCGTGCTGTCCATCCGCAACCTGCCCGGTGCGTCGGCGATGATGGTGCGCGACCTGAACGCCTACGCGGTGGTCTCCCACCCCTGTCTGGTCCTGACCGACGACGCCTTGGCAGCGCTGGGGGAGGCGAGCGGGCGATGAATGTGGAGCAGGTGCTGATCCGCCCCCTGGTCACGGAGAAGACGAACGCCCAGATGGCGGCGGGTGTCTACACCTTCCGCGTCCACCCCAAGGCCACCAAGCCGGAGATCCGCCACGCCGTCGAGACCTTCTTCAAGGTGCCGGTGACGGCGGTGCGCACCAGCCGGGTGCACGGCAAGCTCCGCCGCCAGGGCAAGACCTCGGGCTACCAGTCGGACTGGAAGAAAGCCGTCGTCCAGCTCGCTCCCGGCAAGACCATCGAGTTCTTCGAGGGGGTGTAGGAGATGGCAGTCAAGACCTTCCACCCCACCTCGCCCGGCCGTCGCCAGATGGCGATTCCGGACTTCACCAAGCTGACCGAGAAGCGCCCCGAGAAGTCCCTGTTGGAGGGCCAGGGCTCCCACGGCGGCCGCAACAACCAGGGCCGGATGACCACCCGCCACCGCGGCGGCGGCCACAAGCGGCAGTACCGCCTGGTCGACTTCAAGCGCACCCACGACGGAGTGCCGGCCGTGGTCAAGGAGATGTCCTACGACCCCAACCGCTCCGCCCGCCTGGCGCTATTGGCCTACGCCGACGGCGCCAAGGCCTACATTCTGGCGCCGGTCGGCCTCAAGCTGGGCGACACCGTGATGAGCGGGCCCACGGCGGAGATCCGCCCCGGCAACGCCCTGGCCCTCAAGGACATCCCGGTCGGCACCGAGGTCCACGCCATCGAGCTCGCTCCGGGCCGGGGCGCCCAGATGGCCCGCTCTGCCGGCGCCAGCGTGCAGATCATGGCCAAGGATCAGGGCCAGGTGCTGTTGCGCCTGCCCTCCGGGGAGCAGCGCTACGTGCTGGAGACCTGCCGGGCGGTGGTCGGCCAGGTCGGCAACCTGGAGCACGAGAACGAGTCGCACGGCAAGGCCGGGCGCCGGCGCTGGCAGGGCTGGCGGCCCTCGGTGCGAGGCGTGGTGATGAACCCGGTGGACCACCCGCACGGCGGCGGCGAGGGCAAGAGCCCGATCGGCCGCCCCTCGCCGGTGTCGCCCTGGGGCAAGCCGACCATGGGCAAGGTCACCCGTCGCAAGAAGAAGGCATCCAGCCGCATGATCGTCAGCGGCCGCAAGAAGCGGTAGGGAGGTAGCCATGGGACGCTCCACCAAGAAGGGACCGTACGTACCGGCCTCGCTGATGGCCAAGGTGGTGAGCATGAACCGCCAGGGCGAGCGGCGCATCATCAAGACCTGGGCCAGGGCGGCCGTGATCATGCCGGAGATGGTCGGCCACACCCTGGCCGTGCACGACGGCAGGAAGCACGTGCCAGTCTTCCTGACCGAGGAGATGGTCGGCCATCGCCTCGGTGAGTTCGCCCCCACCCGCACCTTCAAGGGGCATGGAGCGCACACCGAGCGCTCCTCGGCGCTGAAGTGATGGCGAGCGCAGTCGGCGCCAGCGCCAAGGCCGTCGCCCGTCACGTCAGGATCGCGCCGCGCAAGGTGCGGATCGTGATCGACCAGATCCGCGGCAAGCAGGTCGACCAGGCCCTGGCCATCCTCAACTTCACGCCCAAGGCCGCCTCGCCGGAGGTGGCCAAGGTGTTGAAGTCGGCGGTTGCCAACGCCGAGAACAACTTCCAGCTGGACCGCGAGGAGCTGGTGGTGGCCGAGGCCATGGTGGACGAGGGGCCGACCCTGAAGCGGGCCCATCCCCGCTTTCGCGGCCAGATGTTCGCCATCCTGAAGCGCACGTCGCACATCACCATCGTCGTCTCAGAGAGGGAGGGATAGCCAGATGGGTCAGAAGGTCAATCCCAAGTCGATGCGGATCGGCGTCATCTACACCTGGGACTCCAGGTGGTTCGGGCGCAAGAGCTACGTGGCCAATCTGGTCGAAGACGACCTCCTGCGCAAGACGGTGAAGCGCCAGCTGGCCAACGCCGGCATCTCCAAGATCGAGATCGAGCGGGCCACCAACCGGCTCCGGCTCTACATCCACACCGCCAAGCCGGGCGTCGTGATCGGCAAGGGCGGCCAGGGCGTGGAGGCGCTGCGCCGGCGGCTGGAGGCCCTGACCGACAAGCAGACCTTCGTCAACATCATCGAGATCAAGACGCCGGACGTGGAGGCGCAGCTGGTGGCAGAGTCGGTGGCGACCGCCCTGGAGCGGCGGGTGGCCTTCCGGCGGGCGATGCGCCAGGCGGTGCAGCGGGCGATGCGCCAGAACGCCAAGGGCGTCAAGGTGATGGTCTCCGGGCGCCTGGGCGGCGCCGAGATGCACCGCCGTGAGTGGTACTGGGAGGGCTCCGTGCCGCTGCACACTCTGCGCGCCGACATCGACTACGGGTTCGCCGAGGCCAAGACCACCTACGGCCAGATCGGCGTCAAGGTGTGGATCAACAAGGGCGAGGTCTACCCAGGCCAGGCGCCTGCGCCGGCGCAGGCCAGCCAGGCGGCCGGGACCGAGGGGCAGCCGGCCTTTCAGCCGCCGGTGGCTCAGACCGTGCCGGGAGGTGGTGCCTGATGCTGGCGCCCAAGCGCAGCAAGTACCGCAAGCAGCAGCGCGGCCGGCGGGCCGGCCGGGCCACCCGCGGCGACACCGTGCATTTCGGGGACTACGGGCTGATGGCGATGGAGCCGGCCTGGATCACCGACCGCCAGATCGAGTCGGCGCGGGTGGCGCTGACCCGGCACATCAAGCGGGTGGGCAAGGTGTGGATCCGCATCTTCCCGGACAAGCCCTACACCAAGAAGCCGGCCGAGGTGCGGATGGGCTCGGGCAAGGGCCCGATCGAGTACTACGTGGCCGTGGTCAAGCCGGGCCTGGTGATGTTCGAGATGGCCGGCGTGGACGAGGCGACGGCCAAGGAAGCGATGCGCCTGGCCGGCCACAAGCTGCCGATCGCCACCAAGTTCGTGGCCCGCGAGACGGGCGGGGAGGTGGCCCATGAAAGCATCTGAGGTGCGAGCGCTGAGCGACAGCGAACTGACCGGAAAGCTCAGCCAGCTCAAGACCGAGCTGTTCAACCTGCGCTTCCAGGCGGCCACCAGCCGCCTTGAGAACCCCTCCCGCATCCGGCAGGTGCGCAAGGACATCGCCCGGGTCGCCACCATCTGGAACGAGCGCCAACTGGCTGAGGAGGAGAGGGCATGAGCGACCAACCCGTGCGCAACCAGCGCAAGGCGCGCACCGGCCTGGTGGTGTCCGACAAGATGGACAAGACGGTGGTGGTGGAGGTGGAACGGCTGACCGAACACCCGGTGTTCGGCCGCCGCATCCGCAAGACCACCCGCCTCAAGGCCCACGACGAGGCCAACCAGGCCAAGGTCGGCGACCTGGTCGAGATCGTCGAGGCACGGCCCATGTCCCATGACAAGCGCTGGCGGGTGGCCCACATCGTGGCCGCTCGCAAGGGATAGGAGGTTAGGCCGTGATCCAGTCCCAAACCAGGCTCAACGTCGCCGACAACACCGGCGCCAAGGAGCTGATGTGCATCCAGGTGCTGGGCGGCTCCACTCGCCGCTACGCCCGCATCGGCGACGTGATCGTGGCCTCGGTCAAGGAGGCGGCGCCCGGCGGCCAGGTCAAGAAGGGCGATGTGGTGCACGCCGTGGTGGTGCGCACCAGGCGGGCCCAGCAGCGCTCAGACGGCTCGCACATCCGCTTCGACGACAACGCCGCCGTCATCCTGCGCGACGACCGGGAGCCGCGCGGCACCCGCATCTTCGGACCGGTGGCCCGGGAGCTGCGGGAGCGGGAGTTCATGAAGATCGTCTCCCTGGCTCCGGAGGTGATGTGAGATGGCAAACATCAAGAAGGGCGACACCGTGGTGGTGATCTCCGGCAAGGACCGGGGCAGCCGCGGCAAGGTGCTCCGGGTGCTGGCCGACAAGGGCCGGCTGGTGGTGGAGGGCGTGCACAAGCAAAAGCACCACCAGAAGCCGACCCAGAAGATCATGCAGGGCGGCATCATCACCAAGGAGGGCCCGATCGACGCCTCCAACGTGATGCTCTACTGCATCCACTGCCACCAGCCGGTCCGGGTGAAGCGCCAGATGAAAGAGGACGGCCACAGCCAGCGCCTATGCGCCAGCTGTGACACCGTTCTCGACTGAAGGGGGAGCAACGGTGGCACGTCTCGGCGACAAGTGGCGCAAGGAGTCTGTACCGGCGCTCACCAAGCGCTTCGGCTACACCAACTTTCACCAGGTGCCGCGCCTGGAGAAGATCGTGGTCAACATGGGGGTGGGGGCAGCCATCCAGAACTCCAAGCTGCTCGACTCGGCAGCCTCCGACATGGCCATCATCACCGGCCAGAAGCCGGTGATCACCAAGGCCAAGCACTCCATCTCCGCCTTCAAGGTGCGGGCGGGGATGGCGATCGGGGTCAAGGTCACGCTGCGCGGCGAGCGCATGTACGACTTTCTGGACCGGCTGGTGTCCACGGCCTTGCCCCGGGTGCGAGACTTCCGGGGACTCTCGGAGAGCGGCTTCGACGGGCGGGGCAACTACTCTCTGGGCCTCAAGGAGCAGCTCCTGTTCCCGGAGATCGAGTACGACAAGGTCGACCAGGTGCGGGGTATGGACGTGACGGTCGTCACCACCGCCCGCACCGACGAAGAGGGCCGGGAGCTGTTGGCCAGTCTCGGTCTCCCGTTCAGACACTGAGAGGTGGAGGAGCATGGCAAAGAAGTCGCAGGTGATCCGCTCCGGCCGGCCGCACAAGTTCCGGGTCCAGAACTACAACCGCTGCCTCGGCTGCGGGCGGGCCCGGGCCTTCATGCGCCGGTTCGGCCTCTGCCGCCACTGCTTCCGGCAGAGGGCGCAGCGCGGCGAGCTTCCCGGCGTGACCAAGTCCAGCTGGTAGGAGGTGATGGCCAATGATGACTGATCCCATCGCAGACATGCTGACCCGCATCCGCAACGCCAGCGGCGCCCGCCACGAGCTGGTGGAGATGCCGACGTCGCACGTCAAGGAGGCGATCGCCCACATCCTGCAGAGCGAGGGCTTCATCCGCCGCTACGAGCGCACCACCAAGGAGGGCCACCCCTACCTGCGCCTGCACCTCAAGTACGGCCCCAACAAGAGCCGAGTGGTGCAGGGGCTCCGGCGGATCAGCCACCCCGGGCTGCGCGTCTACGCCGGCAAGGACGAGATACCGAAGGTGCTGGGCGGGTTGGGCGTGGCCATCGTGTCCACCTCCAAGGGCATCGTCACCGACCAGGAGGCGCGCCGCCTGGGACTGGGCGGCGAGATCCTGGCCTACATCTGGTGAGGAGTTGAAGCCATGTCGCGCGTAGGTGAGCGTCCCATCCCGGTGCCGGTGGGTGTGGAGATCGAGCTCAAGGGGAGTTCGGTCTCCGTCAAGGGACCGAAGGGCCAGCTCTCCCGCACCATCGACCGCCGCCTCGGCATCTCGCAGCAGGATGGGGTGCTGCAGCTGACGCGGTCTTTGGACACGCCGGAGGTGCGGGCCATGCACGGCCTGCACCGGGCCCTGGTCGCCAACATGGTGACCGGCGTGTCGACGGGCTTCGAGCGGCGGCTGGAGCTGCAGGGAGTGGGCTACCGGGCCGCCGTCAGCGGCCAGAACCTGACCCTAACCGTCGGCTACAGCCACCCGGTGGAGATCGTGCCGCCAGCCGGCATCCAGTTCGAGGTGCCGCAGCCGGTGGTGGTCGTCGTCAAGGGCGCCAACCGGGAGACGGTCGGCGAGGTGGCGGCCCAGATCCGCTCAGTCCGCCCGCCAGAGCCCTATCAGGGCAAGGGCATCCGCTACCAGGGCGAGCGGGTCAAACGCAAGGTCGGCAAGGCCGGAAAGAAGTAGGAGGCACCCATGCACAAGCGAGAGGATCGCAGTGAGCGGCGGCAGATTCGCCACCGCCGGGTGAGGGGAAAGGTGTCCGGTAGCACCGGCCGGCCCAGGCTGGTCGTCTACCGCAGCCTCAAACACATCTACGCCCAGGTGGTGGACGACCAGAGCGGACACACCCTGGTGTCGGCCAGTTCGCTGGATGCGCGGCTACGGGCCAAGGCCGCCGGTGGCAACATCGACGGTGCCAAGGAGGTGGGCCAGCTGGTCGCCGAGCGGACGCTGGCCAAGGGCATCGACCAGGTGGTGTTCGACCGCGGCGGCTACCTGTACCATGGCCGAGTGGCTGCCCTAGCCGAGGCGGCTCGCGCCGCCGGACTCAAGTTCTGATCCGAACGACGAAAGGAGGTCTTCCAACTGGCACGCAGAGATCGTGAGCGAGACCGCCGCTCCGAGCGGGACTCCGAATTCCAGGAGCGGGTGGTGTCGATCAACCGGGTGGCCAAGGTGGTGAAGGGCGGACGGCGCTTTTCCTTCTCGGCCCTGGTTGTGGTCGGCGACCAGAAGGGGCGGGTCGGCGTCGGCCTGGGCAAGGCTCAGGAGATTCCGGAGGCGATCCGCAAGGGCATCGACAAGGGCAAGAAGCACCTCTTCACCGTGCCGATGGTGGCGACCACCATCCCGCACGAGGTGCTGGGCCACCACGGCGCCGGTCAGGTGCTGATCAAGCCGGCCCGCGAGGGCACCGGCATCATCGCCGGCGGCTCGGTGCGCGCCGTGATGGAGATGGTGGGGCTGCGCGACATCGTCACCAAATCACTGGGCTCGAACACGCCGCACAATGTGGTCAGTGCCACGGTGGACGCCCTGAAGCAGCTCCGCAGCCGCGAGGACGTGGCCAGGCTGCGTCGGCGCGAGGATGCGGTCGAGGAGCTGATCGGCTGACATGGCACAGCCACTGTTGCGCATCACGCTGGTGAGAAGCGCCCACGGCTACGAGTCCGACCAGATGGATACGGCCCGAGCGCTGGGCCTGCGCCGGCTGCATCAGTCCGTCGTCCGCGAGGACACGCCGTCCCTGCGCGGCCTGGTGCGCAAGATCACCCACCTGGTCGTGACCGAGACCGTGAGTGGCCAGGAGATCACGCCCACTTTCCGCCGCCACCGCCGCCCGGGTGTTGCATCGGCGCCAAGGTCCGCAGCCCAACAGCCCTCCCTGGCCAAGCCGCCGGCGCCGGTCAAGCGGCAGGCGGCCAAAGCCGAAGTCAGTTCCAAGGTGGCCGAGTCGCCAGCCGCAGAGCCGTCCCGGCCCGCCGCCCACCGCTCCAGGGCTCCGGCCAAGACGGCAGCCCAGGGGGGCCCGAAGCAGCCGGCCCGGGCGAAGACCGCCAAGGCTCCGGCCAAGGCGCCGGTCAAGGCGCCGACGAAGACGCCGGCCAAGGCCGCCAAGTCTCCAAAAGCCTCTCCTACGTCCAAATCGGGAAGGGAGCCCAAGGCCAAATGAATCTGGGAGACCTGCATGCGGCTGAAGGGGCCCGCCACCCCAGAAAGCGGATCGGGCGGGGTATCGGCTCCGGTCATGGCAAGACGTCGACCCGCGGCCACAAGGGGCAGAAGGCCCGGGCCGGGGGCAGCATCAGACCCGGCTTTGAGGGCGGCCAGATGCCGCTGCAGCGCCGGATGCCGATGCGCGGCTTCACGCCGCTCGACCCGAAGACGGTGAACGTGGTGAACATCGGGGCCCTGGCTGAGCTGGACGCGAGCGAGATCACGCCGGAGCTCCTGCGCCAGCGGCGCCTGGTGCGCCGGCCGGGCCCGATCAAGGTGCTGGGCAACGGTGAGCTCGGAAGAAAGCTGACCGTGCGCGCCCACGCCTTTTCTGCCTCCGCCAGAGCCAAGATCGAGGCCGCCGGCGGCAGCTGCGAGGTTCTCTGATGCTGCAGGGGATGAACCAGGCAGTGCACGTCACCGGCGACCTGAGACGCCGGCTGCTGTTCACCCTGCTCATGTTTTTGATCTTCCGCCTGGGCGTGTGGATCCCGGTGCCGGGAGTTGATGCCGCCACCCTGCAGACGGCGCTGCAGACCAGTCAGGTCAGCCTGTTCGGGCTGCTCAACCTCTTCTCCGGCGGCGCCTTCTTCACGTTCTCCATCTTCGCCATGTCCATCTTCCCGTACATCAACGCCTCTATCATCATGCAGCTCCTGACCACGGTCATCCCGTCGCTGGAGGAGCTGTCCAAAGAGGGCCAGGAGGGCCAGAAGAAGATCACCCAGTACACCCGCTACCTGACGGTGGCGCTGGCCCTGATCCAGTCGTTCGGCACCACCATCACGCTGTCCCGGCTGGCCGGGGTGGTGAAGACGCCAGGGCTGGGCACGATCGTGATCATCGCCCTCACCCTGACTGTGGGCAGCGTGCTGCTGATGTGGATCGGCGAGCTGATCACCGAGTACGGAATCGGCAACGGCATCTCCCTGATCATCGTCGCCGGCATCGTGGCCCAGCTGCCGGGCGGCGTCGGCACCCTGTTCAGCTACCTGCAGGCTGGCACGGTCAGCATCTTCAGCGTGCTGTTCCTGGTGGTGGTGGGGGCGGCCGTGATCGCCGGGGTGGTGGCCTTTACCGAGGCGGAGAGACGAATACCTGTGCAGTACGCCAAGCGGATGGTCGGCCGCAAGATGTACCAGGGCACCACCACGCATCTGCCGATCAAGATGAATCCGGCCGGCGTGATCCCGGTCATCTTCGCCATCGCGCTCTTGATCCTGCCCCAGACCCTGTCCTCCTACTGGAACAACGCCGTCCTCCACACCATCGTGGCCGCCATCGCCTTCGGCCAGCCCCTCAACCTGGTGCTGCAGTTCTGCCTGGTGGTCGCCTTCACGTTCTTCTACACCTTCATCGTCTTCAAGCCGGATGACGTGGCGGACAACCTGAAGAAGTACGGCGGCTTCATCCCGGGCATCCGGCCCGGCAAGCCCACCGCCGAGTACCTGACCCGGGTGGCCTCGCGCCTGGTGGTGATGGGCGCCCTCTTCCTCGGTGTGATCGCCATCATGCCGACCCTGATGGTGGGGCTGACCAACATCCCCAACATCTACTTCGGCGGCACGGCGCTTCTGATCGTGGTGATGGTCACGGTGGAGACCATCAAGCAGATCCAGGCCCAGCTGATCATGCGCAACTACCAGGGGTTCTTGCGATGAGCGCCCAGACCGTGGTGCTGCTCGGGCCACCCGGAGCGGGCAAGGGCACGCAGGCGGCCGCCCTGGCCCGCGCCACCGGCTGGGCCCACATCTCGACCGGCGACATGCTCCGGGCTGCCGTGGCCGCGGGCAGCGCCCTCGGCCAGGCTGCCAAGGGGTATATGGACCGCGGCGACTACGTGCCCGACCAGCTGATCGTCGAGCTGATCGCCGAGCGCATGGCCGCCCCGGACGCCCAGGGCGGCGTGCTGCTGGACGGCTTTCCCCGCACCCCGGCCCAGGCGGACATGCTGGATGAACTCCTCATCCGGCTGGGCCGGGAGCCGGCGGCGGCGGTGTCCCTGGAGGTGGCGCCGGACCAGCTGGTGAGGCGCCTCTCCGGCCGCCTGACCTGCCAGAGCTGCCAGGAGGTCTATCACCTCGAGACCAGGGCGCCCCGCCAGGCCGGCATCTGCGATGTGTGCGGCGGCCAGCTGGCCCAGCGCAGCGATGACCAGCCGGAGACGGTCCAGCGGCGGCTTGCGGTCTACCAGGAGAAGACCGCCCCCCTGATCGCCTTCTACCGAGCCGGTCACCGCCTCACGGCGGTGGATGGCCTGGGCACCCCGGCTGAGGTGGCGGGCCGGCTCAAGGAGGCGATCGCATGGTCGTGATCAAGCGTGCGGACGAACTCGCCACCATGCGGCGCTCCGGCCGGGTGGCGGCCGAGGTGCGCGAGTCGCTGCGCCAGGCGGTGCGGCCCGGGGTCAGCCTCTTGGAGCTGGACCGCCTGGCCGAACAGCGGATTGTGGAAGCCGGCGGCACCCCGTCCTTCAAGGGATACGAGGGTTTCCCGGCCAGCATCTGCGCCAGCGTCAACGAGGAGGTCGTGCACGGCATCCCCAGCGACCGCCGCCTCAAGGAGGGGGACATCGTCTCGATCGACCTCGGCGTCATCCTGGATGGCTGGCACTCCGACACGGCCACCACGGTGGCGGTGGGTGAGGTGCGAGAGGACCTGGCCCGCCTGCTCCAGGTGACGGAGGACTCGCTCACCCGGGCGATCCGGCAGGCGGTACCGGGCCACCACCTCTCCGACATCTCGAACGCGGTCGAGGAGACCGTGCGGGCGCACGGCTACGGCATTGTGCGCGAACTGGCCGGCCACGGCATCGGCCGCCAGATGCACGAGGACCCGATGGTCGTGAACTACGGCCCGCCGGGACAGGGGCTCGTCCTGCGCGAGGGCATGACCCTGGCCATCGAGCCGATGATCAATCTGGGCAGCGCCGAGATTGAGATTGACGCCGATGGCTGGACGATTCGCACCCGCGACCGGCGGCCGTCAGCCCACTTTGAGCACACGGTGGCGGTCGCCGAGGAACCGCTCGTGCTGACGGTGGTGTAAAATGGCGGAAGAGCCAGCCGTCGGTGCGTTGGTGAGGTCGACCCGTGGCCGTGACCACAGCCGCCTGTTCCTGGTGGTCGGTCACGCCGAGGGCCGGTGCCTGATCGCCGATGGCAAGCTCCATGCAATGGCGCGTCCGAAGCGGAAGAACCCCCGCCATCTCCAGGTGGTAGACGCTACCACCGAGCGGCTCGAGGAGTGGCGAGAGCGGTCCTACCAGCCGGACGACCACGAGCTCGCTCGGGAGCTGGAAGCGATCGAGACCCAGGCGGACGGGGGAGGAGGTGCGGAGGATGCCCAAAGAGGACACGATCGAGGTGGAGGGCCGGGTGGTTGAACCCTTGCCCAATGCCATGTTCCGGGTCGAGCTGGACAACGGCCACAAGGTGCTGGCCCATATCTCGGGCAAACTTCGGATGCACTTCATCCGCATCCTGCCCGGCGACCGGGTGACGATTGAACTTTCACCCTACGACCTGACCCGCGGTCGCATCACCTACCGATTGAAGTGAGCAGGAGGCTTATGACATGAAGGTCCGGCCGTCCGTCAAGAAGATGTGCGAGAAGTGCAAGATCGTGCGCCGCCAGGGCCGGGTCTTCGTCATCTGCGAGAACCCGAAGCACAAGCAGGCCCAAGGCTAAGGAGGGATCACATGGCACGTATTGCAGGCGTTGACCTGCCCAGGGAAAAGCGGATCGAAGCAGCGTTGCCTTACATTTTCGGCATTGGCCCCAGCCTGGCCCGGAAGATCCTGGCCGACACAGCGGTGGACCCGGATGTCCGGGTGCGCGACCTGACCGAGGACCAGGTGACCCGGCTGCGTGACGCCGTGGAAAAGGGCTACCGGGTGGAGGGCGATCTGCAGCGGGAGACGGCGATGAACATCCGGCGGCTGGTCGAGATCTCGGCCTACCGGGGCGTGCGTCACCGCCGCGGCCTGCCCGTGCACGGGCAGCGCACCCACACCAATGCCCGCACCCGTAAGGGGCCCCGCCGCACCGTCGGCGTGAAGCGGAAGAAGGCATGAGTATCTGCATGAGTCTGAGCCCGAACAACGAGAGGGGGCCCCTTGGTGCCTAAGCGAACCGGGACTCGACCCAGGAAGCGGGAGCGCCGCCACGTCGAGCGCGGCATCGCCCACGTCAAGAGCACCTTCAACAACACGCTGGTCACCATCACCGACCCCACCGGCAATTCCCTGGCCTGGGCCTCCTCCGGCATGCAGGGGTTCAAGGGCTCGAGGAAGTCCACGCCCTTTGCCGCTCAGGTGGCCGCTGAGGCCGCCGCCAAGCAGGCCATGGACCAGGGCATGCGCGAGGTTGAAGTGTGGGTGAAGGGTCCGGGCGCGGGCCGTGAAGCGGCCATCCGCTCCCTGCAGACGGCCGGGCTGGAGGTCACCATGATCCGCGACGTGACGCCGATTCCGCACAACGGCTGCCGTCCGCCCAAGCGGCGGCGGGTGTAGGGGGCACAGACATCATGGCGAGAGAGACTGGACCGGTCTGCCGGCTGTGCCGGCGGGAGGGCACGAAGCTCTTCCTGAAGGCCGAGAAGTGTTACACCGACAAGTGCCCTGTGAAGAAGCGGGGCGTGCCGCCAGGCCAGCATGGGCTGGGCAGGCGCAAACTCTCCGGGTACGGGCTGCAGCTGCGCGAGAAGCAAAAGGCCAAGCGCTTCTACGGCCTGATGGAGTCCCAGTTCCGCAACACCTTCGAGCGGGCGCAGCGCTCCACCGGGGCCACCGGTGAGCGCATGCTGCAGCTCCTGGAACGGCGGCTGGACAACGTGGTCTACCGGATGGGGCTGGGCGGATCGCGTCCAGAGGCCAGGCAGATGGTGCGCCACGGCCACTTCTTGCTGAATGGCAAGAAGGCGTCGATTCCCTCCATCCTGGTCCGGCCCGGCGACAAGATCAGCGTGGCGGAGTCGAGCCGCAAGAACCCCCGCTACGAGGATCTGCGTCAGGTGGCCCAGGGCCGGACGGTGCCGGAGTGGCTGGAGGTCGATATGGAGAAGCTGGAGGGAACGCTGCTGCGCCTTCCGGAGCGGGCTGAGATCGACACGCCGGTCGAGGAGCACATGATCGTGGAGCTTTACTCAAGGTGAGCGAGGGGGCTGTGAGCGTGACCGACACCACCGTCCCGACCATTTCCGTGGCGGAGCTGGACGCAACCGGTACCTACGGGCGGTTTGTCGTCGAGCCGCTGGAGCGGGGCTACGGCATCACGCTGGGCAACTCGCTGAGGCGCATCCTGCTCGGATCGATCCCAGGCGCCGCCGTGACGGCGCTCAAGATCGAAGGCGTGCTGCACGAGTTCTCCACCGTGCCCGGTGTGGTGGAGGACACCACCGACATCGTGCTCAACCTGAAGTCGCTGAACGTCCGCCTGCACACCGAAGAGGCGAAGACCATCCGCATCGAGGCCAAGGGCCCCGGTGCCATCCGGGCCGGCGATGTGATCAAGGACCCGGACCTGGACGTGCTCAACCCGGACCAGGTGCTGGCCACCTTGACCAAGGGGGCCAAGCTGGAGATGGAGATCACGGTGGAGCGGGGCCGCGGCTACGTCAGCGCCGACAAGCTGAAGCACCCGGATGCGCCGATCGGCCTCATCCCGGTCGACGCCATGTTCTCGCCGGTGCGCCGCGTCAACTACACGATCGGTGACACCCGGGTCGGCCAGGTCACCGACTACGACCGTCTGGAGCTCGAGCTGTGGACCAACGGCGCCGTCTCGCCGGAGCACGCGGTGGCCACCTCGGCCGGCATCCTGACCGACCACCTCCGGCTGTTCATGGACCTCGGCGGTGTGAGCGAGGGTGCCACCGGCACCGCCCACGCCAGCAGCGCCGAAGACCGCCTGCGCGAGATGCCGGTGGAGGAGCTGGACCTCTCGGTGCGCTCCTACAACTGCCTGAAGCGGGCCGGCATCAACTCGGTGTACGAGCTGGTGCAGAAGGACGAGGACGAGATCAAGAAGGTGCGCAATCTGGGCACCAAGTCCCTGGACGAAGTGCGTGCCAAACTGGCGCAGCTGGGACTGGGCTTTCGCCAGGTGGAGGGATAGCGATGCCGGAGCGACGACTGAGACGAAGCTGGCAGGCCCAGCGGGCCATGTTCCGCAGCCAGGTCACCTCCTTCTTCAAGAGCGGCAAGATCATCACCACGGCGGCCAGGGCCGAAGAGGTGTCGTCGATCGCCGAGAAGCTGATCACCACCGCCAAGCAGGACAACCTCACCAACCGCCGCAAGGTCGCCAGCTACCTGTTCGACGAGGACACGGTGACCAAGCTGTTCGAGGCCATCGCCCCCAAGTACAAGGACCGGCCGGGCGGCTACACCCGCATCCTGAAGATGGGCGAGCGGCGCGGTGACAGTGCGCCGATGGTGATGCTCGAGCTGGTCTGAACAGGTGCGCCTGAAACTGGTCGTGGCCTACGAGGGCACTGATTTCGCTGGCTTCCAGCGCCAGAGCCCGGACAAGGGCCGCACCGTGCAGGGCACCCTGGAGGCGGCAGCCAGCCGCCTCACCGGCCAATCCGTACAACTGCAGGGCGCTGGCCGCACCGACCAGGGGGTGCACGCCCTCGGTCAGGTGGTGAGCTTCGACACCGGCTTCGCCCTCGACCCAGGGCGCTGGCCGATGGCCCTGAACGCCCACCTGCCGCCGGACCTCACGGTGCTCACGGCAGAGGAGGCGGCCCCCGGCTTCGACCCCCGCCGGCAGGCGGTGGCCAAGACCTACCGATACCTGGTGGACACGGCCAGCGGGGCGAGGCCGATCTACCGCCGGTTCACGCTACACCTCGCCCTGCCACTGGACGTCCCGGCCATGTCCGCCGCAGCGGCCGCCCTCATCGGCGAGCACGACTTCCGGAGCTTCTCGGGCCGCCAGCACCTGGACGCCAGCCGGCGGATGTGGCAACTCAGAGTGGCAACGCTTCCCGAGCAGTTGCTCCTGATCGAGATGACGGCCAGCGGCTTCCTCTACCACATGGCCCGCAACATCGCTGGCACGCTCATGGAAGTGGGGCTGGGCAAGCGGCCGGCCGACAGCATGGCAGCCGTGCTGAGCGGCAGGGACCGGGCTCTGGCCGGACACACGGCCAAGGCCAGGGGGCTGACCCTAGTCCAGGTGCACTACGCCGGCCCGCCCTTCCTTGACACCGCCCCTGACCCTGGGAGACACTAAGCGTTGGCCGCTCCTGGCCTCCAAGGAGGATCAC
The DNA here is from genome assembly GCA_021803575.1 of Bacillota bacterium. Classification (GTDB taxonomy): domain Bacteria; phylum Bacillota; class Sulfobacillia; order JAJZYS01; family JAJZLH01; genus JAJZLH01. Next base: position 30,320 of record JAJZLH010000019.1, on the reverse strand, counting down.
CTGTGACCGACACGCCGATGGTGACCACCCAGACCGCCCAGCGCAACTGGGTTCTGATCGACGCCAAGGATCAGATCTTGGGCCGCGTGGCAGTCGAGGTGGCATCGATCCTGAGGGGCAAGACCAAGCCCACCTTCACGCCGTCCGTGGACATGGGCGATTTCGTGGTGGTGGTCAATGCGGCCGAGGTGAGACTGAGCGGCAAGAAGCTGACCGATAAGGTGTACAGCCGCCACACCGGCTACCCCGGCGGCCTCCGCCAGGAGACGGTGTCCCAGGCGCTGGCCCGCCACCCGGAACGCGTCCTGGAGAGAGCGGTGAGGGGCATGCTGCCCAAGAACAAACTGGGCCGCCAGTTGTTCACCAAACTCAAGGTGTACCCGGGGCCGGACCACCCGCACCAGGCCCAGCAGCCAGTTCTGAGGGAGGTTGCCAATGGCGACTGACGCCGTGTTCGCAGTCGGCAGGCGGAAGGAGGCCGTGGCGCGCGTCTACGTGCGGCCGGGCCATGGCAAGATTGAGGTCAATAACCGCCCGCTCGAGGAGTACTTTCCTGTCACCACCATGCGTGCCTATGCCCAGGTACCCCTGATCCTGACCGGCACCCAGTCCAGCTTCGACATCACCGCCACCGTCAAGGGCGGCGGTGTGAGCGGCCAGGCCGGCGCCGTCCGCCACGCCTTGGCCAGGGTGCTCCTGCGCATCGACTCCAACTTCCACCCCCAGCTGAAGCAGGCCGGCCTCCTCACCCGTGACTCCCGGGTCAAGGAGCGCCGCAAGTACGGACTGAAGAAGGCCCGAAAGGCGTCGCAGTTCTCCAAGCGCTGATCGACCGGCGGGGCCAGACGGCCCCGCCGCCTGGTTGCTGGGAGCCGCCCGGCCAAGGAGGGGCGCCGGTGGACCGAGTCGAGTCGCTCTTGGCTGAGGCGGCGCCGGTGACGGGCGCTCTGGAAGCCGCCGGGCACTCCGTGGTGCTGGTGGGCGGCGGTGTGCGCGACGCCCTTCTGGGCAGACCATGGCGGGAGATTGACCTGGCGACCAGCGCTGCGCCGGAGGAGCTCAGGCCTCTGCTCGCTGCCCTGGGGCGGGTGCGGGATCTCGGCTTCGGGGTGGTGCAGCTCCGGCGGCCCGGCGCCATCTACCACCTGGCACGCCTGCGCCAGGAGGCGGATTACCAGGATCGCCGTCACCCCGCCACCGTGCATTACGTAAACACAGTGCAGGCCGACCTCGCCCGCCGCGACTACACGGTGAACGCCATCGCCCTCACCCCAGAGGGAGGCTGGATCGACCCGTTCGGCGGCCGTGTCGATCTGACGGCCGGGACGCTGCGGGCGCTTCCCCCCGCTCGGGCGCGCCTTGGCGAGGACCCCTTGCGCATCCTGCGCGGCATCCGGCTGGTCAGTTCCCACCGCCTTAGCGCCGAGCCAGCGACCGAAGCCGCCCTGTGGCAGCCGGACGCCCTCTCCGGCTGTCCCAGAAGTCGCGCTGACGACGAACTGTGGCGCCTCATCCAGGGGGAGGCGGCCGCCGCGGCGTGGAAGCACTATCAGCCATTGCTCCGCCCGCTCTGGCCATGGGCGGGCCTGCCCACCTGGCAGGAGGTTCCGCCTGATCCAGCCCTGGCCGTCCTCTCCCTGGCCGCATCGGGCGGCGATCTGGAGGCGGGTCTGGCCTGGCTGAAGGGACGCCTGGGGGACCGGCGCCACGGCAGGCTGGTCCAGCTGGCGGCGCTCTTGAGCAGCGATCTGCCGCACTCGGCGCCGGCCGAGCGCCGCCTCGCCAGCTGGTGTACGGAGGGCGAGCTGGGCTGGCTGGCGGCGGTTCAGCCAGAGCGTTACCAGGGTGTGTGGCAGCGGGCCCAGGCCGAGGGCGTCCAGCGGTGTCTGGCGCTTCGGCCCAGTGCCATCGCCCGGATCTGTGAGCGGCCGCCCGGGCCGTGGCTGGGGCCGTGCCAGGAGTGGCTCTGGCAGCGGGTGTGGCAGGACCCTGCCCTGAACTCGCCATCCGGGCTCACGAAGGCGCTGGCCGAGTGGCGGCAGAGCGCGGAGTGATATGGGAGGGTCGGCGATGAGGAACCGGGTGGCCGTGCTGGGTGTGCCGATGGATCTCGGCGCCGGGCGAAGGGGCGTCGACATGGGGCCCTCCGCCATTCGCTACGCCGGGCTCCAGCAGGAGCTGGAGCAGCTTGGCCTCGCCGTGACCGACCACGGCGACCTGGAGGTCCGCCACGCCTCGCGCCTTGAGCGCGGCGAGAGCCCCCGCCTGCACTACCTGGCCGAGGTGGTGCGGGTCAACCGGGAACTGGCCCAAGCCGTGGCCTCCTTGGGTCAGGGCGGCGCCCTGCCGGTCGTGCTGGGCGGCGACCACTCCATCGGCATCGGCGCCCTGGCCGGAGCCTCCCTGCTCGGCCGCCGGGTCGGCCTGATCTGGCTGGACGCCCACGGCGACTTCAACACCGACCGAACCACACCGAGCGGCAACATCCACGGCATGGCGCTGGCAGCGGCAGTGGGCCGCGGCCACGCCGACCTGTTGGCCGCCTGGCCGGACGCGCCTTTCGTGGCCGAGCCGGACGTCTGGCTGATCGGTGCCCGCGATCTCGACCTTGAGGAGCGCCAGGCGATCCGGGAGTCCGGACTCAACGTGGCGACCATGACCGACCTCGACCGCCTGCGCATGCAGACCGTGATGGAGCAGGCGCTGGACGCCCTGGCCGACGTCGACCACCTGCATGTCAGCCTCGACCTCGACGTGATCGATCCCAAAGAGGCGCCGGGCGTCGGCACACCGGTGCCGGGAGGCATCACCTACCGGGAGGCGCATCTGGCCATGGAGCTGGTGGCCAAAAGCGGCAGGCTGGGCTCGCTGAGCGTGGTCGAGGTGAATCCGATCCTGGACGACCATAACCGGACGGGCCAGATGGCGGCTGGGCTGATCGCCTCGGCCCTGGGCAAGGTGATCCTGTAGGGGGTGGCCGGGTGAGGCCGGAGCGCGAGGCGCTGTTGCGCCACCTGAAGCAGTTTGGCGAGAAGAGCGACCGCGCTGCCACGGCGCACGCCGAGAAGATGCTGAACATCACGGCCGACACCGGGCTGATGCTGTGGATGCTGATCCGGGCGATGGCGCCCCGGAGCGTCCTGGAGGTGGGAACCTCCAACGGCTACTCGACGATCTGGTGGGCCGATGCCGTCCCCGACGGCGCACGCCTGGTGACGCTGGAAGCCGATCAGCAAAAGCTGGCCATGGCCCGGGCGAACTTCCAGGAGGCTGGCCTCGCAGGGGGGATCGAGCTGGTGCCAGGCGATGCGACGGAATTTCTGAAGACGGCGCGGGCCCGAGACTGGGACCTGATCTTCCTGGACGCCGACCGCAAGCGTTATGTGAACTGGTGGCCGGACCTGTTCCGCATCCTGGCCCAGGACGGCCTGCTGGTGGTCGACAACGCTGTGGACAAGGCGGGCGAGCTGGCAGGCTTCCGCAGCCTGGTGGCCGCCACCCCAGGCAGCCGGCAGGTACTGGTCCCGATCGGCAATGGAGAGCTGTTCATTCAGCACGACCCCGATCTCCTCTAGTGTACGTGCTGCGTGGCCTCTGCAGCAGTTTGGCGGCGGGGCGCTAGGCCCGGCGGCCGAGCTCTGGTGCGGCGAAGGGTCGGCGAAGATCGGCCGCCATCGGGAATCGGTCTGGTCGGGATATATCGCGAACATGGCCGAATTTGGGTGCGGCCAAGTGTTATACTTGGCACTGGAATGCAACCTATAGGAGGCGGGCGGAGTGGCGACAAAAGGGAAGTTTGAACCGAAGGAAAGAGAATATCTGACCGGCCTGGCAAAGCAAATCGATGCCCAGATACTGCCGTTCACAGAGGCGGTGGAGAAGGCGGTCTCAGATCTGGACCGCTCTGCGGTCAGCATCAAGCTGTATCTGGGTCGGCTGGCCAACCGGGTCAGCGGCAAGCCCAGTGCCGCTCCGAGCAAGCGACGCTCACGCAAGACGGTCGGCGACATGACGACCACGGCCAGAGTGCGCCGGGTGCGCACCCTCAGCCAGCAGTACGACAAAATGAAGCGGCAGCACGATGCGCTCGGCAAGAAACTGGAGTCTTTGGCCCGCGAACTGACCCTCCACCACCAGGCGCTGCTGAAGGACCTGGGACTGGAGAAAGTGGTGCAAGGCGACCGCAGCGAGTCCTGAGTCAGGCTCCGAAGCGATTACGAAGAGAGCCACTCGGACCTCGTCAGCAGCCAGCTGACGAGGTCCGCCGTCTCCTCGACCCGTCGCAAGCCGATCTTTTCCAGGACCCGGACCGACGCCAGATTGTCCGGCTGGCAGGTGGCCCGGAGGTCGGAGAGGGCGAGTTCTCCAAATGCCCAGCCGACCACGGCCCGGCCCATCTCCGTGGCGTAACCCTGGTTCTGATACGACGGGATCACATCGTAGCCGAACTCACCGTCGCCATCGGCCGGCGGCCGGGTGAAGCCGATACCGCCGATCAGACAGCGGTCCTGGCGGTGGATGGTGAGGAAGTTGGGGAGTTCGTGTCCCGGTACGCTCTCGGCCAGCTCACGGATCATGGGCAGTATCCGGCCAAAGTCTGCCTGCGGCCACTCCTCGGGCACTCTGGCGGCGATCGCCTCGGCCAGGGCCGGCCGGTCCTCGAGAGCCAGCTGGCAGAGCCGAGCGCTCCACGGTACGAGTTGCAGGCGCTCCGTGACGAGTGTGCTCATTTCCTCACCAGCCGAGGAAGATGCGGCCCAGCTGTACCACGCCCAGGCCGATCAGCACGACTCCGGCCAGGCGCTCGGCGACGGCGCCGAAGCGGTCGGCGAGGCCCTTGCCAAGTGAGGAGCCGATCAGGGAGAAGGCGAAGGCCTGGGCCAGGATGGCCAGCACAGCGGGAAGCACGGGCACGCCGAGCAGGGCGAAGGAGATGCCAACCGCCACCTCATCGAGGGAGATGGCCAGCCCCAGCCCGACCAGAAGCCAGCCGGCGAAGTCCTGGGCCGGGACCGAGCCGGCCGGGCCGGAGGCCGGTGCCTGCTCGTGTCTGGCCACCAGGAAATAGCCGCCCAGAGCCACCAGCAGCACGGCGCCGACCGTCGCTCCGGTCGGTCCCAGCGCCCGGCCCAAGAGGTGGCCGATGCCGATGCCGATCAGCGGCATCACCGCTTCGAACAGGGCGAAAGTGATGGCGATGCGCAGGCGATGCTCCGGGAAGCGAGGGGCGAGGGCGGCCGACACACTGAGCGTGTCCAGGCCGAGGGCGAGCACCAGGGCGATCAGAAGGGCGGGTGGCATGGCAGCTCCTCTCGGATGTTCTCAGGGCAGTGTACAGGGAAGCGGCGGCTTGGGGGCGGGTACCTGGGCTGGAAGGGCGCCGGCCCACTGTGCTAGAATCCGATCGTAAGCGCCTATAGCTCAGGTGGATAGAGTACTGGCCTCCGAAGCCAGGAGCGCAGGTTCGAGTCCTGCTAGGCGCGCCAAGCTTGACGCCCGCTTCGTGCGGGCGTTTTGCTCACCGCCGGGAGGAGGTCCCCCATGGACGAACGCACCCCGTGGCCGATCATTCAGCAGAGGCTGGTAGATGCCAGCGCCCGCCTGGGCACGACCCTCGAGACTGTCGGCCAGGTGGACGGTGAGGAGATCTTCCGGCTGCGCTTTGGGAGGGGCGTGCGCGTCCTGTTGGCAGCGGGCATCCACGGCGAGGAGCCGGGCGGCGTCGAAGGTTGCGTCACCTTCCTGGAGAGCCTGGCCGAGAGCTGGCAGGAGCGGGTGGAGTTCGACGTCTGGCCGTGCCTCAACCCGTACGGCTACATCCGCGAAGAGCGCCACAACGGCCAGGGCGTCGACCCCAACCGCCAGTTCCGCAATCCCGAGGATCCCTTGGCTAGCCTGATGTGGGCGGCGCTGGGGGAGCTCCGCTACGACTTCGGGCTGGACCTGCACGAGGACTCCGACTTTAAGGGCTTCTACATCTATGAGACGACGGACCGCCCGCCCTGGTTCCGCCGCCAGGTGCGAGACGCCATGGCCAGGGTGGGGCCGGTCTGCGAGCGGGCCGACGAGCCGACCGTGCGCCGCGGCCTGGTGCCGCGGGGCAGAGCCGCCGAGCCGCTCCGCCAGCGGCTGGAGAAGCGCCGGCTGTGGCCGCTGGCCTTCTTGATGTTCCAGCTCAGCGGCCACGCCATGACGATCGAGACGCCGGTGTTGCAGCCCCTGGCGGTGCGCACCCGACTGCAGCTGGCCGCCATCACCAAGGTGCTGCAACTGGTCACCGCCAGGGCGGTGCCGCTTGCGGAGACTGGCGGCCGGCGGCGGCAAGCGGGAGACTAGCGCTGCCCCGCCTGGCGGGATCTCACAGACCCTCGGCGCTGAAGCCCACCGGATTAAGGGCAAGTGCCTGATACGCCTCCTGCCAGGTGTCAGAGGTGTTGCCTGCCCGCAGCATCAGCAGCTGGTCGCGGGTCAAGGGGAAGCGGCCGCTGCGATCCAGAACCGGCAGCATGGCCTGGACCAGCCAGGACGGCACCCACACCGGCCGGAAGGGCCGGCCCAGGGCTTGGGCCACAGCATTCACCATCTGCCGGAAGGTGAGCACCTCGGGTCCGGCCAGGTCGTAGGTGGCGCCGATGGTGGAAGGGGCGTCCAGAGCGCGGGCGAAGGCCTCGGCCACGGTGCCGACCGCCACCGGCTGCAGGCGCTGGTGGCCGCCGTCGATCATCGGGTGCAGGGGCAGTGTGAGGAGCCGGTCGCGGATCTCGCTCAGAAACTGCGCCCCCGGGCCGCCTGGCCCAAACACCAGCGAGGGGCGGAAGATGGTCCAGTCCAGGCCGCTGGCCCGCACCGCCGCCTCCGCCTCGGCCTTGGTGCGGAAGTAGGCGGAAGGCGAGCGCGGATCCACGCCCAGGGCGCTCATCTGCAGCCAGCGGCGGACGCCGGCCCCGGCCGCAACCTCCAGGAGGCGGCGCGTCCCCTCGCTGTGGACAGCGGCGAAGGTGGTGCCGGAGGAGAGATCCTGGCGGATGATGCCGACCAGGTGAACCACGGCATGGGCGCCGCTTGTTCCTTCGCGCAGCGCCTCTTGGTCAGTGAGCGTGCCGGGAATGGGCGAGAGCCAGCTTGTGGCCGGCCAGGGGGCAGGCATCCGGCGAGTCAGAAGCCGCACCCGATGACCAGCGGCCAGTAGGGCTGTGACCACGGGCTGACCCACGTAGCCGGTGCCGCCGGTGACGAAGACCTCCATGTGCGACCCCCCCGTCCGATTCACCCCAGTATAGGGCGGTCCGAGGCGGTGATCGGCAGGAACATGGTTTAGAGACGACTAAACCTTGTCCCGATCGGGGGGGCCGCGGACATGATCTCGCGCACCATGGAGGACTACCTGGCCGCCATCTACCGGGTGGAGACGCCAGCCCAGCGTGCCACCACCAGCGCCGTGGCCAGGCGGCTGGGTGTGTCGGCGGCCTCCGCCAGCGCCATGTTTCACAAGATGGCGCTGGCGGGGCTGGTCCGCTACCGTGAATATCTCGGCGTCAGCCTCACGGCCCGGGGCCGGCTGGCGGCGATGCAGGTGGTGCGCCGGCATCGTCTGACCGAACGCTTCCTGACTGACATGCTCGGCATCGGCTGGGAGCGCGTGGACCGGGTGGCGGACCAGATGGAGCACGCCCTGCCCGAGGAGGTCACCGAGTCCTTCGCCCGCGTCCTGGCCGACGCCGCGGCCTGCCCGCATGGCTACCCGATCCCATCCAGGTCTGGCGAGGTGGCAGCTCGCGAGACGATACCCCTGACGGAAATGGACGTTGGCGCCCGAGGCCAGGTGGCCTGGGTGAGCGAGGAAGATGCCACCCTCCTGGCCGACCTGGAGCGCCGCGGCCTGGTGCCGGGGGCCAGCCTGCGGGTGGTTTCCGGTGAGCCAGGCGCTGCCGAACGCCGGGTCGAGGTGGGCGGCCGCCGGGCGGCCCGCCTCGACCGCCGGCTCTTGGCTGCGGTGGCGGTGGAGCCCCAGGATCGGGCCAGTTGATGCGGCACCCGGCGGAGCCACAAGGCGTCACCCACGAGGACCGGGATCGGGCCCGGGACCGTCTCAGCCTGCGCCGCGCCTATCAGACACGGGGCCCGCGCCGCTGGGTGTGGTTGCTCTGGCTGACCATCGGGCCGGGCATTCTGGTCATGCTGGGCGAGAACGACGCACCCAGCATGCTGTCCTATGCGGCGACCGGCAGCCAGTTTGGCATCGGCTTTTTCCTGCCGTTCATCCTGCTCACCTTCGCCATGGCGGTGGTGGTACAGGAGATGGCGATGCGCCTCGGCGCCGTCTCGCACCGCGGCTTCTCCGAGCTGATGGCAGACCGCTTCGGTGGCATGTGGGGCGGCCTCCTCTTGGTGGATCTGCTCTTCGGCAACCTGCTCACCCTGGTCACCGAGTTCATCGGCATCCGGGCGGGCCTCGGCTACTTCGGCGTGCCGCCGCTGGCGGCGGTGTCCGGCACCATCGCCGTGCTGGCGGTGGCGGTCACCACCGGCCGCTACTGGACCTGGGAGCGGCTGATCATGGCGCTCGCCATCCTCAATGCCGTCTTCGTGCCGGTGGCGATCCTCTCCCACCCGCCCTGGGCCCAGGTCGGAAGTGCCCTCCTCACCTTCACACCGCTGCCAGCGTGGAGCACCAACACCGTGCTGATTCTGGTCGCCGACATCGGAGCGACGGTCACGCCCTGGATGATCTTCTTCCAGCAGGCGGCCGTCGCAGACAAGGGCCTGACACCGGCGGATGTGCACCGAGGCCGCTGGGACACCGTGCTGGGAGCGCTCCTGGCCGCCGCCTTCGGCATGGCGGCGGTGATCGCCACCAGCACCCTGTTCCGCCACGGCATGAGTCCACATAACTACCAGACGGCGGACTTCGCACGCGCCCTGGTGCCCTTTGTCGGCCGCATCGGCGCCTCCCTGTTCGCCCTCGGCATCGTGGAGGCCGGCCTGGTGGCGGCGGTTGCCATCTCCACCGCCTCTGCCTACGCCCTGGCCGAGGTGACCGGCGCCTCGCGCAGCCTGAACCGGCCCCCCCGGGAGGCGGCCGGCTTCTACCTGACCCTGATCGGCGTCGCCCTGGTGGCCGGTGCGGTGGTGCTGATCCCGCACATCCCGCTGGAGCTGGTGGTGCTCTTGGTCAACGTGGTGGCCGTGCTGTCCACCCCGCCCATCTTCCTGTTCCTGTTGCTCCTGGCCAATGACCGCCAGGTGATGGGCGAGTGGGTCAATCGCCCCTGGCAGAACTGGGCGGCGTGTGTGGTCGGAGCCCTGATCACCCTGGCCGGGGTCCTGTTCGCCGTCTCGGTGCTGGACCCGCGCCTGATCTAGAGGAGGCCGCCTGGTGGCAGAGTCACCCAGTGCCAAAGAGCCTGATCCCGGGGCAGCTGACCGGCTGAGCCCGGCCGATGTGCTGTCCCTGCTCGAGCCTGACCAGCTGGTCAGCGCCAAGCGCCACCACTTCGGGCGGCGCGCTGTGGTCGGCTGGCAGACCGTCCTGTTCTGGGTGCTGCGCCTCTACTGGCTGGCCGTCCTGGCGGTGGCGGTGGTAGCCGCCCTGCGGGCGATCAAGGGCTGAGGGCGGCCGGCAGAGAAACATGGCTAGGCAGACTGGATGCGGGAGGCGGCGCCGATGAAGATCGCGGTCCTGATCAAGCAGATCCCGTCGCCCGGGGAGATGCGCTTTGACAGCGGGGAACGGCGGATGGTGCGGGAGGGCGTGGCGCTAGAGCCGAACTCGCTGGACATGGTGGCCCTGGGCGCCGCCCTGGCCCTCAGGGCCGAGGCCGGCGGCGAGGTGGTGGCGCTCAGCATGGGACCGCCGTCCGCCAAGGACGTGCTGAAGGCGGCCCTGCTCGGCGGCGCCGATCAGGCCTGGCTCATCTCCGACCGCGCCCTGGCCGGATCCGACACCCTGGCCACCGCCCACGCCCTGGCCGACGCCATCCGCCTTCAGGGCCCGGACCTGGTCATGCTGGGCAGGCACAGCCTGGACGCCGAGACCGGCCAGGTGGGCCCGATGATCGCCGAGCTGCTGGGCTGGCCTCTCATCACAGCCGTCACCAGCCTCACCCTGCGGCCGGACGGCCGCCTGGACCTTCGGCGCGCCTTGGAGGGCGGCCAGGAGTCCATCGTCTCTACACTGCCCGCCGTGGTCACCGCCGCCGAGGAGCTGGCCGAAGAGGTGTACATCTCCCGCAAGAAGGTGGCGGCAGCGGAGGAACTGCCGGTTGGCCAGCTCACGGTGAGCCAGCTGGGCGGCGATCTCGCCCGCTATGGGCAGGCGGGCTCGCCGACCCGCGTCCTGCCGCTCCGCCAGGAGAGCGTGGACCGCCGCCGCCAGATGGTGGATCCAGGCGATCCGAGCGCCGTTGAGGACGCGCTTCGGTCCCACTTGGCCAAGGTGCCCCCCCGGCCGGAAAGGGTCGTGCGACGGGGTCTGCCCGGCCAGCTGTGGGTGGCTCTGCCCCGATTGGACGACTCCGGCCAGCAGCTGGCCCGTGAGCTCCTGGGCGACGCCCACCGTCTGACAGAGCCGGCGGGCGGTACGGCAGCGGCCGTGGTCTGGGGCAGCCTCAGCGCCGCCCATCGCCAGCTGTTGGGCGAGGCAGGTGCCAGCGTCATCTACGTGCTCGAGGACCAGGACGACCCGCCCTTTCACTCCGGGCGGGCGGCCACCGCTCTGGCCGAGCTCATCGCGGAGCGTCGCCCAGCGGCCGTCCTCTTCCCCTCCACCACCCACGGCCGGGAGTGGGCTGGCCGGCTGGCGGCCAGGCTGGAACTCGGCCTGACCGGCGACGCCGTCGCCTTTGCCGTGGCCGACGAGGGCGGGCTGGTCATGGACAAGCCGTCGTTCGGCGGACTGATGGTGGCGCCGATCGTCTCCCGCACCAGACCCGACCTCGCCACCATCCGCCCCGGCGTGTGCCTGCCGCTCACAGTGCCGCGCCAGGGCACCGTCCAGGTGGTGCAGCGGCCGCTGCCGGCAGCGGCGGACGGCATGACGGTGGGCGCCGTCACGCCCTATGCGCTGGACGCGCAGTTGCTCGCACCCCGTCCCGTGGTGCTCTCCGTCGGTATGGGCGTGCCAGAGGTGCGAGTGGCCGAGGTGGCCGAACTGGCCCGCCGCCACGGCTTCGGTCTGGGGGCGTCACGGGCTGTCACCGACGCCGGCCGGCTGCCCAAGGCCTTCCAGGTCGGCTTGACCGGGCGGACGGTGGCGCCCCGCGTCTACGTGGCGCTCGGCATCTCTGGCGCCTTCGAGCACCTGGTCGGCATCCGTAGGGCCGATGTGGTGGTGGCGGTCAACACCGACGGCGAGGCGCCGATCTTCCAGGCCGCCGACCTGGGTATGGTGGCGGACTGGGAGGCGGGGCTAAAGGTGCTCACGGGGGTGCTCAGCGCACTGCCGGACTAGCAGTGCGGCGCCTCCCGTCCGGACAGAGCGGGAGCAGGGTGCAGGTGGCGCAGGCCGGTGACCGGGCGTGGCAGACCTGCCGGCCGTGGGCGATCAGCTGGTGGTGGAAGGAGATCCAGTCGTCAGGCGGCACGATCTCCATCAGCTCCGCCGCCGTCTTCTCGGGGCTCTTGGCGCTGGCCAGGCCCAGGCGGTGGCTCACCCGGAACACGTGGGTGTCCACGGCCAGGGCTGGGATGGCGAAGGCATTGGCCAGCACCACCGATGCCGTCTTTTTGCCGACGCCGGCCAGCGCCTCCAGGGCCTGCCGATCGGCCGGCACCTGGCCGCCGTGAAGCCGGATCAGGTCCTCGCTCAGAGAGACAAGGGCGCGGGCCTTGGCCCGAAAGAGGCCGACGTCACGGATCTCCTCAGCCAGCCGGTCCACACCCATCTCGACCAGGGACTTCGGGCCGGTGAGGCGGGGGAAGAGCCGGGATGTGACCATGTTCACTCGGCGGTCGGTGCACTGGGCGGAGAGCACGGTCGCCACCAGGAGCTCGAAGGGTGTCTGGAAGTCCAGCTCGCAGTGGGCGTCCGGGTAGGCCAGGGCCAGGAGACGGAGGATCTCCGGCAGCCGCCGGCGGTGAGAGCCAAGGCGGGGCACTGCTGTCACCTCCTGGTCGGACCGGGTCCCCGGGGGCAGGTGCACCCGCTGTTGGGTGCCCCGGGTCAGGTCAGCTTGAAGTCCTCCTTGTACTGCAGGCGGTAGAGGTCGTAGTAGAGACCGCCCTGGGCCAGGAGCTCCTGGTGGGATCCAGACTCCCGGATCTGGCCCTGGGCCATCACGAAGATGCGGTCGGCGCCCTGGATGGTGGACAGGCGGTGGGCGACCACGATCATGGTGCGGGTGCCGGCCAGATTCTCCAGGGCCATCTGGATCTGCTGCTCGCTCTCGGTGTCGATGTTGGAGGTGGCCTCGTCCAGGACCAGGATGGCCGGATCGGCCGCCACGGCCCGAGCCAGCGACAGAAGCTGGCGCTGGCCGGTGGAGAAGGTGGATCCCCGCTCCTGCACCGGCTCGTCGTAGCCGTGCGGCAGGCGGGTGATGAAGCGGTCGGCGCCGACCAGCTGAGCCGCCCGGACGATCTCCTGGTCGGACAGGGGCTGGTTGAGGGCGATGTTCTGACGAATGGTGCCGGCGAAGATGAAAACCTCCTGGTGCACCACGGCGATGCGCCGGCGCAGCTCCGCCTGCTTCACATCGCGGATGTCCACCCCGTCGACCAGGATGCGCCCCTGCTGGGCATCGTAGAACCGGGCAAGCAGGCTCATGATCGAGGTCTTGCCGGCGCCGGTGGCGCCGACGAAGGCCACGGTCTGGCCTGGCTCGATCTCAAACGACACGTCACGCAGCACCCAGTTGTCGGCGGTGTAGGCGAAGGAGACGTGGTCGAAGGCCACCCGGCCCTCCGCCGCTGGCAGCGCCCTGGGAGCCGGCGGGTCGGTTAGCTCCGCAGGGTGGTCCAACAGCACGAACAGCCGCTCCGACGCCGCCATCGCCGACTGCAGGATGGAGTAGTTCTGGGTGACGTCGTTGATCGGCTGGAAGAGGAGCTGGATGTACTGGATGAAGGCGTAGACCACGCCGAAGGTGAGGGCGCTGTCCAGGATCGAGCCGCCGCCGAACCAGACCAGAACCGCCACCATGCCGGTGTAGAGGAAGTCCATGAAGGGGCGGAAGATGGCGAACAGCCGGATCTCTCGGATGCCGGCATCCCGGTAGGCGCCGTTGGCGGAGCGGAACTTCTCCTCCTGGGCGCTCTGGCGCTGGAAGGTCTGCACCACGCGCATGCCTGAGATGTTCTCGGCCAAAAAGGCGTTGATGCGGGCCAGCGCCAGGCGCACATTGCGGTAGGCCATGCGGGCCTTGTTGCGGTAGATGTTGGCGGCGATGAACACGACCGGTAGGACGGCGATCGAGACGAACGCCAGATAGGTGTTCATCTGGAACATGATCACCACCACCCCGACCAGGAGCAGGCCGTCCCGGATCATGTTCACCATCACGCTGGAGTACATCTCCTCCAGGGCCTCCACGTCGTTGGTGGCGCGGGTGACCAGACGGCCGGTCGGATTCTTGTCGAAGAAGGCGGCGGGCATGCCCTCGATCTTGGTGATCACGTCCTTGCGGATGGAGAAGATGGCGCTCTGCGCCACCCACTGCAGAATGTAGGCCTGCAGGTAGTTGGCCAGAAAGGCCAGCAGCAGCGCGCCCAGGAACAGGATGCCGATCAGCTCCAGGCCCCTGACGTCCTGCTGGCGGAAGCGGGACATGACCGCAACCGGGACCGGAACGGCCGGCAGCAACCTGGTGCCGATCTGGACGGCGTGGCCGCCGTTCTTGATCGTGAATGCCTGGTGTGGCATCGGTCCTTGGATCATGGCGGTCTGGCCGCCCTGGGCCAGGATGGTGTAGACCGGTGTCGTGGAGGCCGGCGGCGTCGGCAGCGCCTTCACCCGCACGAACAGGCGGCCGTCGAAGGGCACGGCCGGCACCCCGGCCGGCGCCTGGCCGATCGGGTAGGTGACCATCGGCAAGGACACCGTGTTGATGTCGTTGTCGATGGCGATCTTGACCAGGTAGGGCTGGGCGATGGTGGAGGCCGTGACGATCACGGTCAGCCCCAGGGCCAGGAGGATCCACCAGAACTGGGGGCGGGCATAACCGAGCAGGCGGCGCATCAGGCGGGCGTCGTAGGCTTTGCCGAGCGCCTCCTCCTCGCGGATCATGCGCCCCGCCCCTCTGGCGAGCCGCCCAGGCGGTCCTCGAGTAGCTGACGCTGGTGGAGGCGGGAGTAGAAGCCGCGCTCGGCCAGCAGGCTCTGGTGGTTGCCGCTCTCGATCACCCGGCCGTCCTCCAGCACCAGGATCAGGTCGGCGTGCTTGATGGTCGAGACGCGGTGCGCCACCAGGATGGTGGTGCGGTTCTGCCGGAGGTCAAGCAGGCCGCCCAGGATCAGCTCCTCGGTGTAGGTGTCGACCGCCGAGAAGCTGTCGTCCAGGATCAGGATCGGCGCGGTCTTGGCCAGCGCCCGGGCCAGGGAGACGCGCTGCTTCTGGCCGCCGGACAGGGTGACCCCGCGCTCGCCGAGCAGGGTCTCGAAACCGTCTGGAAACTGCAGGATCTCGCCCTTCACGGCCGCTCTGGCCGCCGCCTCCTCGATCACGTCCCGGCCCAGTTCGGAGTCGGCGAAGGCGATGTTCTGGGCGATCGTTTCGGAGAACAGGAAGTTGTCTGGCGGCACGTAGGCGACCGTCTCCCGCAGCGTGGCCAGGGGCAGGTCCAGGATGTCGATGCCGTCCAGGAAGATAGTTCCGGGCGGGGGATCGAAGACGCGCAGCAGGAGGCTGATGATGGTCGACTTGCCGGCGCCGGTGCGGCCGATCAGGGCCAGGGTGCGCCCGGCCGGCAGGTCGATGGAGACGTCGGAGGTGGCGGGGCGGGTGCTGTCCGGATAGGTGAAGGTGAGATGGCGGACCTGAAGCGCCCCCTCCAGCGGTTTGGCAGGGGCGACGGCGCCTGGCCGGTCGGTGATCTCGGGGCGCTCGGAGAAGATGGCATCCAGCCTCTGCAGAGAGGCGCCCGAGCGCTGGATCAGGTTGACCAGCTGGCCGATCGACTGCATCGGCCAGTTCAGGAGCCCCAGGTAGCTGGTGAAGGCGACGAAGGCGCCCAGCGTGATGGTGCCTCGCACCACCAGGATGCCGCCGTAGACCAGGGCGACCACGAAGGCGAGGCCCTGGATGAACTGGACCAGGGGCTGGATCAGGGCCCAGATGCGGACCAGGCGCATGTTGCGGTCGAAGTACTCGCGGCTGTGCCCCATCAGGCGCTCCAGCTCAGGCTGCTCCTGGACGAAGCTCTTCACCACCCGGATGCCGGAGAAGTTCTCCTGGACATGCTCGGAGAGGGTGGAGAACTGGTCCTGCACAGCGCGAAAGCGCAGGTGGATCTGGCGGCCCAAGAGGCCGGTCACGACTGCAGCCAGGGGCAGCGGCAACAGGGCGAAGGTGGCCAGGGACGGGGAGATGGTGGAGAACATGATGATCAGGGTGGAGGTGATCAGGAAGGCGGTGTCGGCGATCATCACGACGCCCATGCTGAGCGCCATGCGCACGGCCTGCAGGTCGTTGGTGGCGTGCGCCATCAGGTCGCCCGTCTTGTGGTGGTTGAAGTAGTTCGGAGAGAGCAGCGTGAACTGGTGGAACAGGTCGCGCCTCAGTTCGTAGTCGATGAGGCGGGCGGCGCCTTGCACGAAGTTGCGCCAGAGGAAGCGGGTGGCGAAGATGATGATGCCGAGCGCCAGGAGGGCGAGCGCATAGGGCAGAAGGTCGCTCTGGACGGCGCCAGCGCGCTGCACGGTGTTGACGAAGCGCTCGAGCACCTGGGGCAGGATCAACTGGGCGATGTCGGCGCCCAGCAGGGCTCCTACCCCGAATACGTAAAACCAGCGATGGCGGCGAAAGTACGGGATCAGGGCTCGAAAATGACGCAAAACGGCCTTCCTCTCCAGTGACCAAAGGTGGGAAACCAAACCTCGTCAGCGTTCGATAGTATACCGGATCTGGGGCCTGGGGTGGAGGCGGAGGGGGGGTTCGGCGCTGAATTGGCAAGAGGTTGAACACGCCGGCCTGGGCTGCTCGCCGGCGACGCTGGGCCTGATCGTCCCTGACCGGCTGCCCCTGGTCTTCGCCTGGCCCGAGACGGAGTTGCCTGAGACCCGTGATTACATGGCCGCCCTGGCCGCTCGAGGCATCGACTGCCGGATCGAGCCCCCGCCGGCCCCAGCCGCCCTGGGCGAGCGGCTGAGGGAGCTCCGGGGTGGCGTGCGCTGCCCCGTGATCGGGATCTGGGGCCGAGGCACCGGCGCCACCACCCTGGCCTGGCAGCTGGCCAGGCACTGGCAGGAGGCGGGCCGGCGGGCCGGCGTGCTGGACCTGAACGTGCGCTGTCCGGGCCTGTTTCAGGTGGCCGGCCTGTCCGGCAGGCCGGCAACGCTGGGCCGGGCCATCGTGCCGAGAGCCAAGGACGGCGTCCGCCTCCTGTCACTCGCCGCCTTTTTGCCGGGCGAGCGGCCGCTGGTGGCGCGGGGACCGGACCTGGAGCGGATGTGCACGACCTTCCGCGACGACGCCCTGTGGGCCGGCCTCGACGTGCTTTTGGTCGACCTGCCGGACCTGCCGGAGGTGGCAGCCATGCAGTCCGCTCTCTTTTCCGTGGCACAGACAGTGCGGCTGCTGGGCCCGGTGGAGGTGGCCGGGGCAGGAGCAGCGGAGCGGGGCCAGGTCGTGCTCAGGCTCGGCGTCGATCTGCCGCTCGATGGACAGCTGGCGATGGGCCACCCGCCGGGCGTGGCCTATCGCCAGGCGCTGGACAGTCTCGGCATGAGGCTGTCCCAGAGCCTCCGCCCGGCCTAGGGCGGGAGGGAAACGGGCCGCCATCTGGAAATCGTCCCCACTTCACCCCAGCCAAGACGGGTCGATCCGGTAAGGAGCGAGCTAGGTGGACCTCTTCCGTAACCGCAACTTCCTCCTGCTCACCCTCTCGCGCAACATCTCCCGTTTCGGCGACCGGTTCACCCTGGCCGCCCTCCTCATCCTGGTGGTGGAGATGAGCCACGGCTCACCGGTCGACGTCGCCCTGATCTCCGCAGCTTCGCTGGCGCCCTCCGCCCTGCTCGGCTGGTTCATCGGTCCCCTGGTCGACCGCCTGGAGCGGCGGACCTCGATGCTGTTCGCCGACTGGGCGCGCTTTTTGACCGTGGGCCTCATGTTCTGGGCGCCGAATCTGCTCACCCTGATCGTGCTGGCCTTTTTGACCAACGCCGTCTGGGAGTTCTACCGGGCGGCCTACCAGGCCGTGGTGCCAGTGGTGGTGGGCACCGGCCAGGAACTGACCCGGGCCAACGGCCTGGACCAGAGCCTGGCCAACGGCATCGACGTGGTGGGGTACCTGCTGGTCGGCCTCTTCATCCTGGTGGCCGGCGTGCGGCCGGCCTTCCTGATCGACGCCGCCACCTTCCTCGCCTCGGCCCTGCTCATCTCCGTCTTCCCGGTGCGGGTGAAGGCGCCGGGCCAGGCCCCGGGACCGGGCTACCTGACCGAACTGAAAGAGGGCATGCGCGCCGCCATCGGCCAGCCGGTGAGCCGTACCCTGCTCGTGCAGATCGCCACGGCCTGCCTGCCGATCGGCGCCTTCAACGCCCTCCTCATCCTGCTCCTGCCCGATGTGTTTCACGTCTCCGCCACGCTCTACCCCTACCTGCCCGCCGTGCAGGGCGTGTCGATGGTGCTGGGCGGCATGCTGATGACCCGCTACCCCAACCGGGTGGGGCGCCGCCACCTGATCAACATCGGCCTGGCCGGCAGTGGCCTGATGACCGGGCTGCTCGGCGTGGTGCCGTCCTTCGGGGCAGCACTCGGGCTGTACTTCATGCTCGGCTTCTGCAACATCGCCTTTTTGGTGCCGCTCCTGACCTGGTATCAGCAGAGCGTGGACGGTGCGGTGCGCGGTCGGGCCATGGCCATCTATGCCGCCCTGACCAGCCTCTCCCTCTTGGTGTCCACCCTGCTGGCCGGGCCGCTGGCGCTGGCCATCGGCGTGGCCCCGGCGGTGGTGCTGTCTGGTGCCCTGTTCGCGGCGGTGGGCCTGGCCGGCTACCTGGCCCGTTCCACCCGCAGCCAGCCGGAAGCGCTGGCGGAGGCATCTGGTCCTTGAGGTGGAACCTTCACCCTATCCAGCTCGATCTCACGGTGTGAGATTTGAGCAGTGGCGCAAGGGGGCCGTCGCGTGGCGCTGAGCGATCTGTCCCAAGCCCTGTCCAAGGTGGCCTGGGGACGCCAGGCTGTGGTCGAGCGGCTCCTGGTGGTGCTATTGGCGGAAGGGCACCTTCTGATCGACGACGTGCCCGGGGTCGGCAAGACCACCTTGGTGCGGGGCCTGGCCCAGAGCCTGGATCTGACCCATCGCCGCCTGCAGTTCACGCCGGACGTGCTGCCCTCGGACGTGACCGGCTTCACTTACTACGACGCCAAGCTGCAGAGCTTCCAGTTCCGGCCCGGCCCGGTCTTCTGCAACCTCCTGTTGGCGGACGAAATCAACCGCACCTCGCCCAAGACCCAGTCCAGCCTGCTGGAGGCGATGGAGGAGCGCCAGGTCACCGTCGACGGCCAGGTCTATGCCTTGCCGCGCCCCTTCATGGTGGTGGCCACCCAGAACCCGATCGAGTACGAGGGCACCTTCGCCCTGCCTGAGGCCCAGCTCGACCGCTTCTTGCTGCGCATCCGGGTCGGCTACCCGGCAGTCGAGGACGAACGGGCCGCCATGCAGGCGCCCGGTGAGTTGCAGCGTCCGCCCAGTCTGGGGGCGGTGATGGGCGCAGACGCCCTGGCCGAAGCGGCCGCCGAGAGCGCCGAGGTGCCGATTTCCGATCAGGTGGTGAGCTACGCCCAGGCGGTGGTCGCCGCCACCCGCCAGCACCCGTCCTTGCGCCTGGGCGTGAGCCCCAGGGGCGCCATCGCCTGGATCCGGGCCAGCCGGGCCCTGGCCTATCTGCGCCAGGCGGCGTTCGTCACCCCGGACCATCTGCGTGACCTGGCGGTGGAAGCCTTGGCTCACCGCCTCCTGCTCAGGCCGGAGCCGATCGCGCAGGGCCTGACCGCAGCCGACGTGGTGGCACAGGTGGTGAATGCGGTGCCGCTTCCGGGAGCGGCACGGCGCCTGGGATGAAAGCCGGCCTCCAGGGCTGGCTCGCCGCCGCTGCCGTGGTGCTGGCCGTGGTGTTGAGCCGTGTGTTTCCGGGCACCGTCTGGACCGACCTCCTGCGGGTGGTGGCGGTCTCGGTCGGTCTGGCCGGTCTGTGCCACCTGCTCCAGCCGCACGTGCCGCCCCGCCTCAAGGTCGAGCCGGCCCTGCCGGCGGCCGGCCGGCCGTTTCGGATGCAGGGCGAGGTGCCGGCCAGAGTGCCAGGCTACTACCAGGTATCCGTCCAAGCCTTCGACCAGACGGCGACCGGGGCAGGCTGGGCCTGGAGCCGGCAGGCCAGCCTGGAGCTGCCGCTGTCCAGCCTGAGGCGGGGTGAGCACACCCTGCGTCTTCGGGCGCGCTACCGCGACCCCTTCGGTCTGGTCGAGCGCGACCTTTCCAAGGATGGCCGGGTGCCCCTGCGGGTACGGCCCGCCACCGTGGACGTCGACCCGCTGAGGGTGTTCGGGCCGCTCGCTGTGCTGGGCTCCAGCGTCAGCGCCGCCGACGACGACCCGGCGGGGGCGCGGCCGTGGCGGCCTGGTGATCGGCTCTCCCGCATCCACTGGCCGCAGACGGCTCGACTGGGGGATGTCCAGGTGCGCGAGTCCTGGCACAGGACCAGCCTGCCCTGCCTGGTCGCCCTGGACACGCGCAGATCCTCCTACGCCACCAGCGACGGCTTCGAGCTGGCGGTGTCGCTGGCCGCCTCGGTCACCTTCGCCATGGTCCGCCGCCGCCTGGCGCTCTCCCTGTTCGTGGGCGGCCGCCAGGTCCCGGTGCAGGAGCTGCAGGAACAGGCGCTGTGGAACCTGTTCATCCGGCTGGGACCGGAGCTGAGCGGCGAGCCGCTGCCGGAGGTGGCGAGGGGCAGCCTGCCGCTACTGATCAGCGGCAGCAGGATCGGGGAGCACACCAGCCGCTTCCGGCTGTGGTGCACCGAGCCCGGGGGCCCGGCCGGTGCCGTCGAGGTGGCGAGCCTGGCCGACCTCATCGACCAGAGCCAGCGCCAGCGGTGGGCGCTGTGAGCCGGCGGCTTCTGGGCGCCGTGTGGCCGCTGCCGGCGCTCCTCGCCCTGCTCTCGGCGGGAGGTGCGGTAAACGGGCCGATCCTGGTCGTGTTCGCCGCCGGTGCTGTGGCCCTGGCGGCGCTGCCGGTCATCTGGTGGCGGCTTCTGGCCCGGCTGGGCTGGCTTGCCCTGTTCCTGGGGCTGGGGGTCGGCCTGGCGCCGCACAGCCTGGGACCGGCCGTGGCGGACCTCTTCCGCCACCTGGGGCGGGGCAGCTGGGGCGCGCTGTCGCCGGGTGCCGCCACCGTGCTGTTCGAGGGTGCCGCCACCGTGCTGGTGGCGGTGGAAGAAGCCCCCGCCGGGCTCGGCGTCAGGCTCTTGGAACTCCTGGTCAACGTCGCTGCCCTGGCCCTGGCCAAAGAGATCGGCGGCCACGTGGTCTGGGCCCTGTTCGTCACCCTGGCGCTGTGGCTGCCGCTTCGCCGCGCCGACCTCACGGCGCACCGGGGCGGCCAGAACTGGCCCTGGGCGGCGGTGGCGGTCACGGCCCTGATCCTGGTCACCCTGTTCGCCTCCCCGTCGCCGCAGGCCCTGGGCGCCCTGGCCGGAGGCCGGGGACCGGCCGCCACAGAGTTCCGTGTCCGCCGACTCTCCGAGCAGCCCGTGCTCAGCCACGCCGTCCTCTTCACCGCCCAGGGCGCGCTGCCGCTCTACTGGTCGCTTTACACGGACGCCTACTACACGGGCCAGGGCTGGACGAACAACCTGCCGCCGCCGGCCGCCTACCCGCCGGCGCCGCCGCCGGAGCAGCCGGCGACCTTCTACCCGAACGCCGAGGCGCTGCTCGGCATCTCCCAGCCGCATCTCACCGTCCAGGAGACGGTCCACGTCCTGGCGCCCTTGCCCTACGCCCCGGTGCAGGGCAAGCCGGTCGATGTGGCCGGCACTCCGGACTGGTTCTGGTACCCGCAGCAGCACGCCGCCGGCGGCCTTGGCAACGCCTACACTGTCACCGTCCAGGTGCCGGAGACGTCGGCGGCCGCCCTCCTGGCCGACGGCGGTCCCAGCCCCTCCGGCTCGGCCAAGACGTCGCTGTACCTCCAGCTGCCGTCCACCCTGCCGGCCCAGGTCAGCCGCCTCGCCCGCCAGATCGTAGGCAAGGTGCACGGCGGCTCCTACCAGGACGTGCTGGCCATCGCCAGCTACCTGAAAGCGCACGAGCGCTACAGTCTGACCTATCCCTCCGATGGCGGCCAGGACTTCGTCTACTACTTCCTGTTCGTCTCTCACCAGGGCGACTGCACCGCCTTCGCCTCGGCCCTGGCCGTGATGGCCAGGGCAGTCGGCATCCCGAGCCGCTTTGTGGTGGGCTTCACCGCCGGGCAAGAGACCGGCAACCTGGACGTGGTGCGCGGCACCGACGCCCACACCTGGGTTGAGGTCGAGATCCCGCACTTCGGCTGGCTGCCCTTCGATCCGACCCCCGGCTTTGGCATCAGCCTGCCTGAGACGGGCCAGTCCGTGCCCGCCTTTGTGGCATCGGCCGCCGCCGCCGGGACCGGCCTCACCCCCGCCGCAAAGCCCACCAAGGTGGTGGAGATCCACCCCGTCCTGAACGCGGCGAGCGGCGTTGTCACATCCGCCCGTGGCCGCCCGCTCCCCATTGCCCAGACGGCGATGGGGCTGGCGGTGGCCGTGCTCTTGGCCTGGATCGGGGCGGGGCGGCTCAGACGGCTACGGGCGGTCGCCTGGCTGGCCCGCCAGCCCTGGCGCTGGGAGGACACCGCACGGCAGTGGCTGGGCGCGGGCGCCCCCCGCCTGGCCGAGTGGGTGGAGATGACCCTGTATGCCCCGGCGGGGACGGCACGCCCCGCCTTCGGCCCGGCCCGCCAGGACCTCCGGCGCTTTTTGGGCGGGCGCCTGCCATGGGCAGGGTGGCTCGCCTATTTGATCTGAGCGGCCTCAGGCCGACGGCAGGCGGCGGCCGCGCACGGGCCGGCCCACTGCCAGCTTGGACACCCGATGCAGCTCCTGCACCATCTGGCGGAGCTGAAACGCCTCGTAGCAGCTGGTGCTGGTCACGCTGACGATCACCTGCACGCCGCCCTGCTCCACCGCGACGGCGGGCAGGCCGTTCTGGCGCAGAGATCCGAGAAAATGGTCCACCAGCGGCCCGGCCCCGTCGAACTCGTAGCGCAGCTGCTCGGTGGTGGCGGCCGGCTCGGACACGTCCAGCGAGACGGCGGCCGGCTCGCTCTCGCCCAGGATCAGCTGGCAGCGCAAGAGGAGCTCCACCGTGTCCTCGTCCGCCTCCAGCAACAGCGCGTCGCAACACTCTTCGCCGTCCTGGCCGAAGGGCCAGCGTCTGCCCTGATCGGTGAGCGCCAGGAGGCGGGCGAAGGACGGCGCATCCAGACTGGCCTGCAGGCGATCAAGTGCCCGGCGCATGGCGTCCACCCCCCATCGCAGACCCCCTGGAGTTCAGCCCCGCTGGCCCGCCTCCCTGCCAGGCAGCGGCGGAGCGTCGGCGAGGATCGTCAGGAGTTCACGGTGCAGGCCGGCACTGGCTCCCAGCACGCTGCCGGCCGCCAGGCTGAGCGGGGCGCCCTTAAGGTCGCTGATCACGCCGCCCGACTCGCTCACCAACAGCCAGCCCGCCGCGAAGTCCCAGGGGTTGAGGCTGGCCTCGAAAAAGGCGTCGAGCTGCCCGGCCGCCACCTCGGCCAGCTCCAGGGCCGCCGCCCCCAGCATGCGCAGGCCGTGGCAGGCCAGCCAGACCCGGGCTAGTGGCGCGAAGACCAGGTCCGCCCGCTCCTTCTCATACGGGGTGCCGCAGGCGACCATGGCGTCGGCCAGGGAGGTGCGGGCCGAGCAGTGGATGCGCGTGCCATCTCTCCAGGCGCCGCGTCCTCGCCCAGCGGTGTAGAGGTGATCGCCGAAGACATCCTGGACCCAGGCCAGAACCGGCTGGCCGCCCACGGCCAGCGCCACCGAGATGGCGACATAACGCACGCCGTGCACCAGGTTGGAGGTGCCATCGACCGGGTCGATCACCCAGCAGGGGGCGGTGGGCTCGGCCGGCACCTGACCGTCCTCTTCGGCCAGGGCGCTGCTGCCGGGCAGGAGGCCGACCAGGCTGGGAACCAGGAAGCGCTGTACGGCCAGGTCGGCGTCGGTGACCAGGTCGGCCGGGCCCTTGTGCCGGACGCTGGCGCCTGCCTGCCAGGTCCTCTTCAGCAGAAGGGAGGCCTCGGCCAGGAGTCTCCCCACTGGCGCCAAGAGCTGGTCCAGCTCCGGCTCATCCGCCGTCATGGCTCCACCTTCTTCCTGGCCCTGGTCCGGGGTGTGAGCGGGCGGCTGAGCAGGGACCGGAACTGCTGGCGCTGGCGGGGGCTGAGATGGCTGGTGGAAAACGAGGTGGGATCGTAGCCCTGACGCTTCGCCACCGGTACCAGGCGGCGGAGGGTGGTGAGGGCCAGGGCGCGCGTCTGGGCGAGCTGGGCGGCTCTGGGTACATCTTTCACGGCCAGGGCGAAGCGGCAGGCCAGGTCGGGGTCCCGTTCGGCCAGGCGGGTGGCGAGTTCGCCGTCAGCTGCCCGGAGCGCCCGCGGAAAGCGCCGCACCAGCTGATCGAGCGCCTGAGGGCTGCCCTCAGCCAACGCGGCCAGCCAGAGCGGCGCCTCCCGGGCGCTGCCGGAGGCCTGGGCGATCTCAGCCTGGCGGACGGTGAGGGCCAGGCGCTCTCTGTCGCCGGCTCCGATCAGCGCCTGGTCGAGCACAGACAGGGCCTGGCGCGGCCGGCCGGCCAGCACCGCCAGGTCGGCCGCCATCAGGGCGGTAGCGAGCGGCGCCTCCGGCAGGCCAGCCAGATAGGCCAGGGCCAGGTCGCCATGCGGCCGAAGGGCGAGGATGCGCCCAGCCCGGAGGAGGAGACTCCCAACCTCCAGCCCCCGCGAGGTGCGGTCATAGTAGAGGGCGAGCAAGCGGCCGAGGAAGACCGGCAGGTCGGTCTCGTCCAGGCGGCTGGCCAGAAGGGTGGCGAAGGGGTCGGCTGGCTCCTCCTGCTGCTGATGCGCGGCCAGGGTCAAGTCGATCAGGTCGGTGAGCGGCAGGCCAGGGACCTCTTTGAGGGCTCTGGCCAGGAGAGCGGGGCGAGCCGGGAAGAGGCGGACGAGGCGAGCGAGCGCGGCCACCTGGTCGGCCGGGGCCAGCGCCGGTAGCCGGAGCAAGTCCTGGTCTGGGTCGCAAGGAGGAATGAAGGGCAGGTCGGTGAAGGCTAAAAGGGCGTCCAGCACCTGATCCTCAAGCAATCCGGCGACCAGCGGGGCTGGATCTTGACTGGCCATCAGCCGGTCGACCAGGGCGGCGACGTCTATGAACGCCCCGTTGCCCGATCGCCAGGCCGCGGCCAGAGCAGCCCCGTGCCGGCACGGACGGCTGCAGTGCGAGCAGCGAACACTGTTCGGGCTCAGCACCACCCAGTAGTCGTGGCGATGGCCGGCTACGGCGCCGGCGATCCGGGAGCCGGCCACCATCAGATAACTCAGCCGGCCAAGGCCCAGGTAATCCTCGCCGATCAGCCGGAGCGAGGGCGGGAACAGGGAGTCAAAGGCATCCGGCGGCAGTGTGGCGGCGGCGGTCCCCAGCAAGCTGCGCCTCCCCTCATCGGGCGTGCGACCGAGCGCTGAGATCTGGTCCCTTGGACGAGGAGGACGACGGTGAGCGCATCCGAGTTGACGGTGGTCGGCTTCCGCCTCCCCTTCCGCCACTTCTCCGGCCCCCCCGAGCTAAAGGCCTATCTGCACACCCAGATCTCGACCTCTGGCGTTCAGCCGGAGGCGTTGGTGGTGTTTCCCGGCCTGATCGCCATGGGCCTGCTGCCAGGCGACTTTTCGATGCTGCCGGTGGGGCTTTCCGAGCGGTTGCGCCTGGCGGCCGGCGACCTGGAGGCCGCCTATCTGGCCGTGGGCGAGGAACTGGCCCGGGAGCTGGGCGTCTACCTGGTGCCGGGCTCGGTCTGGCTGCCAGCCCCGATCGGCTACACGCATCGGGCCGCCCTGTTCGGCCCGGATGGACGGCTATTGGGCTGGCAGGAGCAGACGCACGCCTATGCCTGGGAGGCAGAGCTGATCCCCTCCGCCGAGGTGGCGGTGTGGCAGGTGGGGCCGCTGCGCGTCGGCATGCTCTTGGGAGCCGACCCCTGGGTGCCGGAGGTGGCCCGGGTGCTCACCCTGCAGGGTGCGGACCTGCTTCTGGCGCCCCTGGCCCCGATCGCCCCCTACAGCGCCACCCGGGCGATGGCGGGGCTGTGGCAGGAGGTGCAGCAGAACCAGGTGTTCGGTCTGGAGAGCGGCCTGATTGGCCCCTTCTTCGACCTGGGCGTGGACGGCAAGCTGGCCGTGTTAGCGCCCTGTGAGCTGACGCCAGGCGAGACCGGCTTCTTCGGCGAGGCCGGCTACGTGATCAGCCAGCAGGCCCGCGCCGCCCGGCTGGAGCCGGCCGACCTGAGCAGCCTGCGCGTCCGCTACCCGCTGCTGCGCCACCTCAACCCGGACCTCTACCGGCGCCACTGGCAGCCGCGGGTGGAGGGCCGGACATGAGCCTCGACCTCTGGCTGATGCGGCTGCGCCTGTGGCTGGCATCACGGCCGGGTAAGGCGCACCGGGCCCTGGGCCGGCCAAAGAAGGGAGCCATCGCCACGCCCCGGGTCGGAGTGGTGCGGGTGGCGGCGGTGCAGATGCGCTTTCGATTTATGCCGTCGGCCGCCGCCTTCGCCCGCGCCGTCTCCCAGCTGGTGCAGCAGGCGGCGGCCGGCGGCGCCGAGCTGGTGGTCTTCCCCGAGGACGTGGGCATGATGCTGTTCGGCATCCTGCCCCGCTTCGAGCGGATCGCAGCCACCGGCTCGATGGAAGAGGCGCTGAACCGGATCGGGCCGGATCTGAGCGTGTCCTCGATCGTGGAGCTGGTGGGCAGTTCGGCGCTCCGTATCTACCTCTCGGTGTTCAGCCGGCTGGCCCGCGACTACGGGCTTCTGATCCAGGCCGGCTCCATGCCGGTGATGAGCCGCGAGGGCCGGGTCTACAACACCGCCTACCTATTCGGGCCGCGCGGCCAGCTGATGGGGACGCAGGC
The DNA here is from genome assembly GCA_021803575.1 of Bacillota bacterium. Lineage (GTDB taxonomy): Bacteria > Bacillota > Sulfobacillia > JAJZYS01 > JAJZLH01 > JAJZLH01. Next base: position 3,944 of record JAJZLH010000019.1, on the reverse strand, counting down.
CAAGTGCCACCTCTTGCCGATGGAGGCCGGCTGGGGCTTCGCTGCCGGCGACGAGCTGACCGTGCTGGAGACGCCGATTGGCCGCCTCGCCCAGCCCGTCTGCATGGACGCCACCTACTTCGAGACCTTTCGCATCCTCTCCGCCCAGGGTGCGGAGGTGGTCTGCCTGCCGGTGGCCGACCCCGATCCCTCCGGCAACCCCTTCAAGTCGCTGCGCGGCCTGTGGCCCAGGGTCCAGGAGAGTTCGGTCTACGGCATCCAGTCCTGCATGGTGGGGGGCGCCCTCGATCTGGTCTTCACCGGCCGCAGCGGCATCTACGCGCCGATGGAGCTGACGCCCGAGGGTGACGGCGTGCTGGCCCAGGCGCTGTCCGACGACGAGGAGATCGTGCTGGCGGACCTGGACATGGATGCGCTGCGCGCCTTCCGTCAGGAGCCTTTGATCCGGGCCAACCCCGCCTTCATCCGTGCCTACTTCCCAGCCATCTACCGCGGATTCTGGAGAGGGGGTGCCGGCGGTGCCGCTGGTTGACGATCACGGCTGTCTGGTCTGCGGGCGGGACAACCCGATCAGTCTGGGTCTGCGTTTTACAGTGGAGGGCGGGCGGGCCGAGGCGAGCGTGGTGCTGCCGGAGCTGGTGCAGGGCTGGCGCCAGGTGGCGCATGGCGGCGCGGTCAGCGCCCTGCTCGACGAGGCCATGTTCTACGCCCTGGCCGGAGAGGGCTGGCGGGGGATGACCGCCGAGATGACGGTGCGCTTCCTGCGGCCGGTGCCCACCGGTGTGGCGCTCCGGCTCACGGCCGAGCGGCTGCGCCTGCACCGCCGGTTCGGGGAGGCCCGGGCCCAGCTGCACCTGGGTCAAGACCTTTTGGCTGAGGCCGATGGCAAGTTCCTGAGCGTGAAGGGGGAGAGCTGAACATGGCCAGCCGGATGGAGACGGAACTGGGCATGACCCCCGACCTGGTCGAGGCCCTGGCGGCGCCGGAGCGGGTCAGGACGCAGCTGCGCGACCAGGGGCTGCGCCCATTTCGGAGGCTGGTGCTGTCCGGCTGCGGCAGCTCCTACTTCGCCGCCCACCTGGCGGCGACCCAGCTGGAGGCCCAGGGCTTTCCGGTGGGCTGCCACGAGGCAGGGGACCTCCTGACCGAGGCCGTGCCCCTGTCCAGCGAAGATCTCCTGGTGCTGCTCAGCCAGAGCGGCGAGACCAAGACGGTGCTCGAGCTGATGCGGCGCCGCCAGCGCCAGGGGGATCAGATGGTGCTGATCACTGGCCACCCGGAGTCGGAGGCAGCCGGCCTGGCCGACGTGGTGATTGGCAGCGGCTTCACCCAGGACCAGTCGCTGTGTCACACCGTGAGTGTGATGGTGCTCGGCCTCCTGGCGCTGGAGGTGGCGGCCAGCAGCGACCGGCGGCGCGGCACCTCGGGCCGGGTGGTCCAGCCGGAGCGGGTGCGGCTGGCCGAGTACCTTAGGGCGCTCTACGCCAGACGGAAGGAGATTGAGGGCTGGATCGCGTGGGGAGAGGTCTCGCACGCCCTCCTCCTCGCCGCCAAGGGGGTGTGGCCGGTGGCCGAGGAGGGCTCCTTGAAGCTGGCGGAGGCGACCTACCTGCCAGCGCTGGCCGTGCCCTTTGAAACCTTCTTCCACGGCTATATTCCGCTCACCAACCCCCGGACGGCGGTGGTGGCCCTGCTCAGCCCGCGCAGCGACGAGCGGCGGGCGGCGGAGTTCGAGCTGGTGCGGCGCACGGTCGGCTTCCAGGGCAAGGTGGTAGATAAAGAGGCGGTGGGACTGGGCACCGACAGCCAGGCGGAAATCCTCTTCCCCTGGCTTGGCCTCTACGCCATGCACCTGATCACACTGGGTGCGGCCAACCAGCGCCGAACCAACCCGGACCTCCTGCGCAGGGAGGACCCCACCTACATGACGGCGCGCCAGCTGCACCGCTGACAGAGGCGGAAGGGTAGTCCGTGCCGTTTCGCCGGGTCGCCGCCCTCTACGACATCCATGGCAACCTGCCCGCCCTGGAGGCGGTGCTGGAGGCGCTGGCGGCTCACCAGCCGGACCTGATCGTGATCGGCGGGGACGCCCTCTCCGGGCCGTGTCCGCTCGCGACGCTCGGGCGGCTTGAGGAGCTCCCGACCGCCGTGAGCTGGCTGCAGGGAAATTGCGAGCGGGCGATGGTCGAAGCCTTTGACGGCGTCCGGGATCCGAGCCGTCACGCCATGGACACCTGGTCGGCCAGCTGCCTGGACCGGGCGGCCAGAGACCGCATGGCGCACTGGCCCAAGAACGTGGTGGTGGAGGTGGTCGGTCTGGGCCGGGTGCACTTTTGCCACGGCTCACCCCGCAGCGACAGCGAGATGCTGACGGTGCGCACGCCAGAAAGCCGGCTGGCTGCGGCCTTGCACGGCGTACCAGAGGCGATCGTGGTCTGCGGTCACACCCACATGCGGTTCGAGCGGACGATCGGCGCCCAGCGCGTCCTCAATGCCGGCAGTGTTGGCATGCCCTACGGGGCGCCGGGAGCGCACTGGCTGCTGCTGGGGCCGGCGGTGCGCCCCATGACCACCCAGTACGACCGCAGGGCGGCCAGAGAGGTGATCCGCCACAGTGGCTGGCTTGGTGCGGCAGATTTCGCAGAGGCCGTGCTCAACCCACCGAGCGCTGAAGAGGCACTGGATGCCTTCGAACCGCTGCCCGGTGGGGCTGCGGAGTGAGGGGGCCAGAGGCCCGCTGCCACTTGGGGCGAAGGCGGTCCTGCCAAGTCGGACCTAGGATTCCGGCGCCAGCCGCTCTGTGATAGCATTGATATCACAAGGAGGTGAGCGGATGGCTGCAGTGAGCATCCGGAATCTGGACGATGGCGTCAGGAGCCGCCTGCGGATTCTGGCTGCGGCACATGGGAGGTCGGTGGAGGCCGAAATTCGGGCCATTCTGACGCAGGCCGTCAGCGAGCCAGCGGAGTCGAGTAGTCTGCTGACCGCCTTGGCGGATCGCTTCAGCGCCATCGGCGGAGTGGAACTCGAGCTCCCCATGCGGTCAAGGCCGGCGCGCCCGGCGGACTTCTCACAGTGACCGTCGTCGATACCAATGTCGTGTCGGAGCTCATGAAACGAGACCCCTCCGCCGCGGTCAGGCGCTGGGCTCTGGCTGGCGCCGCCGGCGAGCTATACACGACCTCCATCACCCTGGCAGAGATTCTATGCGGCATCGAGCGGTTGCCTGACGGAGAACGCAAGGAGCTTCTGCGTATGACAGCCGAGGAGGTGTTCGCCGCCTTCCCGGGCTATGTGCTTCCCTTTGACGGCGAGGCGGCACGGTGCTATTCGTCGGTGGTGGTCAGCCGGGAGCGACAGGGGCTGGCGACCGATGCCATGGACGCCCAGATTGCCGCCATCTGCCGGGCCCATAACGCTCAGTTGGCGACCCGCAACGGGAAGGACTTCGAGGGCACCGCCATCAAGGTGATCGACCCCTGGCACGACGCCTGAGAGCGGCTCCCGCCAGGGTGTCAACACGGCCCCGGAGGCACGCTCTTTAGCCGCCGGTCACCGCCGGGCCAAGTCTCGCAAGCTAGACCAGGAGCAAGAGGGAGTGGAGGCCCCGCCCGGCCGCACGCCGGTTGGCAGGCGGCGGGCAGGCGAAGCTCAACTGAGACGCCAGAGCGCCCGGCTGGGATGGCCAGACGGGCGTCAGGCGAGCCAGCGCTCCATGCCGGGTGCACCCTCTGGCCTGGGAGAGAAGCCCGACTTCGTGTAGAAGCCCTGTTTGCCGAGAGCGCATGTGAGTTGCAGCCACTTGATGCCGGAGTCATGGGCGTGCGCCACGAGGCGCTCTAGGATCGCCTGGCCGATGCCTTGGCCCTGGGCGTCTGGCAGCACGATCATGTCGCAGACGAAGCACTGGTAGACGCCGTCTGACAGCAGGCGGCCAAAGCCGA
>JAJZLH010000042.1 GCA_021803575.1 Bacillota bacterium | reverse complement strand
TCGCCGTGGTGCCGCCAGGTCCCGGCCAGGCGGTGGACGACCTGGCGCACCGACACCTCGGAGCCGAGCACCAGGTTGCCGCTCTGGTCGCGCAAGAGCTCGCCGTCCTCGCCGACCAGCGGCACCCCGGCCTTGCGGAAGTACTTGGACACCACGATGTCGGTCGCCATCTGCGACCAGTCCTGGGGCACCTCGACGTCCCGGAGCTCGAACACCACCGACCCGTCCGGGTTGGTGATCCGGGAGTGGCGCTTGTCCCAGATCACCGACGCGTACGGATCATCACCGGCCCGGGTGTAGCGGCGGGTGATGCGGAGGCCGGGGCGGGCGGTGTCCTTCTCAATCTTCAACGTGGTGTCCCCCATCTTAAGTCTGGGATGATGGCGCATCTGGGCAAGATGGTGCGGTTGGTCCGGCTCCACCGGCGGCCGGTACCGGGCCGGGCATCCTAGGCGATGCCGGCCAGACAGCTGTAGCCTTCCCCCTTCTTGTGCTTGATCGAGATAGTGACGGATGGTCGAGGCCGACCATCCCAAACTAGTGGGAGTTCGGATTCACCGCCCGAGGGCCAAATCCTCTTCGAATTTGGGACCAATCTACGAGATCTAGGGATAATGATGGCAGATCCCTACTAGCCATAGGGGTTGTGTCCTCTCGGCACGATGAGCGCCACCCAGCCGTGGGGGCGGTTCAGGCGGGATCGGAGCCAGACGTCAGCCGGCGGCGGAGGGCGGCCATCTCAAGGGCGGCCCTGGCTGCCCCAAAGCCGCTGTTGGCGGGGCCATCGGCGGCACGCTCGTGGGCCTGGTCGACGGTCTGGCAGGCCAGCACGCCCTGCCCCACCGGCACACCCTTGGCCAAGGACACCTCCATCAGGCCCCGCACCGCGTTGTCGGCGACCAGCTGAAAGTGGCGGGTCTCGCCTTGAATCACGCAACCGAGCGCCACCACGGCCACCGGCCGTGTCTCGTCGATCACCCACTGGCAGAGCAGCGGCAGCTCCAGGGCGCCCGGGGCCCAGAAGGGGCCGAGCAGCTCGGCGCCGGATTGGGAGATTGCCGCCTGGGCACCCCGTACCAGCGCTTCCACCAGCGGCCGGTGGAAGGCGGAGGCGACGATCGCCACCTGGCCCTGCACCTGGGGCATCGGCCCCTCCTGGGCCGTCTCCTGGCTTCGCATCAGATCTGGGAGAAGATGTGGCCGAGCTTGGTCTTCTTGGTCTCCAGGTAGCGGCGGTTCTCCGGGCCAGCGGCTACCTCGATCGCCACCCGCCGGTGCACGGTCAGGCCATGCCCCTCCAGGCCGGCGATCTTCTTCGGGTTGTTGGTCATCAGGTCCAGCTCGCTGACGCCCAGATCGGTCAGGATCTGAGCGCCGATGCCGTAGTCGCGCAGGTCGGCCGGGAAGCCGAGCCGCTCGTTGGCCTCGACCGTGTCCAGGCCCTGCTCCTGCAGGGCGTAGGCCTGGATCTTGGCGCCGAGGCCGATGCCGCGCCCCTCCTGGCGGAGGTAGACCAGCACGCCCCGGCCCTCCCGCTCAATGCGGCGCAGCGAGGACTGGAGCTGTTCGCCGCAGTCGCAGCGCAGCGAGCCCAGCACATCGCCGGTCAGGCACTCGGAGTGCATGCGGGTCAGGACCGGGCCGGGCGTGGTGACGTCCCCTTTGACCAGGGCCAGGTGAATCTCGCCGCTGATCAGGTCCTCGTAGGCAACTGCCCGGAATGAGCCGTAGCGGGAGGGCAGGGTGGTCTCCGCCAGCCGCTTCACCAGCTGCTCGCCCTGGCGGCGGTAGGCGATCAGGTCGGCGATGGAGACGATCGGCAGCTGGTGGGCCTGGGCGAACTGCTCAAGATCGGGCAGGCGGGCCATGGTGCCGTCGTCCTTGATGATCTCGCAGATGACGCCGATCGGCTCCAGCCCGGCCAGGCGAGCCAGGTCAACTGCCGCCTCGGTGTGGCCGGCCCGCTTCAGCACGCCGCCGGCCATCGCCTCCAGCGGGAAGACGTGGCCGGGCCGCACCAGGTCGGTGGGCTTGGCCTTGGGCCTGGCCGCCACCCGGATGGTGCGGCAGCGGTCCTGGGCCGAGATGCCGGTGGAGATCCCGTCCTTGGCGTCGATCGAGACGGTGAAGGCGGTCTGCCAGTGTTCCTGGTTCTCCTCCACCATCGGCGCCAACTCCAAGGACCTCGCCTTCTCGGCGGTCATCGGCAGGCAGATCAGGCCGCGCCCATGGTTGGCCATGAAGGCGATCGCCTCCGGCGTCACCATCTCAGCGGCCATCACCAGGTCGCCCTCATTCTCGCGGTCGAAGTCGTCGACAACGATCACCATCCCGCCCGAGCGGATGCGTTCGATCGCCTCGGTGACGCTGGTCATGAACGCGGGCCCCCCTCCAACGGACTGAGAAGACGTGCCACGTAGCGGGCGATCGGGTCCGCCTCCACGTTCACCCCTTGGCCGGGCTGGAGCAGCCTGAGCGTGGTCTCTTCCAGGGTGAAGGGAACGAGGGCGAAGGAGGCGGTCTGGCCGTCCAGTCCGGCCACGGTCAACGAGACGCCGTTCACTGCCAGCGATCCCTTGTAGGCCACCAGATGGGTCAGTTCCTGGGGCAGGTCCAGCGTGAGCCTCTCGCCGTCCCCCTCTGGCTCCCGGGCGCGCACGGTGGCGACGGCGTCGACGTGGCCCATCATCAGGTGGCCGTCCAGAGCGTCCTCCAGGCGAAGGCTCGGCTCCAGGTTGAGCGGCCGTCCCACCGGCAGCTCGCCGAGCGTGGTGCGGGAGAGGGTCTCCACCGCCAGGTCGAAGCGCAAGCGGCCGCCCTCGGCCTCGGTCACCGTCAGGCACACACCCTCCACCGCTACCGAGTCGCCGGCGCGGACCGGGAGTTCTGGCGCGTCCACCAGGAGCCGGCCGCCGCCGACTCGGATCTCAGCGGCCAAGAGCCGCCCCTTCGACCGAATGATGCCGGTGAACATCGCCTGCCACCTCCTTTGGCACGAGCTCCAGGAACAGGTCCGCGCCCAGGCTCTCCTGGCGGAGCACCTTTAGCTGGACGGCATGAGCGGGCAGGTCGGCGCCCTGACCGCCCAGGGCAGAGGGCGCCTTCTGATTGCCGACCAGAAGCGGCGCCAGGAAGATGTAGAAGCGGTCGACCAGGCGCTGGTCGACGAAGCTGCCGGCCAGGGTGGGCCCCCCTTCCACCAGCAGGCTGGTGACGCCGCGCTGGGCGAGCAGGCGGAGCGCAGACACCAGGTCCACCCGGCCCTCAAAGCCAGGCACCAGCAACACGCTGGCGCCGGCCTTGGTCAGCACCTCCTGGCGCTCACGGGACGAGCTCTCACAGGCCACCACCAACACCTCCGGACCGCCGGCCAACAGGCGGCTGGTCAGGGGCAGGGAGAGCTGGGTGTCAAAGACCACCCGCCGGGGCGAGCGCCCCGCCACATGGCGCACGGTCAGTTCCGGGTCGTCCTGGCGGACGGTGCCGATGCCGACCGCTACGGCATCGGCCTCACGGCGCAGCTGGTGGGCCCTGGCCAGCGCCTCCCGGCCGGTGAAGTAGAGGGAGGCGCCGGTGTGGCAGGCCACCTTGCCGTCCAAGGTCATCGCCCACTTCAGGGAGACGAAGGGCAGGCCCTTGTCCACCCACTTCAGGTAGGCAGCGTTCTGCCGCCTGGCTTCCTCGGCCATCAGGCCGATCGACACGCTGACCCCGGCTGCCTCCAGCTCGGCCTTGCCGCGCAGCGACACCCTGGGGTTGGGGTCGGCGATGGCGGCATAGACCCGCTTCACCTGATGCGAGATGATCTCGGCCGTGCAGGGCGGCGTCTTGCCAAAGTGGCAGCACGGCTCCAGCGTGACGTAGAGATCGGCGCCTTGGGCCGCCTCGCCGGCGGCGCTGAGCGCCTCCACCTCCGCATGGGCCATGCCCAGTCCCCGGTGGTAGCCTTCGCCCACGATCTGTCCGTCCTTCACCACCACGCATCCGACCACCGGATTGGGCGAGGTGTAGCCCCGGCCCAACTCGGCCAGTTCGAGCGCCCGAGCCATGAACGGCGAGTCGGTCAATGCCTGTTCCCCCTCAGCCGAGAGACGACGAAACCGGCACCCCAGGGGTGCCGGCCCAATGGCAGGCAGATGCCCCTTCTTTCATCCCGACTGTACGGTCGGCTCCGGACTTTGACCGGATCTGCCTTGCGGCTGGCGGGCTTCCCGTCTTCGGGCTACCGCCGGTTCGGAATAGGGGCGATCGCCCCGCACCGGACCCTGAAGGTGGTGAGTTCATGGTAGCCAGGCTGTGCTTGGGGCGCAAGAGGCAGGAGCGGTCTGCTACACTGTGGGGCGCAGCCGGTGGGTCGACCAGAGGGGGCGGCGGATGGCTCAAAATCTGCGCTGGCTATATCTGGGGCGTGCGCTCAGAAGTTTTGTCACCTCTTTCTTGACGGTCATCTTCCCGCTCTATCTGGCCCAGTCCGGCTACGGCGCGCCGCGCATCGGGCTGGCCCTGGCGCTGTCCGGCGTGATGACGCTGGCCCTGGTGGCGGCGGTGGGGCCGATCGGAGACCGGCTGGGCCGGCGGCGGGTGATCATCGCCCTCTCCGCCCTGGCGGTGGCCGGCGGCGCGGCCATGGCCACCTCCACCGCCTTCGCCGTGGTGGTGCTGGCCAGCGGCCTGGGCGGGGTCGGCCGCGGTGGCGGCGCCGGCAGCGGCGGCTCCTGGGGCCCGGTCTTCCCGGCCGAGCAGCCGCTGATGGCGGCGGCGGTGCGCCCGGAGGAGCGCACCGCCGCCTTCGGCCTGCTCTCCTTCATCGGCGTGATCGCCGGTGCGGTCGGTTCCCTGGTGGCGGCCGTGCCCGCCATCCTGGTGGCCGGCGGGATGGGCTGGCTGGCCGCCTACCGGGTCCTGTTCTGGGCGGGGGCCGCCCTGGCCGTGGCCATGCTGGCTGTGGCCCTGCCACTGCGCGAGGAGCGGACGCCGGCTGAGCGGGAGACCGACCAGACGCCGCCGACGCTCAGCTTCCGCCAGCTGCTGGGCCGGCTGGCGCTCACCAACGGCCTGAACGGCCTCGGTTTCGGCTTCCTGGGACCGATGCTGACCTACTGGTTCTACCGGCGCTACGGGGTTGGCCCGGCCGAGATCGGCGTGCTGTACACGGTGATCAACCTGGCCTCCGCCATGCCCTATCTGGGCTCCTCCCGGCTCACCGCCTATCTGGGCAGTGCCGTCCGCACCGTCACCCTGACCCGGGCGGCCGGCCTGCTGGCCATGGTGACCATGGTCTTCATGCCCAGCTTCTGGTGGGCGGGTGCTGCCTACACGGTGCGCATGATGCTGAACTCGCTGGGCATGCCGGCCCGCCAGTCCTACGTGATGGGTGTCGCCGCCGAGCGCTACCGAAGTCGCATCGCCGCCTACAGCTCCCTGCCCTCCCAGGCCGGCGCCATCGTCTCGCCGGCGGTGGGCGGTGCCTTGATGGACTCCGTGATCGACATCCCGATCTTCGGTGCCGTCTTCTTCATGAGCCTGAACGTGGTGGCCTACTACCTGGCCTTCCGCAACGTGCACCCGGAGGGAGAGGCAGGGCAGACGCCTGGCGCCTGACCCCTAGCGGGCCGGTGCCGGCCCGCTCGTGCGAATCAGCCAGAAGCTGAGCACCAGGGCCAGATAGGCGGCCCAGGCCGTAACCTGGATCAGGGTGGGCGCCGCCGCGTAGCCGACGAAGGTGTGCAGGAGGTCCCCCCAAAAGCTCTGCTCGGAGAGGATACTGGCGGTGCTCCACAGCACGGCGTGGGCGCCTGGCAGCCAGCCCAGCTGCTGCAGGTCCTCGATGGCATCGGCGAGCAGCCCGGCGCCGGTCACCATCAGGAGGCCGCCCATCACCTGGAAGAAGCGGCCGAGGTTCACGCGCAGCCCCAGGCGGTAGGTGGCGCGGCTGATGGCGAGCGCCGTCAGGAGCCCCACCGCCGCTCCCACCGCCACCTGCCAGGCCTGGGCGGCGAGGGCGATGGCCAGGCTGAACACCACCGTCTCCAGACCCTCGCGGGCCACCGTCACGAAGGCAAGCGACGCCACCGCCCAGCGGCTGTGGCTGGACACCGCCCGTGTCGCCTCGGCGGTGAGGTCGCCCCGCAGGTGGCTGCTCTCGGAGCGCATCCAGAAGGTCATGTAGGTGAGTGCGGCCGCCGCCAGGAGGTAGGTGGCGCCTTCCAGGGCGGTTTGCACCGGTCTGCCGCTGTAGGCGTGGAGCAGCTGGTAGGCGGCGGCGCCGCCAGCCAGGGAGACGGCCAGCGCCGCCACCACACCCCACCACACCTCGCGGGTGCGCTCTGGCTGACCGATCTGGCGGAGCGCCGCCAAGAGGATGGCGACGATCATCGAGCCCTCCAGGCCCTCGCGCAGGAAGATCAGGAACTCGGCCAGCATGCGAGACCCCCTGCTCTGGCGGCCTGGGCCGGACCTGGGCCGTCGTCCCATTCCCATAAAGGTGAGTGCATCACTCAGGATTACGCTGGGAGTATAGGCGGGAGGCAGGGGCCTGTCAAATCAAAGCGGCAGCCGGCCCAGACGGACGCAAGGTCGGGGCCCTCACTCAGGGGGCGCTGAAGGCGCCCTCTCCCTTCGCACCGATGGCAGCCACCAGCTCAGTCAGGAGCGCACCCCGCACCACCACGCTGGCCACCTCCAGCCACTCCTCCGGGCTGTGGGCGCCGCCGCCGACCGGCCCCAGGCCGTCCAGCACCGGTTTGCCGGCCCGGGCCAGGTGGTTGGCGTCGGAGCCGCCGCCGGTGGAGACGGCGGTCAGCCGCTCGCCGAAAGAGGCGGCCAGGCGCTCGGCCAGCTGAAACAGGGCCCGCACCTGGGCGGTCGTTTCCATCGGCGGCATGGCGAACTCGCCGTCAACCTCCAGCCGGACGCCCGGGTTCACGGCCTCTAGCGAGCGGAAGATGTGGTGAGCCCGGTCCATCGCAGCGTCGCTGGCCGCCCGCACATCGACCACCATCTCCGCCTCGGCTGGCACCACGTTTGGTCGGGATCCGCCCCGGAAGACGCCGACGTTGAACTGCAGCCCTTCCTCCTGACCGTTCAGCTGGCTGAGGCGGACGGCCTGGTGGCACAGCTCCAGCACCGCGCTGCGCCCGTCCTCGGGGGCAACCCCGGCGTGGGCCGACTGTCCGATCGCCCGGACCGTGAAGTCGGCCACGCCCTTGCGGCCGACCACGACGCCGCCGTTCACCCGCCCCGGCTCCAGCACCAGCACGGCATCCGCTGCCTGGGCCAGCTCCCCCAGGAGCGGGCGAGAGACAGGAGAGCCCACCTCCTCGTCGGGGGTGAGCGCCAGCACCAGCTGGCCGAAAGGGCGGCCGCTTTGGATGAGGCACTCGACGGCACCGAGCGCCAAGAGGCAGCCCGACTTCATGTCGATCACACCCAAGCCCATGGCCCGGTCTCCCTCCCGCCGGTAGGGGCGGAGGCGGGATTCGCCGTGGCCGTAGACGGTGTCCAGGTGGCCGACCAGGAGCACCCGGCCCACACCGGTGCCCTGCCAGCGACCGACCAGAAAGGGGCCGTAGGCCGGGCTGGGGCGGGAGCTCTCCAGCCGGCCTCCCGCCGCCTCCATCCAGGCGGCGAAGCGCCGGGACACCAGGGCCACGTCCTCCGGATCATGGGTGCCGGAGTCCTGATTCACCACCTCTTCCAGGCGGCCCAGGTAGTGGTCCAGATGAGAGTGCCAGTACGTCTTTGTGTCAGCGGCCAAGGCGGCGCCTCCTCACGGCTCTCAGTGCGGGTAGAAGGGGTTCAAGCGGCGCTCCAGGGCCACCGTGGTCGGCGGCCCGTGCCCAGGCAAAAGGAGCGTGGCGGCGGGCAGAGCCAGGATGCGGCGGACGCTCTCCACCACATCCAGGTGATCGGCGCCGGTGCGGGCCCGTCCCGCCGAGCGGGCGAACAGGGCGTCACCGGTGAAGGCGAGACCGGGGCCGACCAGCACCAGGCCGTCCGGGGCGTGGCCTGGTGCCGCCATGGCGGTGAGGCCGGCCTGGCTCTGGCCCGGGGCAAACGGGGTGGCGCCCAGCGAGGCGGCCAGGTCGGGGTGGGCGTAGGACGCCTGGGCGTGGGCAGCCACCATCTCGAAGGTGGCGAGGTGGTCCTGGTGGCTGTGGGTGACGAAGAGGGCAAGCAGGGGCTCACCGCCCAGGTGTCGCTCCAGGGCACGGTAGGGCACCGCCGGGTCGACCACCACCGCTCCCTCCGGCCCAAACCAGACGTAGGTCCACGAACCCCAGGGCGAGCGCACCGCTGCCACCTCCGGCGGCAATAGCACGTCCGGTCCCTCGTCGTTGGCCAGCATGGCCAGGGCCTCGGCGTCCAGACCCAGACGTTCGGCCACCGCCCGGTGCGAGCGGTCGAAGGCGAGCTGCCCCGACTCCAGTCGGGCCAGGGTGGCCGCCGGCACGCCGCTCTGCTTAGCCAGGTCGGCCACGCTCAGGCTGTGGCCGAAGCGCGCCTTCTGCAAGATGTCGGCCGGGTCGTCCTCGAACCGGCTCACGACTGGCGGCGCTCCAGGAGCTCCACCTCGTACCCGTCCGGATCTTCAACGAAGGCCAGGGCGCCGTTGCCGGTCGGGGTGTACGGCTCGGTGACCTTGACCCCAGCCGCCTCCAGCCGGACGAGGTCAGCCTCGAGGTCGAGAGAGAGAAAGGCGATGTGGACCAGGTCCTCCGGTAGGGAGAAATCCTCCCCGTCCGGAATCCGGCACAGCTCCAGCTCCGATCCGCCCTCCGGGGCAGTGAGGAAGACCAGTTCGTTGCCGCGGGGCGAGCGGCTCTTCCCTTTCACCACCATGCCGAGCAGGGCGTAGAAGGCGATGGAGCGATCGAGGTCGGCGACGCGGAATCTGGTGTGCAGCAGTTGCAGCTGAGATCCCCTCCTGAGTGTGGGTCGGACGCTTCCCTAGCGTACTCCGATTTGGTGCCGGCGGACGAGGACCAGACGTCTGCCGGCGAGCGGGCGCTTTGGGTACAATCGGGCGAAGAGGGAGGAGGTCTGGGATGCGCCGCCTCCGCTGGTGCCTGTTGCCGCTGATGCTGCTCCTGGCCGGCTGCAGCGTGTACGGCGTCGCCATTCCGCCCACCTCCGGGCCCTGGCTGGCGATCACGCCGGGCACCGGCCTGCCCGGCACCGTGCTGACCGTGACCGGCGGCCGGGTGGCGACGGCGTCGGACCACCGGCTGGTGGTGTGCTGGAACGGCTGCCGGCGCGGGCTGAGGGTGCTGGTCCAAGGCCGGCCAGGCGGCGCCAACCAGGCCGCCTTTTCGGCAACGCTGGCGGTGCCGAGCGTGCCCTGGCTGGAAGAAGGCGGGCCGCACGCCGTGACCAGCGGCGCCTACGCCGTGAGCGCCGCCTGCGTGGCCAGCGGTGACAGTTGCGATCAGGCCTCCGGCTACGCCCGTGCGGTGTTCAACCTCCTGATCAAGGTGCCGGACCCGGCCTGCACCGAGGGCCACCCTTGCCTCCAGCTGACGCTGGCCGGAGCGCCCCGGCCAGGCGGCACCAGCCGGCTGACCGGCTGGGCGCCGCTCACCAGCGGATCGTTGGGCCCGGGCGGCTATGCGCTCGCGGCGAGCCAGGGCGGCCAAGGGGTCCTGGGCCGGTGGGGGCCGCCGCCCCGCGGCCAACTCACGGTGCTCGGCCACCTCAGCCAGACCTGGCAGGGGCGGCTCCTCGGCCAGGTGCGCTGGCCGAGCTGGGCGGGCTCAGGTCCGATCACGCTGTGGCTGGTCAGCCCCCGCTTCCCCGATGGCCAGAGACTGGCCGTGGCCGCCCTGGTGGTGAGTCCGACGGCGCCGTCGCTGCCGTGAAAAGCTCGGACAGGACCGCCTCGGCCTCCGGGGCGAGTGCCACCAGCGGCCGGCGGGGCTGGGAGGAGACGAGGCCGGCCAGATGGGCGGCCCACTTCAGGCCGGCGATGCCGAAGCGGGCGCCGGTCGCCTGGTCGAGGGCCACCAGCCGGTCCTGCAGCCGACCGGCCTCCTCAAGCTGTCCGGCCAGCCAGAGCTCTCGGATCCGGATCAGCTCGGCCGGCGCCAGCTGGGCCAGCGCCATGATGCCGCCGGCCGCGCCCTGGCAAAGCGCGGCCAGGAAGGCTGAGCCGCTGCCGGTGTAGAGGCGAAAGTCCCGCTGGCGCGTCAGGGCGCGGAGCTCGGCGAAGAAGGCGGTCTGACCGGACGAGTCCTTGATGCCGGAAAGCCCTTCCTCGGCCAGCTCCACCACCCACTCGGCGGCCAGGCTGACGCCGGTGAAGCGCGGGTAGTGGTAGAGGTAAACGGGGCCGAAGGCCATGAGGTGGCGGTAGTAGCCGGTCAGGGCCTGGCGCTGGAGCTGGGGCTGGAAGTAGAAGGGCGTGATCACCAGAGCTCCGTCCAGACCGGCCGCCACCGTGTCCTGGACCAGTTCGGCCACCTCATCGACGGCGCCGCCGCCGGCGTGGACCAGGATCTTGAAGGCAGCTGGGCGCTGGGCCGAGACCACCTGAATCAGCTGGCGGCGCTCGGCGTGGGTGAGGTGCGGGAACTCGCCGCTGGACCCCATCAGCACGGCGCCGTCCACGCCGCCTCCGGCCAGGCGGTGCAGGTTGGTGATGTATCCGTCCAGATCGAGCCGTCCCTCGGCGGTGAATGGCGTGATCACGGGCACCAGGATCTCTCTTTCCATCAGATGAGGCCTCCAGTGCGGTGTGGCAGGGAGGGGCGGGCCGAAGGCGAAAGGCGGGAGCCGAGAGCCGGGCCCATCCAGACGACCAAGGAGGCAATGCCGTGCATCCCAGCACCTTCTCCATCGCCGCCAGGGATCATGCCACTGGCAGCTTCGGTGTGGCCGTGCAGTCCAAATTCTTGGCCGTGGGCGCCGCCGTTCCCTTCGCCAGCTGGGATGCGGGCGCCATCGCCACCCAGGCCTGGGCCAACACCACCTACGGACCAAGGGGCCTCGAGCTGCTGCATAGCGGCCTGGGGGCCGCTGAGGTGGTGGAGCGGCTGACCGCCGAGGACCCGGGGCGCGCCCACCGCCAGCTGGGCGTGGTCGACCGCACCGGCACCGCCGCTGCCTACACTGGCGCCGAGTGCATGGACTGGGCAGGGCACGTCCTGGGCGAAGGCTACTCTTGCCAGGGGAACATCCTGGCTGGCCGGGCTGTGGTGGAGGCGATGGCCGAGGCCTATGAGAAGAGCCAGGATGCCTTCCCCTACCGGCTGGTTTCGGCTCTGGCCGCCGGGCAGGCCGCCGGCGGCGACCGCCGCGGCCAGGAGTCGGCGGCGCTCTTGGTGGTGCGCCAGGGCGCCGGCTACAGCGGGTTCAACGACCGGGCGGTGGACCTCCGGGTCGATGACCACCCCGAGCCCATCAGCGAGCTGGCCCGCATCCTGGACCTCCACCAGCTCTACTTCTCCGAGATGGACCCGGCCGACCGAGTCGAGATCGACCAGGCGATGGCCGAGGAGCTCAGGGCGCTCCTGTCCCGGAGCGGCGACCTGGTACAGGGGCGCTCCCTGGAGGAGGCGCTCAGGATCTACCACAGTCGCGAGAACTTCGAGGACAGGCGGCCGGAGGGCCACGCCATCGACCGGCGGGTGTGGGAGCACATGCGCCGGCAGCTGGGCGGCTGACCGGCTCGCCCTGAGGAGGGGGAACGGTGCGGATCCTGTCCGACGCCGACGTCAGGGCGGCGTTGCCGATGGCGGTGGCGATCGAGGCCACCCGAGAGCTGCTGACCGCCCGGCGGGCTGGCGAGCTGGTCAGCGCGCCGAGAGACCGGCTGATGGTCGGTGCAACCGGCCTGGTCTGGACGCCGGGCGGCCACGGGCCGAGCCATATCGGCGGGCTTCGGCTCTACCTGACCGGCGTGGAGCAGAACGACCAGCTGGTGGCGGTGTGGGACACAGCCAGCGGCAAGCTAAGGGGCCTCGCCATCGGCGCCTTCCTGGGAGCGCTTCGCACCGGCGCCATCGGCGGCGTGGCCATCGACCTGATGGCCCGGGCGGACAGCACGGTGCTCGGCGTGGTCGGCTTCGGCCAGCAGGCCTGGAGCCAGGTCGAAGCGGCGCGGGCGGTGAGGCCGATCAGCCGGGTCCAGGTCTACCGCCGGGACCGAAAGGCCCTGGCCGAGCAGGTGGCGCTGGCCGAGCGGACATGGCAGATACCGGTGTGGCCCACCCGCTCTGCCCAGGCGGCGGTGGAGGGCGCGGACGTCGTGATCCTCGCCACCGGGGCTTCCACACCGGTGATCGAGGCCGGCTGGCTGGAGGCCGGGACGCACGTCAACGCCCTCGGCCCGAAGTACAGCGGCAACCAGGAGATCGGGCTCGACCTGATCGAGCGGGCTGGTCAGATCGTGTCAGACTTTCCGGACCAGTACCGGCGCGAGCAGGATTTCATGCTTCAGGGAACGGCTCATGCCGAGCGGCTCGGCGATCTGGCCGAGGCCATGGAGGGCTTCTGGCGGGCCGAGGGGGAGGTCACCTGCTTCCTCTCGCATGGGCTGTCCGGCACCGAGGTGTGGCTGGTGGCGCGGGCCCTCGAGGAGGCGGAGCGGCTGGGCCTCGGCCAGAGCCGCGGATAGCGGAGCGGACTCAGCCCTGGAGGCCGCCCCAGGCCACGTACTTCTCCTCCAGAAAGGCGTCCAGACCCTCGCTGCCGCCCTCCCGGCCCAGGCCGGACAGCTTCCAGCCGCCGAACGGCGCCTGGGCGGTGGACGGCAGGCCCTCGTTCAAACCGACGATGCCGTACTCCAGCGCTTCGGCCAGGCGCCAGGCCCGGGCGGCGGAACGGGTGAAGGCGTATGCTGCCAGGCCGAACGGGCTGTCATTGGCCATGGCCAATCCGTCCTCCAGCTGGTCGAAGGCGCTGATGGCGATCAGGGGGCCGAAGGTCTCCTCGTGCATCACCCGCATGGCGGGAGTGACCCTTGAGACGACGGTGGGGGCGAGGAAGAAGCCCTTCCCGGGCAGCGCCTCGCCGCCTGCCTCCAGCCTGGCCCCCTGGCCCAGGGCGTCCTGGATGTGATCGAGCACCTTCTGCCGGCCGGGGCGGTCGATCAGGGGTCCGACCTCGACGCCGGGCGTGAGGCCTGGCCCCACTTTCAACGAGGCCACCAGCGCCTTGGCCCGCGCCGTGAACTCCTCGAGCATGCCCCGCTGCACCAGCATCCGGTTGGAGGCGACGCAGGATTGGCCGGCGTTTCGGAACTTGCTTGTGCGGAGCGCCTGGATGGTGAGGTCGAGGTCGGCGTCGTCCATCACCACGAAGGGCGCCTGCCCGCCGAGTTCCAGCGAGAGGCGCTGGACGTGGGCGGCCGACTTGCGGATCAGCTCCTGGCCGACCGGTGTGGAGCCGGTGAAGGTCACCTTGCGCACCCGGCCGTCGCCCAGCCAGACGTCGGCGACCTGGGCGGCGTGGCTGGTGGTGACCAGGTTCAGACTGCCGGCCGGCCCCCCTGCTGCCTGCCACAGCTGGGCCAGGTAGAGGGCGGTGAGGGGGGTGAGGGCCGCCGGCTTGAGAAGCACGGTGCAGCCCGCCGCCAGGGCCGGGGCCACCTTGCGCGTGATCATGGCGGCCGGGAAGTTCCAGGGCGTGATCGCCGCCACCACCCCCACCGGCTGGCGGAGAACCAGAAGCCGGCGGTCGGTGGTGCTGGCCGGGATGATGCGGCCGTAAGCCCGCTTCGCCTCCTCGGCGAACCACTCCACGAAGCTGGCGGCGTAGTCCACCTCACCCAGGGCCTCGGCCAGGGGCTTGCCGTTCTCCAGGGTGATGAGGCGGGCCAGGGTCTGTCGCTCGTCCCGGATCGCCGTGAACCAGGCCCCAAGCCAGCGGCTGCGCTCTTGGGCGGTGGTCCGGCCAAAGTCCGAGAAGGCCTGAACGGCCGCCTCCAGGGCGAGGCGGGCGTCCGCTTCCGTGCCGTCTGCCACCTCGGCCAGCCGCTCCTCGCTGGCCGGGTCCTCGACCGCGAAGACGGCGCCGTCCTGGGCCGGCTGCCAGCGGCCGCCGATCAGGAGGCGCACCGGCAGGTCAGGAGGCAGGCCAGGAGCGATGTGCGATGCGGGCATGGGGCGCTCCTCCTCTGGGGGCACTGCCCAGCCGGCGGCGCCGGGCGGGCTGACTTCACGCAATTGTACCCCAGGCGGAAGGGCGACCGCAGGGCGGCGTTGTATCCCAGGGAGGGCATGGCGAGAGGGAGGTGGTGCCGGTGGTGGCGATCGGCAAGGAGGTCAGCCGGCAGGTGCGGCTGGAAGGCACCGGCGAGGCCACCTGGCTGGACGTTCTGGCCCTCTTCCAGCCGCTGGCCGAGGAGCTGTTCGGCCAGGAGATCAAGGTGCTGGCGGCCGAGTGCGACCTCTTGAAGCCGGTGCTCTGCCCGGCCACGGTCTCGGTCTCGCTGAAGCTGGTGGACAAGGGCGGCGCCGGACGGGTGCTGTGGGGCCGCGGCTTCGGCCACCTGGAGGACGGAGGCGCCTTCAGTGTGGTCTCCATGCGCGTCCTCCTGCCCGCCACCAAGGACGACCACTTCGGCACCAGTCCGGAGACGCCGCCAGTCTCCCTGGCATGAGCCAGTCCCTGCTACGGAGGGGGATCCTGGCGGCGGCAGAGAGTGAGACGGTAGCCCGCTTCGTGCATCGGTACGGCCCCAACCTGGGCGCCTTTCGCTTTGTGGCGGGCAACACGCTCGATGAAACCGTCCCGGTGCTGCGGGAGCTGAACCGGCGGGGACTGAGCGTCACCCTGGACCGGCTGGGCGAGGGCGAGGTGGACTCTGCCTACGCCGACCAGGCGGAGGCGGCCTACCTCGCCATCCTGGACCGCATCGCCCTGGAGCAACTCGACTCCCACGTCTCCCTGAAGCTGACCCAGCTGGGGCTGGATCTGGACCGGGAGGCGGCCAAGGCGCGGCTTGTGGCGATCGTGTCCAAGGCCGAGGCCCAGGGCAGCTTCGTGCGGGTGGACATGGAGGACTCCCGGCACACCGAGGCCACCGTGTCATTGTTCATGGAGCTCCGGCCCGACCATCCCGGCATCGGACTGGTCATCCAGTCCTACCTCCGCCGCTCGGAGGCGGACATGCGCGAGCTAGCCCGGCTCCGGGCCAACGTGCGGGTGGTGAAGGGCGCCTACCTGGAGCCGCCGGCCGTGGCCTTCCCCGATAAGGCGGAGGTGGACGAAAACTTCAAGCGGCTGGTTGCCATGCACCTGGAGGCCGGCTGCTACACGGCGGTGGCCACCCACGACCCGGTGCTGATCGCCTTCACCGAAGACTTCACCCGGAGCCACGGCATCGGCCCGGACCGCTTCGAGTTTCAGATGCTGTTCGGCATCCGGCCAGCCCTGCAGCAGGCGTTGGCCGAGCGGGGCTACCGGGTGCGGGTGTACGTGCCGTTCGGCCCCGACTGGTACCCCTACTTCATGCGCCGGCTGGCCGAACGGCCGGCCAATCTGGGCTTTTTCCTGAAGAATCTCGCCCGCCGGTGACCGCCATGGGCGGGATGGGTCCGCCGCCGGCGCCGGTGCTGGCCGACCGGGACGCCCGCCGCTACCTTTTGGGGCGGGT
>JAJZLH010000061.1:15528-15891 GCA_021803575.1 Bacillota bacterium | reverse complement strand
ACGTGTCCCAGTTCGTGGGCGCCCTCGACGCCTCGGTCGGCACCGGTGCCCTGGGCGTGGAGGGCGCGACCATCGAGGGACCGCTCACGCTCAGCACCAGACTGGGCGTGGTGGACTTCTGGGGCGATCCGGGGCAGAGCGCCACTGTTTACGATAATCTTGGTCCGGTCAACCTCCGCCTCCTGCCCCGAGCCCGCCTGGCGGTGAGCGTCCGGGTCGGCTTTGGTTCCTTCACCACGGCCGGCTTCGCCGGCCTCCAGGGCAGCAACCGCTCCGGTGTGTACGTGGGCAAGGTGGGTCAGGGCGCCCCTGGCACGCTCAGCGTCAACGACCTGAGCGGGGGCGTCACGCTCGTGCCCTACC
>JAJZLH010000061.1:0-15518 GCA_021803575.1 Bacillota bacterium | reverse complement strand
ACGTCGGTCATGGCATCGGTGGCGATCAGGATGACATCGATCAGCCACCAGACACCGAAGCCGCCCAGGGTCACCAGCTTCAGGATGCCGGTGCCCACCTTGCCCAGGTAAAAGCGGTCGACGCCCAGGGAGCCGACGAAAATGGAAAGGAGCAGTGCCACCAGCCAGTCCCGGCGGCCCGGCTCCAGGGCGGTGGGGCGGACGCCAGTCGCCACGCCGCAGTGGATGCAGATGGCGGCCCGGGCATC
Source organism: Bacillota bacterium (assembly GCA_021803575.1). Taxonomy (GTDB): domain Bacteria; phylum Bacillota; class Sulfobacillia; order JAJZYS01; family JAJZLH01; genus JAJZLH01. Next base: position 15,270 of record JAJZLH010000061.1, on the reverse strand, counting down.
GATCTCCTGGCCGCAGGCCCGGCAGAAACAGCGGGGAGCCGCCGGTTCACTGGCGCTCAAGACGACGCCTCCTCTGCCCTCCTGGCACCTATGCGATCGGTCTTGCTTGGCATCTTCGGGACGGGGCGGCCCAGCGCCTGCCGCGGCCCCCGCTAGCTCGGGATGTCGTTCAGGGGGTACCAGCGCTCCAGCTCGGGCTCGATCGGCAGGTGCGGCTTCAGCAGTGCGGCCAGGTGCAGCTCCCAGGCGTTGTCCCGGCCCTGGGCCAGCGGTGCGAACGGGTAGAACTTGCCGCGCTTGAAGTTGAACACCAGCTGGCCGGCCCGGCCGTGCTGGTCAGAGACGGGCACGGCCAGCGCCAGGAGGGCGTCGTCGAAGCCCCGCTCGGAGAGGGTGTGGGCGAAGCCGTAGAGCGTGGTCAGGCGGTCGTCCAGGCCGCCGCCGCGGGCCACCAGCCAGGCGAAGCCGTAGCTGTCGACTGACTCGGCGACAGTCATGTCATGCTCCTTGGCGAACAGTTCAACCACCTGGTGCGCTTCCGCCTTGGCGTCGTCGAAGGTGGTCTCATCCACCGGCCGGTAGCAGAAGGCGGCGGTGGGCGAGGCGGTGAGCCCCACCGCCTCCAGGTCTGGCCCGGCGCTGGCCAGGGCGAAGAGGGGGTCCGGTTCGGACCGCTTCACCCGCATCCGGCCGAACAGCCCGTCCAAAGGGCTCAGCGCGCCATCTCCTCTTCCAGCCGCTGGAGGTGGGCCAGGCGGTGCTCCAGGCTGGGATGGGTCTGGAACAGCTCGATCAGCGACCCGGAGCGGACCATCGGGAAGATGTAGAGCGCCGAGAGCGACTCGGCGGTGCGCAGGTCCTTCTGCGGCACCCGCTGCATCACGCCGGAGATCTTGACCAGCGCCGAGGCCAGCTGGCTGGGCTGGCCGGTGAGCACGGCCGAGCCACGGTCAGCGGCGTACTCCCGGTAGCGCGAGATGGCCCGGATCAGGAAGAAGGAGATGACCCAGACCAGCATGGAGGCGAGCAGGATCAGCATCTGGTCCTGCTGCTGGCGGCGGCCGCCGCCGTAACCGAAGCCGAAGCCGAACCACAGGGACATCTGGGTGATGTAGCTGGCCAGGGTGGCGAAGAAGGAGGCCAGGGTCATCAGGCGCACGTCCCGGTTCTTGATGTGGGTCATCTCATGGGCGAGCACCGCCTCCACCTCCTCTGGTGTCAGGCGGTCGGTCAGGCCGCGGGTCACGGCCACCACGGCGTGGTGGGGGTCGCGGCCGGTGGCGAAGGCGTTCGGCACTGCCGTGTCGATGATGGCGAGGCGGGGGGTGGGCAGGTCAGCCAGCTGGGCCAGCTTGGCCACCATGCCGGAGAGCTCCGGCTCCTGACCCTCCTGCACCAGCTTGGCGCCGGTGGCCGCCAGCACCATCCGGTCCGAGAAGAAGTACTGCACCGCCAGCATGGCGCCGAGGATCACCACCATCGGCAGATAGCCGACGCCGGCCTGGAGCAGGATCCACATGAACAAGACGTAGACCAGCCCGAGCAGGAGATAGGAGACGCTCATCCGCCAGGTGAGGCCGCGGTCGGCCAACGATGCCTTGCGGTCGATGCCGGCTGGAGGCATGGGGCTCACCTCGATCCGAGAGAAATGGGGCTCGGGCCCATTGTACCCCGTTGCCTGGTCGGTGCAACCGACGCCTGGGGACGTCCGACGGTGCGTCAATCGGCCAGGGACAGACCCTCGACCCTCAGCCCCTCCAGATCGGCGGCGACGGCGAGACGGCGGTCCAGGGTCACCATCACGGCACCGGCTCTGACCTCCCCGGCCCAAATCAGGGCCGCAGCCAGCTGCAGGCTGTCGCCCGCCCTAAGCGGATGAACACGAACCAGGCGCTGAGCCAGCTCTGCGACCCACTCGGTCGGCTGGACCGGCCACCAGCTGTCAGCGAGGTGGAGGAGGGAGTGCGTTGCCGATCGGGCCTCGCCGGCAGTGAGGACACCCTCCCGCTGGAGGCGAGCGATCCCTGAGGCGCACTCGACCGGCGTTCCCCACCATACGGCCATGGCCGGGTCACGACGGATAATCTCCATGCAGGCCGCTGAGTGCGGCTCTTCAACGCAGAGCGGGAGGATGGCAGAAGTGTCCCAGAATCGCACCTCAGCGACCTGTCTGCCGCTCGTCCAGAAGGGTGTGGAGCGCCACACCGCCCGGATCGGGCGCCAACTCAGGGTGGAGCCGGCTCACATCCAGCTCCTTTTTGGCCGGCCGGATCAGGCCCCGGCGCACCAAACCCACCAGGGTGCGCTCAACGTCCCCAGCGGCATAGGGAGAGATCTGTGCCACCGGTCGTCCGTGGTCGGTCACGACCAGCGTGTTGCCGCCCTTGACCAGGTCCAGGACGGCGCTGAGGTGACTCTTCAGGTGACTGATGGTGGTTTCGTGTGTCATCGAATTGCCTCCATGAGGGCTAGTATACTCACAATATTATGACTAGATAAGTCAGTTTGATCCACCAGAGGAAAGATTGACACCTGGCGTCATCGCCGCGCCCCCCGACCCCTGCGGGGCCCGTCCAGCGCCCTACTGGCCGAGCGATACCGTGCGCTGCACCCTTCGGCCGCCCAGGGAGACGAAGAGGTGGTAGGTGCCGGTCTCCAGCCAGCCGGCCTCAGGCATCACCAGCCAGGCGTGCTGGGTGGCCAGGCGCAGTGTAGCGGCGGAGCTGGTGTGCGGGCCTGGTGGCACCAGCACGAAGCGAAGGCCCGTGTCGAACCAGGGCGGCGGCGGGGTGACGGGACAGCCGTCGGCGCTCTCTTGGCCCGAGGGGAGCGGGGGTCCGGCGCTCGGGCCGACCCAGGCGCCGAGCGGGATGCACGTGGTGCGACCGGCCGCTGTGAGGCTGAGCCGGACGGTGGGGCGGGTGGTGTAGGGGCCGGGCATGGCTACCTCCAGCGCACGTCCGGCTGCGGCCGCCGCCTGGGCCACGGCCTCAAGGCCGGAGACGCTGGGCAGATGGAAGGGCGGTGCGAAGACGGCCAGGACGCTCTGAGCGTTCTGGGGCAGGGCCAGGTCGGCCAGGGCCTGAAGGGCGCTGCCCCGCACCCGGTAGAGCACGAGCCGGCCCGCTGCCGTGGCCACCAGGCGGCCGGCGTGCGGCGACCAGAAGAGGGCGGCCGGCGCCAGGTAGGGATAGACCCGGGCCGCGGCGGAGAGCTGGAGGTTTCCGGCCACCTGGGGTGTGGCGGTGATCGAGGCGGCCAGTGCCACCTGGCCCTGGCTGGTGAGCACGGCCAGGCGGCCACCGGGAGAGACGGCCGCCGCCAAAAGCGGGTGCTGGGCGGCAAAGGCGGTGAGGGCAGGCAGGGCGGTGAGCTGGCCGGACGGGCCGAGCGTGAAGTAGCGGCAAGAAACCCCGTGGCTGGTGGAAAGCGTCCCCCTCACCAGGAAGTCCTGGCTGGTGGGGGCCAGGGCCAGGACCTGAGGCTGGCAGGGCGGGCCGCTCATGTTGCCCTCCACCACCAGCCCGCTCGGTGTGAGCTGGCTGGGCAGCTGGTAGTTGGCCATCGGCTGGAAGCTCGGCCCCAGCACGGCGAAGATCTCGCCGATGCCGCCGCCGTGGAAGGCGTTCAGGGCGAAGGGGCCGCTACCCACCCGCCCGACGATACCGTCAAGCTCGGTGTAGCCGTCTCCTGTGAACATCGAGCCCTGGTGGGGCGTGGTGAAGTCCAAGGAGAGGAGGTGCAGGCGGCCACTGGAGCGCTGCCAGCTGACGGCGGCCAGGGCCAGGTTTCCGGCGATGGGCTGGCTGGGGGCGGCCGTGATCAGCACGGTGCTGCCAGCCGGGCCCTGGGCCAAGGCGACGATCGGACTGGGGAGAGAGATGTGGCTCATCTGACCGGTGGGCAGGGGGATGGCGGTGAGCCCGTCCAGGCCGGAGACGAGCACGGTCACGGGCAGGCCCACCGAGCCGGCCTTAGCGGACGGCGCCGGCGCCTTGGCGCCGCAGGCGCTCAGGATCAGGGCGAGGCCGCAGAGCAGTGGCCAGATCCGCCGCAAAGAGATCCCTCCTGTCGAGTGGCCCCTGTGCCAGGTGTCACGGCATAGGCCTTCGTCACGGCCCGGCCGGTTTAGTCCGGCGGCCAGGGCTCAGGGGCCGGGAATGGTCCACAGCACGTAGCCGCCGTTCACACCAGGGATGAACTGTGAGGTGGTGCCCCTTGGCTCGATCGGCTGGAGCAGGGGGACGTCCTTGGGCGCGATCAGGGCCAGCTCCGGCCCATGCCGGCCCGAGATCTCCGTCCTCCAGGCGCTGAAGGAGAACTGGCCGTTCTCCAGGTTGGCCCAGGGGTCGCCCATCAGGACCACGCTGTAGCCCTCCAGGCGGGCGATGAATGGGAAGAAGGGGGCCCGGAAGGAGCGGGAGTCGTAGAGGAGGGGGTAGGTGCGGTCGACCTGGGGCAGGCGGTGCAGGGCGCTGGCCAGGGTGAGGGCGGTCCGGTCCGTCAGGTCCGGCGTGCCGTTGCCGTGGTAGTAGGCGCCCACCGACGCGATCGGCGAGAGCACCAAAAGGGCGGTGAGGGTCAGCACGGCCGTCCTGAGGCGAGGGGACCGGGCGGGTGCCCACGCCCGCCAGGTCCGTCCCGCCCACTCGGCGATCAGGGGGTAGGCGAAGGGCAGGATCGGCACCAGGTAGCGGGCGGCCTGCGGATAGTTGTAGGCCTTGTTCAGGACCGGCACCAAGAGCAGGGGGCCGATGGTCAAGAGCAGGAGGAGGCCGTGCCGGTGCTGGCGGAGGTGGGAGCTGATGGCCGCCACAAAGATGGCCAGAGCGATCAGGGCGATCAGTCCGGGCACGATGTCCTGGCTCAGCTGGTGCGGGTTCAGGTAGGCCGTGCCCAGGGTCTGGCCCCACTCCCCCAACTCGGCCGCCAGGTTCTGCAGGTAGCTCGAGATGCCGGGATGGGCGGGCACGGCGTAGCGCTTGTGCAGAAAGATCCAGCGCAGGGATCCGAGGTGGCTCTCCACGTTGTAGACGATCATGTTCCAGTAGCCGGCCATGGCGGCACCGAGACCGGCCAGGGTGGGCCAGATCCGCCGCCGGTCCCGCCAGGCGGTGATGGTCAGGTAGCCGGCCAGGGGCAAGAGCATGTCCATCACCGAGGAGTCGGTCTGCAGCGCCACGCCCCAGGCCAGCCCCGCCCAGACCAGAAACCAGCGGCGGTCCTCCGCCTGGTAGGTGAGCAGTCCGGCCAGGGCCACCGCGAACGGGGTGACGCTGTTGGAGAAGGCCATGTGCGAGACGAACACGGCGGCGCCGGATAGGGCCATCAGCACTCCGGCCGCCAGACCCACGCCCCAGCCGCCCAGCCGGCGGCCGATCGCCATCGTCACCGCCACCACGGCCAGGCCGAAGGTGAGGGAGACCAGGCGCGGCAGGTAGAGGCTCATGCCGAAGAGGGCGAACAGCCCCGCCACCAGATAGTTGTAGAGGGCACCGATGTCATGGGCGACGTCGGTCAGGGGCCGCAGGTGCAAGAAGGCGATCTGGTAGGAGATCCAGACCTCCTCCAGTTCGACCTGGAAGGAGGGCACCTGGTAGAGGTCCCACAGCCGGAAGACGGCTGCCAGGACCAGTACCGCCCCGGCGCCGAGCGGGCGCCAGTGCTGGCGCACCCAGCTCCGAAGCGGCGATGTGGAGCGGCCCGTCACTCCTGGCGCCGCCAGAACGGGTGCTTGTGCTTGGAGAGCTCTGGGCGGTAGATCGCCTCCTCGCCGTAGGGTGCCGCCTGGGCGGCCGCCTCGGCGGCGCTCAGCTTGAGCAGGATGTGGCGGCCGGTGATGGTCTCGATGGCGTCCTGGGGCAGCATCTTGGGGCTGCCGAGGCCCTGGCGGAAGCCCACCCCGTCGAAGATGTCCTCCCCTGCGTCGCCCAGGATGTGGGTGACGTGGCCGATCACCTGCCCGTCGCTGCTCACCACCGGCAGACCCGGGGTCACCGCCAGCCAGGAGATCTCGTCGTCCGGCCCAAAGTCGTCAGGCATCACACGGCCTCCTTCGCGACGCTCCTTGCCCAGGGCGGGCGCGGCGCCGACTCCTAGTTTCGCCCAACGGCCGCCGGGAGGGAAGCAGGGCCGTCTGGCTCCTGGCGGGAAGTGTCCACCGGGAGGCGGTGGCTTGCAGTTTCGGTGCACCATCCTGACCGGCCAGACCCGGGGCGACGGCCTCTTCGAGTTGCGCCGTCTGCTCAGGGCGGCCGGCGTGGACACCGGCGGCCTGGACACCCTGTGGCTGGACGGGGCGGAGACCGGGTTGGGCGAGGCCCTGGAGGCGCTCAGCTACGTGCCCTGGCAGGCGCCCTGCCGGGTGGTGGTGGTGGTGGGCCTCGACCTGGAGGCAGCCGCCCAGTCCGATCTTCCCGCCCTGGAGCGCCTGGCCGAGGGGGCAGTGCCCAAGGGCGACGGCCTGCCCTGGCTCCTGGCCTGGGCCGAGAAGGCGGACCGCCGGCTCGGAGCGGTGCGCCGTCTGGCGGCCAGTGGCGTGCTGAACGAGCTGCCCAAGGCATCGGCCGAGGCGACGATCACGGCCATCGCCGGGGAGATGGGCCTCTCGGTCAGTGCCGAGGCCCGGCGCCAGCTGGCGGCTACGGTCGACGACCGGCTGGCGCTGGAGAACGAACTGGCCAATCTGCGCGACCTCACCGACGGCGGCGAGGTCACGCCCGAGGCGGTGGCGCTGGCCGCCACCGGAGACCGTGAGCTCAGTCCGTTCGCCCTGGCCCAGGCCGTCCGGGAGCGGCGGCTGGAGCAGGCGCTGGCCCTGATCGAGCCGCTGGTGCACAGCGGCGAGAAGGCGCTCAGGCTGAATGCCCTGATCGTCAGCGAGCTGGAGCTGATCGGTCGGGTGATGGCGGCGCGGGGGGACAGGCAGAAGCTCGCCGAACTGGGCCGGCCGCCCTGGCTGATCAACCAGCTGGAGAAGGCGGCCAGCCGCTGGCGTCAGCGCCAGGTGCTGGACGGCCTGGCGTCTGCGCTCCGTGCCGACGAGCAACTGAAAAGCACGCCGGAGCGCCGGCATGCTTTGATCTTGGCGTTGCTGGTGATCGACCTCCTGGCCGAGGCCGGGCCCAGCCTATTTGCTGGGCTGGGCGGCCCTGGTCAGGCGGCTCTTGCGGCGGGCGGCGGTGTTGGGGTGCAGCACGCCCTTGGACACGGCCTTGTCGATGGTGGAGACGGCGGCTGAGAGTGCGGCTGGGCGCGTCTCAGCGGGGGCGTCGGCCAGCTTCTTGATGGCGGTCTTGACACCGGTGCGAACCGCCTTGTTGCGCAGGCGGGCCTTTTCCGAAGTGCGGATCCGCTTCTTGGCAGACCTGATGTTGGCCACGTGGTCACCTCCGAGGACGACTGGGCGACTCATCGTAGCACGTGGCGCCAGGGTCGACAACGACCGGGGCCCGATTGACGCCGAGGCGCGCCGGGCGTAGCATGAGGCAACCATCCACGGTGGATTTGTGTCGCGAGGAGGCAAACAGGTGGCCGAGGTCAAGCCGGTGGCAGACGGCGACTTTGATCAGCAGGTGCTGAAGAGCGCCAAGCCAGTGCTCGTCGACTTTTGGGCAGAGTGGTGCGGACCGTGCCGGATGGTCGCGCCGGTGGTGCAGGAACTGGCCACCGAGCTGGCCGGCAAACTGACAGTGCTGAAGATGAACGTGGACGAGAACCCGGAGACGGCCGCCCGCTACCAGGTGATGAGCATCCCCACCCTGGCCGTGTTCAAGGGCGGCGAGCTGCAGGAGAAGCTGATCGGCTACCGGCCGAAGGCGCAGCTGGCAGAGGAGGTCGCCCGCTCGCTCTGAGTCTCTTGCCAACTGCACCGAGGCGGGGGCGACGGGTGACCGCCGCCCCCGGCCAGTTCTGGAAGGGAGGAAGGCCATGCTGGACCGGCGCGTCGAGGGTGCCTTGAGACGGGTCTACCCGGCCCTGGCGGAGAGGGCCGGGTCAATCGGCCTGGCCGATCTCTTGGCTCTGGCCCAGGCCACGCGCCGGGGCCAGTTCGTGCTGAGCTGCCAGGATGACGAGGCCGCGCCCGGCCAAGGGCAGGTCTGGACCGCCACCGATCAGGACGGCAAGGTGCCGGCGAGCGGCAGAGGGGAGAGCGCCGAGGAGGCCGTTGCGGCCTGGCTCCTGGCGCGACTGCCGGTCCCCGGCTGGCGGCGCTGAGCGCTAGAAGAAGAGCAAGGTGAGCAGGATGCCGATGGCGGCGCCGGTCATCACCTCGGCCCGGGTGTGGCCGACCAGTTCGGCGAAGGGCTTCTCCCACGGTGTCTCCCGGTCACGCAGGATGTTCAGGAACTTGGAGTGCTGACCGACCTGCTGGCGAATGTTCACGGCGTCATAGAGCACGATCACGGCCAGCACGGCGACCACGGCGAACAGGTCGGACTGCCAGCCATGGGTGAGCACGACGGCGGTGGCCAGAGCGGTGACGGTGGCGGAGTGCGAGCTGGGGAAGCCGCCCGGCTCCCAGAAGCGGGACCAGGTCAGGGAGCGGGCCCGCACCGAGGCCACGGCCCCCTTGATCAGCTGGCTGACCAGGGAGGCGAAGAGGGCGGCGACCAGGATCACATTGGCGTTGCCGAGGAGATGGGCCAGGGGCACGATCACGGGAAGCCAAGGGTGCACCGATTCCTCTCCCCATGCGCAAACTTGTCTAGGGTGCGGGATACCCAGCTTGGTCCCTTCGCCATAGGGATCGCCTGTCCCTTGACGAATTGACCTAGGGAGCACACTAAGGAGCGTCGGTCGTGCATCCGCTCAGCCGCATCAGAAACTTCTCGATCGTCGCCCACATCGACCACGGCAAGTCCACCCTGGCCGACCGCCTGATCGAACTGACCGGCGCCGTGGAGTCGCGGCGGATGGTGGCCCAGGTGCTCGACACCATGGACATCGAGCGGGAGCGGGGCATCACCATCAAGGCCCAGACTGCCCGCCTGCCGTTCGTGGCGGCGGACGGCGAAACCTACACATTGAATCTGATCGACACGCCCGGCCACGTCGACTTCAGCTACGAGGTGAGCCGTGCCCTGGCCGCCTGCGAGGGCGTGCTCCTGGTGGTGGACGCCGTGCAGGGGCTGGAGGCGCAGACCCTGGCTCATTTCTATGCGGCGATGGAGGCGGGGCTGGTCGTCATCCCGGTCATCAACAAGATCGACCTGCCGCACGCCGATCTGCCCCGGGTCCAGGCTGACCTGGAGCAGCTTGGCTTCCTGGCTGAGGAGGTCCTGGCCGTCTCAGCCAAGGACGGGCGGGGGGTCAGGGAACTGCTCCAGGCCCTGGTCGATCGGGTGCCGCCGCCCCAGGGCGACCCCCAAGCTCCCTTGCGGGCGCTGGTCTTCGACTCCCACTACGACCCCTACCGCGGCGTGATCGCCCACCTCCGGCTGGTGGACGGATCGGTCCGGGTTGGCCAGACCATCCGCCTGATGGCCAAGGGCGGTGAGTACAGCTGCGACCAGCTGGGCGTCTTCACGCCGCTGGCCGTGCCGGTCGAGCGGCTGGAGATGGGCGAGGTCGGCTTCCTGTCCGCGGGCATCCGGTCCGTGGCCGAGGTGCCGGTGGGCGACACCGTCACTCTGGCCGAGCGGCCGGCCGCCGTCCCCCTGGCCGGCTACCGGCCGGCTGTGCCGATGGTCTTCGCCGGCCTCTACCCGGCGGAGCCGGCCCAGTACGACGTCCTGAAGGACGCCCTGGAGAAGCTCCGGCTGAACGACGCCGCCCTCTCCTTCGAGCCGGAGACGTCGACCGCCCTCGGTTTTGGCTTTCGGGCCGGCTTTCTCGGCCTACTGCACCTGGAGGTGGTGCAGGAGCGGCTGGAGCGCGAGTACGGGGTCGACCTGGTCACCACCGCCCCCCACGTCGTCTACCAGGTGCAGCTCACCGACGGGCAGGAACTCAGCATCGACAACCCCTCGCACTTTCCCCGGCCGGAGACGATCCGGGAGGTCAGGGAGCCGATGGTGGAGGCTACCGTCTTCGCGCCCAGCGAGGCGGTGGGAGCGGTGATGGAACTGGCCCAGGAGCGCCGCGGCAGCTTCGTCACCCTGGAGTATCCGACCCCGGGCCGGGCCAAGCTGGTCTACCGGCTGCCGCTGGGCGAGATCATGTACGACTTCTTCGACCAGCTGAAGAGCCGAAGCCGCGGCTACGCCTCGCTCGACTACCGGCTGGCCGACGTCGCCGTCTCAGACATGGTGAAGGTGGACGTGCTGTTGAACGGCGAGGCGGTGGACGCCCTGTCCTTCGTCTGCCACCGCTCGGAGGCGGAGCGGCGCGGCAGGGGCCTCTGCCAGGAGCTGCGCCGGCTGATCCCCCGCCAGCTGTTCGAGGTGCCGATCCAGGCGGCCGCCGCAAGCCGCATCCTGGCCCGGGAGACCATCCCGGCCATGCGCAAGGACGTGCTGGCCAAGTGCTACGGCGGCGACATCAGCCGCAAGCGCAAGCTGCTCGAGAAGCAGCGCGAGGGCAAGCGCCGGATGCGGCGGGTGGGGCGCGTCGAAGTGCCGCAGGAGGCCTTCATGGCCATCCTGAAGGCGGAGCGGAGCTGATGGCCACCGTGGGCATGGGCGTCTATGTGCACTGGCCGTACTGTCCGTCCAAGTGCGCCTACTGCGACTTCAACGCCTATCTCTTGCCGAGGAGAGAGGACGCCTTCTCCAGCTACACGGCGGCCCTCGTCGCCGAGATCCGCCAGGCGCAGCGAGATGGAGAGCTCACGAGTCCCCTCACCACCGCCGCCTTCGGCGGCGGCACCCCCACCCTCTTCCCGGCCGGCGACCTCCTGCGGGTGCTGGCTGAGCTGAGAGGGGTGGGCCTCCAGGCTGGAGCCGAGGTGACGGTCGAGGCCAACCCCGGCGACCTCTCGGCCACGGCGCTGAGAGACCTCGCCCAAGCCGGGGTCAGCCGGCTGTCGATCGGTGCCCAGACCTTCTCCGACCGGCTGCTTGGGGCGATCGGCCGCCTGCACACGGCCGAGGACGTCGTGCAGGCCGTGCAGGCCGCCAAGGCGGCCGGCCTCGCCCGCCTCAACCTCGACCTGATGTACGGCCTGCCGGAGCAGACAGAGGCCGACGTGGAGGAGGCGCTGAACCGGTCCATCGCCCTCGACGTCGGCCACATCTCGGCCTACGCCCTGGAACTGGAGCCGGCCACCGTCTTCGGGCGTCGCGCCCGCCAGGGCAAACTGGCCCTGCCCAGCGAGGCGGCGGTGGTGGCGATGGGCGACCGCATCGAAGCGCGCCTCACCGAGGCCGGCTACCGCCGCTACGAGTTCTCCAACTACGCCCGTCCCGGCCAGGAGAGCCAGCACAACCAGGCGGTCTGGCAGCGCGGCCGCTACCGCGGCTTCGGCGCTGGCGCCCACTCCTTCCTCGGCGAGCGGCGCTTCTGGAACCTCGCCTCACCGGAGCTGTACGCCCGCCGCCTGGCCGAAGGCCAGTCGGTGGTGGCCGGGGAGGAGGACGTCTCGGAGCTGGCGATGGGCGAGTGGGTGTATCTCAGCCTCCGCACCTTGGTGATCGACCGAGAGCGCTTTCGGCAGGACTTCGGCCGCGCCTGGTCCGATGTCTTTCCCGCCGCTACCGCCTGGGCACTGGACGAGGGCTGGCTCCTGGAGGCGGGGCCCTGCCTCCTGGTGCCGCCGGGCCGGCGCTGGCTCTTAAATCAGGTGGCCGCCCCCTTCCTGGAGGAGGGCCGCCGCCGCCCGGGAACATTGACCCCATCGGCCGAAACGGGATAATAAGAGTACTGGCACTCGCCGACTCGGAGTGCCAAGAGGAGGTGGCCGAGTGGCCGATTTGGACGCGAGAAAGCGCCAGGTCCTGAAGGCGGTGGTCGATGACTACCTCCGGTCCGGTGACCCGGTCGGCTCCAGGACCATCGCCCGCAAATACCTGCTCACCGCCAGCCCTGCCACCATCCGCAACGAGCTGGCAGATCTGGAGGAGCTGGGCTACCTCGACCAGCCGCACACCTCGGCTGGCCGGGTGCCCTCTGACCAGGGCTACCGTTTCTACGTCGACCGCCTGATGCGACCGCCCGAGCTGTCCCGGGCCGACATGCTGCGCATCCGCAACGCCTACCGGCAGGGGGCGCAGAGCCTGGAGTGGCTGATCCACGAGACGGTCAAGCTCTTGGGCGAGATCTCAGAGTACACCGTGCTGGCCCTGGTGCCGGATCCCGGCCCGCAGCGCCTGCAGGGTCTCGACATCGTGCCCTGTTCCCCGGAGCAGGCGGTGCTGGTGCTGGTCACCGACAAGGGCCTCGTCTTCCACCGCATGATCGAATTGCCCCCCGAGGAGGAGCCGGATGGCCTGGCCGAGACGGTCGGCCTGCTCCGCCAGTCGCTGCTCGGCCGCTCCCTGGAGGAGGTGCAAGGCAGCACCCTCGGCCAGCTCAGCCATCGCCTGAAGAGCCGTGCCCAGGTGGCGGAGCAGGTGTTCGACCTGCTTTTGGCCGGCCTGGCCAGCGCCGGTGAGAACGAGCAGGTGGTGGTGAGCGGTGCCAGCCGTATCGCCCAGCAAAGGGAGTACCAGGACGTCTTTCGCCTGACCGAGATGCTCGGCTTCCTGGAGCAACGGCGGGCTGTGCGCGATCTGCTCCTGGAGCTGGACGAGGGCATTGGCGCCATCATCGGCAAGGAGCACCGGGTGGCCCAGGCCGCCACCACCGGCCTGGTGATGGCCAACCTGCCCGGCCCCGGCGGCAGCCGCCTCCGCTTCGGCGTGGTGGGGCCCAAGCGGCTCGACTACGCCCGGGCCACCGCCGTGCTGAGCGCCATCGCCGAACAGCTGGGGGACATCCTGCATGAGTGAGAACCGTCCGGAGGAGGCAGCGGAGGTGGCCGGCCCGGTCGAGCAGGCGGAGCCTGTGGCCGCCCTGGAGGCGGAACTGGCCCGGCAGAAGGAGACCATCCTCCGCCTGATGGCCGACATCGAGAACATCCGCCGCCGCCAGGTGGAGCGCGAGGGCGTGATGCGCCAGGAGGCGGTGGCCGAGGCGGTGGCCAAGCTGCTCAAGGTGCGCGACAACCTGGCCCGGGCGGTCAAGGCCGAGGGTACGCGCGGCCTGCGCAGCGGCGTGGAGCTCACCCTGGAGAGCTTCGACGCCGCCCTGGCCGAGCTGAACGTGCACCGGCTGGAGACGGTCGGCCAGCCCTTCGATCCCCGCCAACACGAAGCGCTCAGCCACGATGAGACCACCGAGGCCGAGGATGGCACCGTGCTCGAGGAGTACCTGCCCGGCTACCGCATCGCCAACCAGATGATCCGGCCGGCCCTGGTCAAGGTGGCTCGACGGACACCCGCCTCGTGAGGGGGCAGTGCCCATGAAGGACTACTACCAGGTCCTCGGCGTCCCTCGCGGCGCCTCCGAGGAGGAGATCAAGCGGGCCTTCCGCCGCCTGGCCCGCGAGAACCACCCGGACCGCAACCCGGGCGACAAGGCGGCCGAGGAGCGGTTCAAGGAGGTCAACGAGGCCTACTCGGTGCTGTCCGACCCGCCCAAGCGCCAGCAGTACGACCTGTACGGCACCGCCGACGGCGCCTCCCAGGCCGGAGCCGGCTTTGGCGGCCAGGGCTTCGGCGACGCCAACTTCGGCAATCTGGGCGACATCTTCGACGCCTTCTTCGGCGGCGGCCGCAGCCAGAGCAGCGGGCCGGTGCGCGGCCAGGACATCCAGACCCAGCTGGTGCTCACCCTGGAGGAGTGCTTCTCCGGTGTGGAGCGCAAGCTCAGGCTGGGGCGGGAGGAGGCCTGTCCGCGCTGCATGGGCAGCGGCGCCGAGCCCGGCACCCGGGTCACCCGCTGCCCCCGCTGCGGCGGCCAGGGCCAGGTCAGCACCCGCCGCCAGACGGCATTCGGCGCCTTCGTGTCCAGTACGCCCTGCCCCACCTGCCGCGGCCGGGGCCAGGTGGTGGAGCGGCCGTGCGTCCAGTGCCGGGGCAGCGGGCGCGCCCACATCGAACGCACGATCTCGGTGCGCATCCCACCTGGCGTGGGCGAGGGCGCCCGGGTCCGGATCAGCGGCGAGGGCGAGATGGGGGCGCGCGGCGGCCCACCCGGCGACCTCTACGTGCTGATCAGGGAGAAGCCGCACCCCCGCTTCCTGCGCCAGGGCGCCGACCTGGTCACCGACCTCAACCTCACCTATCCCGACCTGGTGCTCGGCACCGAGCTGGAGGTCGACACCCTGGACGGCCCCTGCCGCCTGGCGGTGCCCGCCGGCAGCGCCGTCGGCCAGGAGATCCGGATCCGGGGCCGGGGCATGCCCCAGGTCCGAGGCCGCGGCCGCGGCGACCTGGTGGCCCGCCTCAGCGTCGAGGTGCCGCGCCAGGTCTCGGCCCGCGAGCGCGAGCTGCTGCGCGAGCTGGCCGAGCTCTCCGGCCGCCACGGCCGGAGCAAGGACTCCTTCTTCAAGCGGGTGCGCGATGCGCTCTAGGCTACCGCTGGGCTGGGCCGGGTGACCCGGCGGCTCAGAGTCGGCGTGCTGTTCGGTGGCCAGTCGGCTGAGCACGCCGTGTCGCTGATGAGCGGCGAGGCGATCATCGCCGCCCTCCGGGCCCACCACGAGGTGGTGCCGATCGGCATCAGCCGGGCCGGCCGCTTCTTGCCCGGAGCTGATCCACGCCTGGCCCTGGCCGGTCAGGGCCAGCTGGAGGAGCCGGCCGCCTCGCCCGCCCCCACCGAGACGGTGGCGGGATTGGACGTGGTGGTGGTGGCCTTGCACGGCCCGATGGGCGAGGACGGCACCGTGCAGGGACTTCTGGAGCTGGCTGGCATCCCGTACGTGGGCTCTGGCGTGCTGGCCTCGGCGGTGAGCATGGACAAGGCGATGATGAAGGCCGCCTTCGGCCAGGCCGGGCTGCCGGTGGGGCCGTGGCGGCTCGTCCGGGAGGCGGACTGGCGGGCCGGTCCCGAGCGGGCGCTCCAGCCCCTCGCCGACTTCCGGCTGCCCCTGTTCGTGAAGCCGGCCAACATGGGCTCCTCGGTCGGCATCAGCCGGGTGGAGGCCTGGGCAGAGCTCTCTGCCGCCGTCGAAGAGGCGTTCCGCCACGACCGGCGGGTGGTGGTGGAGGAGGGGCTTTCCGGCCGGGAGCTGGAGTGCGGCGTGATCGGCAACGACGCCCCCGAGGCGTCGGTGGTGGGTGAGGTGGTGTCGCACCGCCCGTTCTACGACTACGAGGCCAAGTACCAGCCGGGCGGCGCCGACCTGGT
>JAJZLH010000023.1 GCA_021803575.1 Bacillota bacterium | reverse complement strand
GGGTGCCGCTGGTCGGCGAGGACGGCGAGCTCTTGCGCGACCAGAGCGGCAACCTGGTGCTCGGCTCCGAGGTGTCGGTGCGCCAGGTCGTCCACCGCCTGGCCGGGACCTGGCGGCACCACGGCGAAGCCAGCGGCTACTTCAAGAGCCAGGAGGACGCCCAGGCCTTCTACGACGAGATCGTCTACATGCTCCTGCACCAGATCGCCGCACCCAACTCGCCGCAGTGGTTCAACACCGGGCTGGCCTGGGCCTACGGCATCACCGGACCGGCGCAGGGACACTGGCGGGTGCCGGCCGGCGGCGGCGAGGCGGTGTTGTCCGAAGACGCCTACACGCACCCCCAGACCTCAGCCTGCTTCATCCAGTCCGTGCGCGACGACCTGGTCGGAGACGGCGGCATCATGGACCTGTGGATCCGGGAGAGCCGCATCTTCAAGTATGGCTCCGGCACCGGCACCAACTTCTCGACCATCCGCGGCGAGGGCGAGTCCCTGTCCGGCGGCGGCACCAGTTCCGGCCTGATGTCGTTCCTGCGCATCGGCGACCGGGCGGCCGGCGCCATCAAGTCCGGCGGCACCACCCGGCGGGCGGCGAAGATGGTGGTGGTCAACGCCGACCACCCCGACATCGAGAAGTTCATCAACTGGAAGGTGGAAGAGGAGCGCAAGGTGGCCGCCCTCCTGGCAGCGGGCTACGATGCCGACTTCAACGGCGAGGCCTACCAGACGGTGAGCGGCCAGAACTCGAACAACTCGGTGCGGGTCACCAATGAGTTCCTGGAGGCGGTGATCACCGGCCGCGACTGGCAGCTGATCAACCGCACCGACGGCAAGGTGGCGAAGACGCTTCCTGCCCGCGACCTCTGGCAGGAGATCGCCAGTGCGGCCTGGGCCTGCGCCGATCCGGGCCTCCAGTACGACACCACCACCAACGACTGGCACACCACCCCCCAGAGCGGGCGCATCAACGCCTCCAACCCGTGCGTCACCGGTGACACGCTGGTCGCCACCTCCTTTGGCTGGCGGCGCATCGACGAGCTGGTCGGCGAGGGTGTGTTCCTGCAAGGCCACCTCGGCAAAGAGCGGCTCGCCCCCCAGGTCTTCCCCACCGGCACCAAGCCGGTCTACACGCTGACCACAGCCAGCGGCTACCAGGTGCGGCTGACCGCCGACCACCGGGTGGCCACCCAGAACCGGGGCGACGTGCCGGCCAGCGAACTGCGCCGGGGCGACCGGCTGATCCTGTCCGAGGCTGGCTTCGGCCGCACCACGCTCGCCGACGCGCCGGCCGAGCTCTTGGGCATGGTGGTCGGCTCAGGCCGGGTCTGGGGCGAAGAAGGCAGCCGCCAGATCTACCTGCGCCTGGACGGTGAGGACGCCTACGAGCTGCGCGCCTACCAGGAGCTGACCCAGGAGGGGCCGGAGCGGAGTGAGGGGACGGGCCGCCACGGTGCCACCCGTCGCCTGAAGGAGCCGGCCTCGCCCCTGCAGCAGGTGGCTGAGGTGATGACCCGTTACGCCCGCTTTGGCCACAGCGAACAGGAGAAGGCGCTGACGCCTGAGGTCCACGGCCTGGACGCCCAGAGCCTGTCCGCCTTCCTGCGCGGCCTCTACACCGTGGCCGGCCGCGTCGAGGCGCATCAGGCTGGTCCGGCGCTGGTGCTAACCGCGGCCTCCCGCCAGCTGCTCAGCCAAGTCCAGCTGCTTCTGCTCAACTTCCGGATCAAGAGCAGCCTGCTCGAAGATCAGGACGGCCCGCCGCGCCTCGTGATCGCCGGCGGCTACGTGACCAACTTCGTCAAGTTCATCGGGCTGATCGAGCACAGCGTGCGCGCCCAGGAGCTGGCCGACTGGAGCGGCGAGATCCCCTCCGAGGTGCCGTCGTTGATCACAGACGGCTTCGGGGCGCTCACCAGCGCTGGCACCGAGCCGGTGTTCGACCTGACCGAGCCGGTGGACCACCACTTCTCCGCCAACGGCATCTGGGTGCACAACTGCTCGGAGTACCTCTTCCTCGACAACAGCGCCTGCAACCTGGCCTCGGTCAACCTGATGACCTTCCGCGACCCGGCCAGCGGCCGCTTCGACATTGAGGCCTACCGCCACGCCGTCCGGCTGTGGACGATCGTGCTCGAGATCTCGGTGCTGATGAGCCAGTTCCCGAGCCGGGAGATCGCCGAAAACAGCTACAACTTCCGCACCCTGGGGCTCGGCTATGCCAACCTGGGCGCCCTCCTGATGGTGGACGGGCTGCCCTACGACTCGCCGGGAGCGAGAGCGGTGGCCGGTGCCCTCACCGCCATCATGACCGGTGAGGCCTACGCCACCTCGGCTGAGATGGCCGAGCAGCTGGGCGCCTTCGCCGCCTACGAGCTGAACCGGGCCGACATGCTGCGGGTCATCAGAAACCACCGGCGGGCGGCCTACAACACGCCGCCCAAGGAGTACGAGGCCCTGGGCGTGCTGCCGGTGGCGATCGACCCCGAGTTCTGCCCGGACGACCTGCTGCAGGCGGCCCGTGACGCCTGGGACCGCGCCCTCAGCCTGGGCGAGCGCCACGGCTACCGGAACGCCCAGGTCACGCTGCTGGCCCCGACCGGCACCATCGGCCTGCTGATGGATTGTGACACCACCGGCGTCGAGCCGGACTTCTCGGTGGTCAAGTTCAAGAAGCTGGCTGGCGGCGGCTACTTCAAGATCGCCAACCAGTCGATCCGCCCGGCCCTGGTCCGCCTCGGCTACACGGAGCGCCAGGTCGAGGACATCCTGCGCTACGTGATGGGCACGCTCAGCCTGAAGGACGCACCGGTGATCAGCCGGGACAACCTGAAGACGCGTGGCCTGGACGAGGAGGAAGTGCGGAAGATCGAGACCGCCCTGCCCAGCGTGTTCGAGTTCGACCAGGCCTTTGCCGGCTGGGTGCTGGGGGCGGAGAGCACACAGCGCCTCAACCTGCCTGCCACCGCCAGCGGCCGGGAGGTGCTGATGGCGCTCGGCTACAAGCCGTCCGAGATCGACCAGGCGGCGACCGTGGTCTGCGGTCAGATGACCCTGGAGGGGGCGCCGCACCTTAAGGAAGAGGACCTGGCCGTCTTCGACTGCGCCAATCCCTGCGGCAAGATCGGCACCCGCTACATCGCGCCCTTGGGCCACGTGCGGATGATGGCAGCGGTCCAGCCCTTCCTGTCCGGAGGCATCTCCAAGACCATCAACATGCCGAACGACGCCACCGTCTCGGACGTCGAGGCGGCCTACCTGGAGAGCTGGAAACTCGGCCTGAAGGCCATCGCCATCTACCGAGACGGCTCCAAGCTCTCGCAGCCCCTGAACTCGCGCGGCACCGATAGCGACAGCCAGGACGCCGAGGCGGCCCCGGCCCGGCCCGAGCGCCGGCCCCTGCCAGCCAAGCGCCACGGCTTCACGCAGGAGGCCCGGGTGGGCGGCCACAAGGTCTACCTCAGAACCGGCGAGTACCAGGACGGGACGATCGGCGAGATCTTCATCGACATGCACAAGGAAGGCGCCGCCTTCCGCAGCCTGATCAACTGCTTCGCCATCGCCGTCTCGAAGGGGCTGCAGTACGGCGTGCCGCTCGAGGAGTTCGTCGACACCTTCATCTTCACGCGCTTCGAACCGCAGGGCATCGTGGAAGGGCACCCCAACATCAAGCTTTCCACCTCGGTGGTGGACTACGTGTTCCGGGTGCTGGGCATGGAGTACCTGGGCCGCACCGACTTCGTCCAGGTCAAGCCGGTCGACGACGAGGACGCCCACCCGAGCCAGCCGGCAGCGAGCAAGCCCTTGGCGGCCTCCGCCCAGCCCAAGCCGGAGCCGGCAGCGTCGGCCAGGAGCGCCCTCGACGAACAGCTCTCGCAGATGCTGGGCGACGCGCCGATCTGTGAGATCTGCGGCCACATCACCATCCGCAGCGGCGCCTGCTACAAGTGCCTGAACTGCGGAAACACCCTGGGCTGCTCCTAGGCCCGCTCGCCGCCTAGCGGTGTCGGCCAGGTCCGGCCCCACCATCGGGGGTGAGAGCATGCAGCGACGACCCTCCAGCGGCAAGCGCACCAGCCGGCCCATCGCCAAGCTGGCGTCCAAGGTGCTCCGTGACGCCCGCTTCGGCCCGACTGCCAAGCCGGTGGCCACCGGCGCCCCCAGCCAGCGCACCAGGAAGCGCAAGAAAAAGTAGCCGAGCGCCGCCCAGATAGCGCTAGGAGCGTCCGGCCGCCCAGGCCGGACGCTGGCGCGTTGCGCTCGGGTGACAGGCTAGGGCCCGAGGACGATACTGGAGCCATGCTCAAGTTGCTGCGCTTTCTCCGCCCCTTCCGCCTGCCCGTGGCACTGGTGCTGTTGCTCACCTTCGTCCAGACCACCGCCTCCCTCTACCTGCCCACCCTGATGGCCCAGATCGTGGACCAGGGCGTGGTCAAGGGCAATGTGCCCTACATCCTGGACGTGGGCCTGGAGATGCTCTTCATCACCGTCGTCGGCGCCCTGGCCGCCGTCCTCTCCAGCCTGGTCGGCTCCCGGGTCACGGCTGGCTTCGGCCAGCGGCTGAGGAGCGCCATCTTCGGCCACGTCGAGGGCTTCACCCTCCAGGGCTTCGACCGGCTGGGCACCTCCTCGCTGATCGTGCGCACCACCAACGACGTGATGCAGGTGCAGCAGCTGGTGAACATGGTGCTGAGCATGATGGTGATGGCGCCGCTCACCGCCGTGGGCGGTATCCTGCTCGCCCTCTACACCGACGCCCGCCTCTCCGTGATCGTGTTCGTGGCCATCCCGGTCCTGGCGCTGGCCGTCTACCTCCTGATGCGGCAGGGCCTCGGCCTCTTCCGCCTGATGCAGACCAAGGTGGACCGCCTCAATCTGGTGCTGCGCGAGAACCTGACCGGGGTGCGCGTGATCCGGGCCTTCGACCGGGTCCCGGCCGAGGTGCGCCGCTTCGAGACCGGCAACCAGAGCCTGACCGACACCTCGGTCGCCGTCTTCCGGCTGATGGCGCTCTTGATGCCCGGCGTGATGCTGGTGATGAACCTGGCGGTGGTGGCGGTGGTCTGGTTCGGCGGCATCGAGATCAACGCCGGCACCCTCCAGGTCGGCCAGCTGATGGCCTTCATCCAGTACGTGATGCAGGTCATGTTCGCCGTGATGATGGTGGCGATGATGGCCTTCATGATCCCCCGGGGCCAGGCCTCGGCGCTGCGCATCCAAGAGGTGCTGGACATCCAGCCGGACGTGACCGACCCGCCCTCAGCGAAGCCGCTTGGCCGCGCCACCGGGCGGGTGGAGTTCCAGCACGTCACCTTCCACTATCCCGGCGCCGAGGAACCGGCTCTCACCGACATCTCCTTCGTGGTGGAGCCCGGCCAGACCGTCGCCATCATCGGCGGCATCGGCGCCGGCAAGTCCACCCTGCTCAATCTGATCCCGCGCTTCTACGACGTCACCTCCGGGACGATCACGCTGGACGGCGTCGACATCCGCCAGCTGGCACAAGCGGATCTGCGGGCCCAGATCGGCTACGTGCCGGCCAGGCCCGTGCTGTTCACCGGCAGCGTGCTGGACAACATCCGCTACGGCAATCTGACCGCCAGCGAGGAAGAGGCGTCCCGGGCGGCTCGCATCGCCCAGGCCCAGGAGTTCATCGAGGAGTGGGGAGAGGGGCTGGCCTCGCCGATTTCTCAGGGCGGCCTCAACCTCTCCGGCGGCCAGAAGCAGCGGCTGGCCATCGCCCGGGCTCTGGTCCGGCGGCCGCCGCTCTACCTGTTCGACGACTGCTTCTCCGCCCTCGACTACCGCACCGACGCCCTGCTCCGGAGGGCGCTGCGGGAAGAGGTGGCGGGCGCCACCGTCATCATCGTCGCCCAGCGGGTGAGCACGGTGATGGACGCCGACCAGATCCTGGTCATCGACGACGGCCGCCTGGTCGGCAACGGCACCCACCGCCAGCTGATGGCCGACTCGGCCGTCTACCAGGAGATCGTGCGCTCCCAGATCCTGCCGGAGGAGTTGGCATGAGCCAGCGGTCAGCCGTCCCGGCCCGGCGGGGCATGATGGGCGGCGGCGGCCCGATGGGCATGCTCGGGCCGGTGGAGCGCCCGAAGAACGCCCGCGCCACCCTCGGCCGCCTCCTCTCCTACCTGGCGCCGCACCGCTGGGCCCTTCTCCTGGTGCTGGTGGCCGCTCTGGCCAGCACCGTCTTCAGCATCCTCACGCCTAAGATCCTCGGCAACATGACCACCTTGCTGTTCCAGGGCGAACTGCGCCACCTGCGCGGCCTGGCCGCGGGCGGCGTCGACTTCACCCAGATCGGACGCCTCCTGGCCTGGCTGATCTTCCTCTATGTGTTCAGCGCCGCCTTCAGCTGGCTGATGCAGTACGTGATGGCGGGCGTCGCCCAACGCAGCATCTACACCATCCGCCAGGCGGTGATGGAGAAGCTGGGCCGGCTGCCGGTCAACTTCTTCGACACCCACCCGCACGGCGAGATCTTGAGCCGATTCGTGAACGACTTCGACAACATCTCCACCACCTTGCAGCAGAGCCTGACCCAGGCCGTCACCGCCGGCGTCACCTTCCTCGGCGTGGTGGTGATGATGCTCACCATCAGCCCGCTGATGACCCTGGTGGTGGCGGCCACCCTGCCGCTCAGCTTCCTGGTGACCCGGGCCATCGCCACCCGCTCCCAGGGCTACTTCCGCTCCCGCCAGGCCAGGCTTGGCGATCTGAACGGGCACGTCGAGGAGATGTACACCGGGCACGTCGTGGTCAAGGCCTTCGGCCACGAGCGGCGGGCGATCGACACCTTCGAGGAGATCAACAGCCAGCTCTACGACTCCACCTGGCGGGCCCAGTTCGTGACCGGTATCATCATGCCGGCCATGAACGCCATCGGCAATCTGGGCTACGTGCTGGTGAGCGTGATCGGCGGCGTGCTGGTCACCCAGGGCGCCCTGCAGATCGGCGATATCCTGGCCTTCATTCAGTACGCCCGCCAGTTCTCACAGCCGATCACCCAGCTGTCCAGCATCTCGAACGTGATCCAGTCCGCCCTGGCCTCGGCGGAGCGGGTGTTCGAGGTGCTGGATGAGCCGGAGGAACCCGTGGGCCTGGAGGCCGAGCCACCGGCCCGGGTAGAGGGCGATGTGGCCTTCCAGGACGTCTCCTTCTCCTATCAGCCGGAGCGGCCCCTGATCCAGCACCTCAGCATCCACGTCAAGGCCGGCCAGAAGGTGGCAGTGGTGGGCCCCACCGGAGCCGGCAAGACCACCCTGGTCAACCTGCTGATGCGTTTTTACGACGTGGAGGCAGGCACCATCACCGTGGACGGCGTGGACCTCGCCACCTTGAACCGAGCCCGCCTGCGCCGCCAGTTTGGCATGGTGCTGCAGGACACCTGGCTGTTCAACGGCACCATCCGGGCCAACATCGCCTACGGGCGGGAGGGGGCGACCGACCAGGAGGTGGAGGCCGCCGCCCAGGCGGCGCACGCCGACCACTTCATCCGCACCCTGCCCCTGGGCTACGACACAGAGCTGAACGAAGAGGCCTCCAACATCTCGCAGGGTCAGCGCCAGCTCCTGACCATCGCCCGCGCCTTCGTGGCCGACCCGCCGATCCTGATCCTGGACGAGGCGACCAGCAGCGTGGACACCCGCACCGAGATCGCCATCCAGCGGGCCATGCTCAGCCTGATGCGGGGCCGCACCAGCTTCGTCATCGCCCATCGCCTGTCCACGATCCGGGACGCCGACCTGATCCTGGTGATGCAGCACGGCCAGGTGGTGGAGCAGGGCCGCCACGCCGAGCTGCTGGCCAGCGGCGGCCTGTACGCCGAGCTCTACCGCAGCCAGTTCTCGGTGCCGGGACCGATGCCGGAGGTGGAACCGGCCTAGCACACGGCCCATCCCCCCTTCGCGCTGGTGAGAGAGCCGTTGGGTTGCGTGCCAAGGCCTGGCTCGGCCTACAATGGGCTGAGCGATGGGGAGATGGTGATGTGATCCACGACATCCTGCACGGGCACCTCCTGTCCGACGTGGGCGAGGGCTGGAAGGCGGCTCGCCCGGAGCGCGTCATCCGCGGCACCCTGGTCTTCCTGCCGGCCTCCCCCGCCCAGGTCGAGGCCGCCCTCGCCCGGATGTCCGCCGGCGCTCCACCCCTGGCCAAGCCGGCCATCGATCTCCTCTTGGCGCCGGCCCATGCCGCCGCCCAGCGCACCCTGGGCTACCTGGAGAGGGCCGGGCTCAAGATCTCGAACTGGGCCTTTCCAGGGCTTCTGGCCGACTTTGAGGGGCCGGTCAAGGCGGTGGAGCGGGCCTTCTCCGTAGGCATGCTGGAGGCCAGCCGCGACGGCCTCACCTTCTACCGCAACCGCGGCGAACCGCAACTGCCGCCCACCATCGCCGCCTCGGTGCTGGCGGTGATCGGGCTGGAGTCCCTGACCCGGGCCCACCCCGCCTTCCGCTGGCCGTTCCAGCACCCGTTCCCGGCCAACGCCGGCCAGGGCTTTTTCCCGGACGACATCATCTCCGCCTACAACCTGCCCGACAACCTGTCCGGCCAGGGCCAGCGCCTGGCCATCCTGGAATTCGGCAGCGGCTTCAACCCAGGTGACCTCATGGGCTTCTGGGACCAGCACCAGATCATGCGGCCCACCGTCAGCGTGGTGTCGGTGGACGGCACGCCCAACGACGGTGGTGTGTCGCCGCAGGACGCAGAGTGCACGCTCGACCTGGAGTGGGCCGGAGCGATGGCGCCCGGCGCCGACCTGGTCGTCCTCCAGTCGTCGGCGGGCACCTCGGATCTGTCCTTCGCCCGCTCCATGCTCCTGGCCCTGGATCAGGTGTACGGCCTCACGCCCTTGCCGGGAGCGGTCTCCATCTCGTACGGCGACGCCGAGAGCCACTTTCCAAGGCGGGTGCTCTTGGCCTGGGACCTTTTGGCCAGCCGGCTGACGCTGGCCGGCTGCACGGTGCTGGCCGCCTCTGGCGACCGCGGCGCCTACGGTGAGGCCGGGCCCGGCCGCCCCTACCCGCACGTTGACGCGCCGGCCAGCCTGCCCCACGTCCTGGCGGTGGGCGGCACCACCTTGACCTTGACCCCAGAGCGCCAGCGCAAGAGCGAGACCGGCTGGTCTGACACCAACAACAACGGCGCCTCCGGCGGCGGCGTCAGCCTAGTCTTCCCGCGCCCCGCCTGGCAAGAGTCGGTGGCCGTGCCGCTCAACCCGGCCGGCCGTTTCGGCCGAGGGGTCCCCGACCTGGCACTGGACGCCGATCCCGACACCGGCTACGCCATCGTCTTCCAGGGCCGGGAGACGGTGATCGGCGGCACCTCGGTGGCGACGCCGATCACGGCGGCGCTCCTCACCCTGATCAACGAGGCGCGGCAGGAGGCAGGCAAGGGGCCGCTCGGCTTCGCCACACCGCGGCTCTACCAGCTGGGGGGCAGCGCCGCCTTCCACGACATCGTGGCAGGGAACAACTCGGTGCCGGGCGTCAGCGGCTACCGCTGCGGCCCGGGCTGGGACCCGGTCACCGGATGGGGCTCCGTGGACGGCCAGAAGATGCTGAAGGCACTCACCGGCTGAACGGCCGGAGCCTGATCAAGGAGGCACCATGCAGCGACGGATCGCCACCGTATCAGCCATCAGCCTGACCCTCATTCTCCTGTTGGTTGCCGGCTGCGGCAGCCCGCCACCCCTCGGCCACGCCAAGACCAAACCGGCCACCACCGCCCGCCAGTCAGCGCCAAAATCCGTCCCGGTTGCCCCCACACCGGCCGGCCGGCCGGTCTTTGTCGGCGGTGCGGGCGGCGTCTACTACCGGAACATGGTGGTGGTCCTGACCTGGCATGCCATCGCCCCGGCTGGCGTCTACGACACCATCTCGCTCGCCAACTTCCAGGCCCAGATGGCGGCTCTGGCCAAGGACGGCTTCCACCCCATCTCCGCTGCCCAGTTCAGCGCCTTCCTCTTGCAGGGTGACGCTGTGCCAGTCAATGCCGTCCTGCTCACCTTCGACAACGGCGTGGAGGACGTCTACACCTACGGCTTCCCCATCCTGGAGCACTACCGCTTCCCGGCGCTGATGTTCCCGGTGCTGGGCCGCACCAACGTCCTGCCCGGCTATTTCACCTCGGCCCAGATCCAGACCATGGTGAAGAGCGGCCTCGTCACGATTGGCTCGCACACCTACGCCCAGCACATCGGCCAGGCGGTGGGGCCCGCCGAGGCCGCCCCCGCCGACGTGCTGCCCGCCTGGAACGGCACCAGCACCGAGTCCCTGGCCCAGTTCCAGGCCTCCATCCTGGAGGACGCCAGGCTGGCCCAGGCCGCCATCGTGAAGTGGACCGGCCACGCCGAGCCGTATTTCTCCGACCCCTTCGGCCAGTACACCCCGACCCTGATCCAGGCGCTGGCCAAGGCCGGGTTCAGCGAGGACTTCACCACCCTGGGCTGGGCGGTGGTGCCCCATGCGCCAGCCGACCGCATCCCGCGCATCAATGTCGGCACCGGCTCCTCCACCGCCGCCTCTATGATCGGCGCCATCTTGACCGTGGCCCGTCTCACCGCCGCCGACCCCACCTGGCACCCGCCGGCCAGCCACGTCATCATCTGGCACACCTGAGCACGTCACTGCCCCCGCCACGTGTGATCTCTGTCACAACCTGCGTCGTCTCTGTCCCCCATCCTGGACTGGCCGTCTACGCTTATCGCCAGGAAGGCTGTGGCATATATGTGGCTGCGTTCGGTGGTGCTCTACATTCACATTCTGGCCGCCATCTTCTGGGTGGGCGAGATGCTCTTTCTGTCGACGGTGGTGGGACCCTACAGCCGCCGGCTGGCCCCCAGCCAGCGCACTGAGCTCTTCACCGCTCTGGGCCGGCGCAGCCGGCCCTGGGCCTGGGGAGCGATGGCGGTGCTGGTGGTGACCGGACTGCTCAACGTCACGCTGGCAGGCATCCCGCTCAGCGCGCTGATCGACCCGCGCTTCTTTCAGACGGCGCTCGGCGCCACCTTGGACCTGAAGGTGCTGCTGGTCGTCGCCATGATCGCCGTCGCCCTCTGGCACGACAGCGTGGTCAGCGCCCGGGGCAACCCCCTCCCCAGCCCACCAGGCCAGGTCGCCCTCTCCGCCGCCCTCCGTCGCCGCCGCCAGGCCTCCTGGCTGGGCAGGATCGCCCTGCTCTTGGCGCTGGCGGTCGTCTTCCTCGCCGTCCGCCTCGCCCTCTATCTCTGATCATGCCCAGATCCGCCGCCGGACCGGCTATCGTCCACCCACAGCAGGCACCCGGCGGGATCGGGGTGCTGGCTACCTTCCAGCTGACCACCGTGACACTGCTGGCCGTCTCCGTCTTCTGCCTGTGGCTTAGCACCGTCTCTCTGCCGCTCCCAGGACCTGGCCTGGCGGTGCTCCATCTCCTCACCACCGGTCTCCTGGTCCCGCTATCCCTGGCGGCGGCGGTGCAGCTCACGGTGACGCTGCACCAGGCACCCCCGGCCACCGCCCAAGCCAGCTGGGGCTGGCTGCCATGGCTCTGGTTGGCCGGCAACCTCTTGCCAGTGGGCTTCCTGGTCGGCCCGTGGTGGCTTGCCGTGGCCGGAGGCGGGCTCTTGGTCGGCGCCGTCTTGGTCGCTTGCCGCCTCCTGCCGCTCCTGGCCACCGCCACCGAGCTCGGCACTCCGCTGCGCCTGGGCCTTGGGATCGGGGTGGTGGGCAATGTCCTGGTCCTGGCCAGCGGCACCCTGCTCGCCCTCTCCTTGGCCGGGGTGCCCAGCCGGGTGGCCAGCCTCGGTCTGCACCTCACCCTCGCCCTCGGCGTCGCCTATGTGCCGCTCCTGATCGGTGTCAGCGGCCAGCTCTTTCCGATGTTCGGCCACCTGCCGCCGGACCGCCTCTCCCGGCTGCGCACGGCGCTTCTGGTCACAGTCGCGGCCGGCGGCCTCCTAGCGGCCGCCGGCTTCCTTACCGGGTGGAGCATCCTGGTCGGCGCCGGAGCGATGGCGGCAGCGGCGGCCATCCTTGGCTGGGCACTCCGCCAGGAGGCGCTGATCCGCCGGGGCGGACGGGGCCTGGACAGCGCGGCGGCGGGCGGGCGGCTCGGCGGCTGGGCACTGGCGGTAGCAGCCACCGCCACAGCCGTGGCGCTGGTCTCCCCTGCCGCCCGGCCGCTCTTGCCGGCGGCGGCGGCCTTTGGCCTCGTCTCAGGCCTCCTCGGGTCGATCTTGTCTTACGCCCGGCGGATCAGCGCCTTCCTGGCCTGGCACACCCTCTTCCGGCGCTTCGGCCGCACTGCCTTCATCCCCAAGCTGGACCAGTTGCGGCCGCCTTTCCCGGCACGGGTGGCACCGTGGCTTTGGACCCTGGGCGGAGGGAGCCTGGCCGTGTCGCTCTATCACCCGTTTTTCTGGTCGCTCTGGCCGCTTGCGGCAGGCGCCCTGGCCTACGCCCTGGAGATGGGGTGGAGCGCCGCCACCATGGTCTGGCTTTGGGCCTGCCACCGCATGGAGCCTTACCGGCCCTGACCGCCACGACCGGACCCTGCCGTGACGCTGGTCACGGCAGGGCGGTGTCCCGTCCCGCAGTCTCCAGGTGATGGAAAGGGGAGGATGAGCCAAGTGGCGTATGTGATCACGGAAGCCTGCATCGGGGTGAAGGACAGCGCCTGTGTGGCGGTCTGCCCGGTGGACTGCATCCACCCCACCCCGGCCGAGGATGCCTTCGCCACCATCGACCAGCTGTACATCGACCCTCTGTCCTGTATCGACTGTGGCGCTTGTCAGGTGGTCTGCCCGGTCAGCGCCATCTTTCCGGAAGACGAGGTTCCGGCCCACCTCGCCTCCTACATCGAGAAGAATCGCCTCTTCTACGCACAGAGGACGACCTGGCCTCTGACCGTCGCTAGCGGCTTGGCCGAGAGGGTGGTTTCACGAACTTAGAAGACGTGCACCGCTTCCCCCTGCTCCGGCACCTCGGCGATGCGGAGGCTCGGCAGCTGGCCAGCCAGCTGTTTCGCCGACAGCTGGAGCGTGGGGCGGTGCTGTTCCGCCAGGATGATCCCGCCGACCACCTGGTGTTTGTGCTGAGCGGCCAGGTCAAACTGGAGCGCACCTCATCCAGCGGCACAGTGTCGATCGTGGAGGTGCTGGGGCCCGGCAATGTGCTGGCGGCCGCCAACTTTCTGGCCGTGGAGCCCTACCCGGTCACGGCCGTGGCCCTTTCCCCGGTCGACTCCTGGACGCTGTCCTACCGCGACTTCGAGACCACCGTGCGGAGAAGCCCCGACATCTCGCTCGCCCTCCTGCGCTACGTGGCCACCCGCCTGCACCGGGCCTACACCAGGGCTCCCGGTGTGCAGCGCTCGGATGTGCGCCTGGCCAGCGCCCTGGCCCGCATCGCTCAGGACAGCAGGACCGACGGAGGGAACTCCGCCGTGGTTGCACTGTCCCATGAGGACCTGTCTCAGGTGGCCGGCATGGCCCGGGAGACGGCCACCCGCCACTTGGCCAAGTGGCAGAAGGACGGCCTGGTCCGTCTTCACCCCCGCGCCATCCAGGTGCTGGATCTCAAGGCCCTGCGCCGGATCGGGCAGGTGGACGACCCCACCGCCTAGGACAAACTGACCAGGCCGGCATCCCGAATCCGGCCCGGTGCACATAGGAGAGCATCTTTCCCCGGCCGAGGCTAGCCGCTGGCTTCCACCCGGCTGATGCGCACCCGCCAGACCACCGGCCCCTCTTCTTGAACCTCCCATCCAAACTCGCCCCGGTGCTCGGCCTGAAACTGATAGCGCAGCGGGGTCGGGTCGTGGTCGTTGACCAGCACGAATCCAGCCCCCGGTTTCAGCTCGGCGAAGGCGGCGAAGATGGCTTGATGGCGCTTGGCCGGAGTCAGCGGCCGCACATCGAGCCTCCTGTCGTCTCCCACCGGCACCCTCCTCCCGTCCTGGGCCCGGTCCGTCGCCTCCTGCCTGGGCAGGGCGTGGCTGCCCACCGTCCTCGGCGCCTCTTCGCCAGGCGGACCGGCTGGGTGCCTGAGCCCTCGTCCCGGGCGAGGATGGGACCGGGCGGTCAGATAGTGGAGGGTGCGGGTCAGCTGCTCCGCCGGCTCTGGGTCGGTCAGGCGGATGGCCGCCCAGGCCTCGGCCGCCAGCTTGCTGCTCAGCTCATACTGCCCCTGGTCGCCGAGCGCCCTGAGCGTCGTGTCCAGCACCCGCACCACCTTGCAGAGGCCGTCATCTCGGCGGTTCATGGCCTCAGCTCCATCCAAAGTAATGCTTGGCGTCGTCGCTCATCATGTCCGATGTCCACGGCGGGTTCCACACCACCGCCACATCCACGTCTTTGACCCCATCCATGGCCAGGATGCGTTCTCGCACCCCTTCCTCGATGTAGGAGGCGGCTGGGCAGCCCGGGGTGGTCATGGTCATGGTCACGCCGATCCGGCCATCGTTCACCACCACGCCGTAGATCAGCCCGATGTCGACGATGTTGTAGCCGAGCTCCGGATCGTAGACCTCCTTCAGGGCCTCTCTCACCTGATCAGCCGTCACCTGCCGTCCCCTCCCCGCCGGATCCGCACGTACACCCCATCCGGCTGGCGCTCCACCCGGATGGCGTGGCCGCGGGCCTCCAGCTCCGGGTACAAGAAGACCGGGTCGCGCTCGTTGATGGCGAGGAGCACCTGCCCTGGTTCCATTGCCTCCAGCGCCCGCAGGATCTGCATCATCGGCTCCGGCGGCAACAGCCCCCTGTTGTCGAGGTGACGCTGGGGCTCTGGCCACTCAGTCTCGATCGTTTGGCCAGACTCCGCTCCAGCTGGAGGCGCCAGGGCGGGGGCCTCTTCCTGATCCATGAGGTCAGCCCCAAACAGAATCTCCCAGTCCTCAGGCCCGATCTGACGGGCGACGTGGGCAAATCCCTTGTGGGCCATCACCCGGTAGAGCGGAATCGGCTCGAAGGTTGCCAGTAGACGGAGCGAGCACCCCGCTGCCAGCTCCCCGACCGCGGCCATGATGCGGGCGAACGGCTCTCGTCCCATCCTCAGGTCGTCCCGGACGTCGAGCGTGACCACCGGCGAAGGTTCGGGCATGGCGCTCCCCCCACTTCCACTCTCTAGTGGCGATGATGGAGACTCCGCCGGCGACGAGCCGTGATCATGGTCACAGCGAGACCTGCCGGTCGCTCCTCCTCCCTCGCCCCTCGCCGTCGGCCCGCCGTTCAGGGTTCAGCCCCCATACCCACCCGGCACGCGCCTGGGCAGAAACGTCTGCCTGGCAGTGACGGCGGCCGCAGTCCGCCCTCTGCGGTTGGCCGACGCTACCAGTGAGCGTGTCCGGACCCAGCACCCGGCCCTTCTCAGCGAGTGCTGGCCGACGCCCTGGCCGTGACCGGTGGCAACGTGGGGGCACCCACACCAGGCGGCCAAACTGATCGCTCAGTGTGAAGCTGGGGGCAGCCCTGTGCCGAACACCAGCAACCCAGCTGGGGAGCCGAAGCCGGGCCGGCACCCCGGCTTCGGGCAGCGGCCATTCGAACCGACCTTCCTTGGAACCTATGGTGCCAGGCGGCGGATCTGCACCCGCCACCGGTCGGGGCCTCGCTCCAGATACTCCCATGCGAACTTGCCGGCCTGTTCCGCTTCGAACTGGTAGTAGAGTGGCAGTGGGTCATGGTCATTGACCAGCTCCAGCACGTCGTCGACCGCCGTCGCCTGCCAGTGAGCGAAGATGGTCTGGTGCTTGTGCACAGGCGGGATCGGCCGCACGTCCAGTGAGTCGATTGCCATGGGACACCTCCCGTCGCGACTTGGGGAGCGGGACAGGGGGCCTTGCCTTGAAGCTGCCGGCGGTGGCGGCTCGCTTGCCGCCCAGTTTCAGGGTCGAGCGGCCTGGCGCCTGATCTCCACCCGCCAGGTGGCGGGGCCCTCTTGCAGGTAGGTCCAGGTCATGCGGTCGCCGTGGGTGGCATCAAGTTGGTAGCGCAGAGGCAATGGGTCGTGGTCCACCTCGATGACCAGAGCCTGACCAGTGGCCAGCCGGTCGACCAGGGCAAAGATGGTGGTGTGGCGGCTGGCGTGCGGGATGAGCCTCACGTCGAGTGACACATCGGCCGGCGGCTGGGCCGCCGCCGGGAGGGGCTCGGCCGCTTCGTGCATCTGGGCCAAGAGCCTCGGCAGATCCACATCAGGGTCTGCCTCCAGAACCGGCAGCAACAGGTCATTTTCACGCCCGGCATGCGAGCGGAACACCGCTTCGATGG
>JAJZLH010000020.1 GCA_021803575.1 Bacillota bacterium | reverse complement strand
GTGAGCCGGCTCTATCAGCGCGGTGTGCGCTGGACCCACCTCTTGGTGCTCAGCCTGGCCGGGGCCCTGACCATGGTGCTGATCTTCCTCTCGGCCCCGGCCACCCAGAATCTGGGCCGCATCATCTGGCTGAAGCTGCGTTACACCCTGGGTCTGTGAGCAGGAGAGGGGACTTGGCGCCTTGGTGATCGACCTCCGCACCCACCTCATCTCTCTGGTCGCCGTCTTCCTGGCACTGGGCATCGGCATCCTGATCGGCATCGACCTGATCGGCGGCCGGGCCGTGATCAACCAGGAGAGGAGCATGATCACCCACCTGGAGACGGACTTCCGCAACCTGCAGACGGCAGAGGCATCGCTGCATGCCACCGTGGTCCAGGACCAGAGCCAGCTGGCCATCGCCAGCCGCTTCGCCGCCGGGGCAGTGCCGTACATGGTGGCCGCGAAGCTGACCGCCATCACGGTGGCCGTGGTGACGACCAGCCCGCACCTCACCACCGCCCCGGTGACAACGGTGCTCCGCCAGGCCGGCGCCACGCTGGGGCCGTCTGTGGTGCTCATGGCGGAGCCGCCCGCCAACTCGGCGATCTGGGCGGAGGCGGGCGCGATCCTGAACACGCCGGCCACGGCTCAGGCCGTCTACCCGGCCCTGGCCAAGCTGGTGGCCCAAAGTTTCGTGAGCGGCACCTGGTCGCCGACCCTGACCCAGCTGGAGGGGTTGGGCATCTTCAAGCTGAGCGGCTCGCTGGGCAGCACGATCGGCGGCGTGGTCCTTGTGGCCGGCTCGCCGACCGCGAGCGACCCCTTGGCCGGTGCCTTCGGTGTGCCGCTGGTGCGCGCCCTCAGGGCCGCCAGGGTGCCGACGGTGGCCGGACAGCTGTCGACAGTGCCCAGCCAGTTCACCACCATTCCCCTCTTCCAGGGACTGGGCGTGATGACGGTGGACGACCTCGACCTGCCCCCTGGTCAGGTCTCGGTGGTCTGGGGCCTGAATGGGACGGTCGGCAACTATGGGCTGGAGTCCACCGCCCAAGCCCTGATGCCACTGACCCAGAATCCTTGACCGTTTCCGTCGTCTTTCCGGCCCACAACGAGGCCGGGGCGGTCGCAGCCTCGGTCAGTACCGCCTGGCAGCTGCCTGGTGCCTGCCAGGTGCTGGTCGTGGACGATGGCTCGACGGATGAGACCGCCTCCCTGGCTGAGGCTGCCGGCGCCGAGGTGATCCGGCTGGCGGCCAGATCGGGCAAGGCTAAGGCTCTTCAGGCTGGACTGGCGGCGGTGAGCGGCGAGCTGGTGCTGACCCTGGACGCCGACCTCGGTCCTAGCGTCAGCGAGGCCGACCACCTGCTCCGTGCCGTCGAGGCCGGCGCCGACCTTGCCATCGCCACCTTTCCGCCCAGCACCCACCGCGGCGGGTTCGGGCTGGTGGTGGGCTTGGCCGGCTGGGGGATTGAGCGGCTGACCGGACGGCGGATGACGGCCCCGCTCTCTGGCCAGCGCGCCTTCCGCCGCCAGCACCTTCAGGACCTCGGCGATCTGGGAGAGGGCTGGCAGGTCGAGGTGCGGATGACGATTCGGGCGCTGCGCCAGGGTCTGGCCGTGGTGGAGGTGCCGACCGAGATGCGGCACCGGCTGACCGGTCGGCGGGCCAGGGACTTCTGGCACCGGGGTAGCCAGCTGATAGGAGTGGTGCGGGCCTTATGGAACTGCTGGCGCTCCTGAGCAGCTGGGCGCTGACCTGGCTGCTGCTGGCCTGGCAGCGGCGGCGGCTTGGCGCCTGGGGGTGGGTGCGCACCAACTTCCGGGCAGTGCCAGTGGTAGT
Source organism: Bacillota bacterium (assembly GCA_021803575.1). GTDB lineage: Bacteria > Bacillota > Sulfobacillia > JAJZYS01 > JAJZLH01 > JAJZLH01. Next base: position 702 of record JAJZLH010000020.1, on the reverse strand, counting down.
TGGCATCGGCCTTCTTCCCGTGCTGATCGGCGCCTTGTGGGCCCTGGCCGTGGGTCTGGCCGGTGCTCCCTGGGGCCTTTTGGTGGCGGTGGCGGCCGTTGCCTTCGGGCTGCTCGGCGCCATCGACGACCGCCTGGGCGACCGCTCCCACGGCGGCCTCGGCGGCCATCTGGGCGCCCTGCGCCGGGGCAGGGTCACGACCGGCGCCCTGAAGGCGCTGGGCGGCGGCGTGATCGCCGTGGCCGTGGCCTGGTGGTGGGGCGGCGGTCTCTTCGCCATCGCCGTCCATGCCCTCTTGATCGCACTCAGCGCCAATGCCATCAACCTTCTGGACGTGAGGCCAGGGAGGGCGCTGAAGCTGGCCGTTCCCCTGCTTGTCCTTGCCACCATCACTTCGGGGGCGCCGTGGGCCGGTCTGGCCGGCGGTGCCATCGCCGTGTTGCCTGAGGACCTGGCCGGGCGGGGTATGCTCGGTGACCTGGGGGCCAACGCCCTGGGTGCCGGCGTCGGCGTCGCCCTGGGCACCTTCGGCCCCCTGGCCGAGGCGGTGGCGCTTTTGCTTCTGGTTGCCCTGCACATCTACACGGAGCGCCACTCCCTGAGCTTACTGATCGACCGCCACCCGCTGCTGCGGGCAATCGACGGCTGGGGACAAGGGGGGATGCCCTGAGCGTGGAAGTGGACTATCTTGGAGACGGCAAC
>JAJZLH010000005.1 GCA_021803575.1 Bacillota bacterium | reverse complement strand
GGCCGGGCCTGTTCGGCGGCCGAGCCGACGCGCGCACATCTTGGCCCGGAACAGGAAGATGTACGCCGAGCGGTGAAATAGCATAAACTGGAATTGTAGCCAGAACCGGGGGGATACCCGGCAGGCGGATCAGCGCGGCGAGCGACTTCGCCTGGGAGGTGAAAAGGTGGGCATCATCGGCATCATCGTCGTGGTGATCATCATCATCATCGTGGTCAGGATTCTGTAAGTCCGGCCGCGGCAGTCCCCGGGGCGCCGGACAGCCATACTCGGGCGGCGACCGCCGCCTGCGTGGGGGCTGGGCACAAGGTGGTCACAGTGATAGCATGATATGCGTGAACGATGTCATGATGTAGGAGAGATCACATGATTCGTATCCAGATTCAGCTGGAAGAGGGCCAGGCGTCGGCACTGCGCAGGCTGGCGGCTGAGCAGGGCGTGTCGGTGGCGGCGTTGATCCGCCAGGGTGTGGACGCCCAGCTCAGGTCTCAGGCCAACAGATCTGGTGCCGCGCACCTGGAAAGGCTCAAGGTGCGCCTCCAGCGCTTCGACAGCAAGGTCACAGATCTCGGCGAAGGACACGACCGCTACCTCGGGGAGGCGTTCGCCGCCGATGGCGACGTTCGTTGATACCTCGGCCCTGCTCACGCTGCTCAACCGCTCAGAGACGAACCATCAGGCTGCTCTCAATGCCTGGGAGAGGTTGGTGGACTCTCGGGAGGTGCTGATCACGTCCAGCTTTGTGCTGGTCGAGACCTATGCGTTGCTGCAGAGCCGGCTTGGCTTGGAGGCCGTACGCACCATGCATGAGGAAATCACGCCCCTCTTGGACGTGCAGTGGGTCGATCAGGCAACCTTTGCTGCTGGGGCGTCTGGGCTCCTCTTGGCTGCTCGCCGGCAACTCAGCCTCGTTGACTGCGTCAGCTTCGTGCTGATGCGAACTCTCGGCATCGACACGGCGTTTGCCTGGGACCGACACTTCACAGACCAAGGCTTTGCCTTGGTCTAGGGCCGCCGGCAGGCCTCCCGATGCCGCCTTTCGGAAGGCTGGCCTCACCAGGAGAGCAGGGAGAAGCGGCGGACGCTGGCTGGTGGGAGGCTCGGCCCCGCTGTGCTATCATCCAGAGACAACCGCAGAGGGCGATGAGGGCGAAGAGTAGCGGGACTTTCTGCCAGAAGCGATCCGGGGCCGGTGCGAGCCCGGAGGGCAGAATCCGCCAAGGGGCGCCCGAGCCCGGTCTGGAAAGTGGGCCGCACGGCCAATCAGGGTGGAACCGCGGGAGAGATCCCGTCCCTGGCTGGAGTGCGGCATTCTCATTGGGGGGGAGCTCTGTGGATCTGGTCACCATCATCCGCCGCCTCGATGACTTCTGGCGGGGGGAGGGCTGTGTGATCGGTCAGCCCTACGACCGGGAAAAGGGCGCCGGCACCATGAATCCGCTCACCTTCTTTCGGGCGCTGGGCCCGGAGCCGTGGCGGGTGGCCTACGTCGAGCCCTGCCGGCGGCCGGCCGACGGCCGCTACGGCGACAGCCCCAACCGCCTCTCCCGCTACCTGCAGTACCAGGTCCTGGTCAAGCCGGCGCCCGAGGACATCGTGGAGCGGTACCTGGCCTCCCTGGCCGCCCTCGGGCTGAGCTGGGACCGTCACGACCTCCGCCTGGTCGAGGACAACTGGGAGCACCCGTCCCTGGGGGCCTGGGGGCTGGGCTGGGAGGTGTGGGTGGACGGCATGGAGGTGACGCAGTTCACCTACTTCCAGCAGGTGGCCGGCCTGGAGGCGAAGCCGGTCTCGGTCGAGATCACCTACGGTCTGGAGCGGATCGCCGCTTACATCCAGACCGTCGACTCGGTCTACGACCTGGCCTACGACCAGACGGTCAGCTACGGCGAGATGGCGTTGGCCGAGGAGCGGCAAAACTGCCGCTATGCCTTTGAGACGGCGTCGGTCGCCTTCTTGCGCCAGTCCTTCGAGGCCGGCGAGGCCGAGGGGCTGCGGGCGCTCGAGGCCGGGCTGTGGGCGGCCGCCTACGACCAGGCCCTGGACTGCTCCCGGGCCTTCAACCTGCTGGAGGCGCGCCGTGCCCTGGCCTGGACGGAGCGGGCCGCCCTGGTCGGGCGGATTCGCACCCTGGCCCGGCGAGCCGCCGAGTTGTGGCTCAGAGAGCGCCAGGAGATGGGATTCCCGCTGCTGGGCGTAGGAGGTGCGAAGTGAGTACCCTCCTGGTCGAACTGGGCTGCGAGGAGCTTCCGGCCCGGGAGCTGCCCGCGCTCAGCCGGGCCTTTGGCCAGAGCCTGCTCCACCTCCTCACCGACCACCGCCTGGCCGGCGAGGGGAGTGCGGTCCAGGTCTGGTCGACGCCCCGGCGGCTGGCCTGCCGGATCGAGGGACTCGGCCTGGAGGCGGCCCCGGTCGAGGAGTGGCGGCGGGGGCCGGCGCTGGCCCAGGCCAGGCAGGCCGACGGCAGCTGGAGCCAGGCGGCTGTGGGTTTCGCCAGGAGCCTCGGCACAAGCCCAGACCAGCTGGAAGAGCGCGACACCGAGGGCGGCCGCTACCTGTTCGGCAGCTCAAAGCGGCCCGGCGACCGCCTCGTGGACCTCTTGGGCAGCGAGCTGGAGGGCCTGGTGACCAGACTGCCTGAGGGCCGCACCATGGCCTGGAGCGAGGCGGGAACACGCTTTCTCCGGCCGGTTCGCTGGCTGGTGGTGCTGGTCGACGACGAGGTGGCTCCCATCCGTGTCGCCGGTGTCACGGCCGGCCGGCTGAGCCAGGCGGGGCGGGGCCGGCCCCCGGTCGAGATCGCCTCGCCCCAGCGCTACGAGGCGGCCCTGGCCGAGGCGGGCGTGGTGGCCGACCGAGGGGCGCGGCGGGAGGCCCTGGTCGCTGGCTGGCGCGGCTTGCTCCAGCCGGGCGAGAGTTTTGACGACGCCCACCCCCTGATCGACCAGGTGGTCGACCTCGTGGAGGGGGTGCGGGTCTTGCGCGGCCACGCTGGCGAGAGATTTCGCCGCCTGCCCGAACCGATCCTGCGGGCGGTGATGGTGGACCAGCTGCGAGTGGTGCCGATCAGCCGGGACCAGGAGCTGGAGCCAGCTTTCCTGCTCGCCTACCAGACCGGCGAGGAGTCGGTGGTGCGATCGGGCTTCGAGCGGGTGCTGGAGGCGCGGCTGACCGACGCCAGCTTCTTCGTGGAGGCGGATCTCCAAAAGCCCCTGGCCGAACACGCCCGCTCGCTCGGCCAGATCACCTTCCTGGGCAAGCTGGGCAGCCTCGCCGACCGGCTGGAGCGGGTCAGCCGGCTGGCCGGCGAACTGGTGCGGCTGGGCGGCCTGAAGGTGGAGCCGGGGCTGCTGGCCGAGGCGCTGCCCCTGGTCCTGGCCGACCGTGCCACCCAGGCGGTGGCGGAGTGGCCGGAGCTGGCCGGGGTGATCGGCGCCCATTACGCCCGGGCGCAGGGGGCGCCCCAGCCGGTGGTCGAGGCCATCGCCCAGAGCACCTGGCCGGCGCCCGGTCAGGACCGGCTGCCGGAGAGCGATCTGGGCTGGGTGCTGGCGCTCTCCCTGAAGGCGGACGAACTGGTCGGCGGCTTCGTGGCCGGTCTGGAGCCGACGGGCTCAAGCGATCCCTTCGGCATGCGCCGCCTGGCGCAGGGCGTGCTCAGCCTGCTGGCCAAGGGCAAGGTGGGCTGGCGCGACCTGATCGTGCTGGCCGAGCGCGGCTACGCCCTCTCCGCCCAGGCGGCGGAGGAGATCCTGCTCCGGGTCGACGCCTTCCTGCGCACCCGGCTGGAGGCGAGCTGGCGGGAGCAGGGGCACCCGCCGGAGGTGGTCTCGGCCACGCTGGGGGCGCCGCTCTACCACCCGCTGCGCCTGGCCAGCCGGCTTAAGGCCGTGGAGGAGATGTGGCCCCTGCCCTCCTTCCAGTCCCTGATCACCGTCTACCGGCGCACCTCCCGGCTGGCGGCAGAGGGGCCGATCGACCCCGCCCTGGGCGAGGAGGAGACGCTGAAGAAGGCGGTGGTGGCGGCCGAGGTGGCGGTGGAGCGGGCACTCCTGGCTGGCGACGACGGGGCGGCGCTGGCCACCCTGGCCGCCTTGGAGGCGCCGCTCGAACGCTTTTTCGATCAGGTGATGGTGATGGATCCGGACCCGGTGCGGCGCCGGGTGCGCCAGGCCCTGTTGGCCAGGGTGAAGGCCCTCTCCGACAAGCTGGTGTCCTTGGCCGCCCTGGCCGGAGGACGGGGGGAGCAGGCGTGAGCCGGGAGGTGGTGGTGGTCTCGGACTCGCTGGGCGAGACGGCCGAGGCGGTGGCCAAGGCCGCGCTCAGCCAGTTCGCCGAAGACGGCATCAGCATCCGCAAGTTCGCCCACGTCGCCTCCGATCAGGCGCTGGCCCAGGTGCGGGAGTTCCTGGCCACAGCCTCCCGGCCGGTGGTGATCTACACGGTGGTGGTGCCAGAGGTGCGTGACCGGCTTGCGGCCATGCTGCACGAGCTGGGGGTGGTGGGCGTCGATGTGCTGGGGCCGGCCCTGCAGGCGGTCGCCACCATCGCTCCGGGGCCGCCTCGCCTGGAGGCCGGCCGCGTCCACCTGCTGGACGAGGGCTACTTCCGGCGGGTGGCGGCGGTGGAGTTCGCCGTGCGCTACGACGACGGCAAGGAGCCGGCCGGCTGCCTCCTGGCCGACGTGCTGATCCTGGGCGTCTCCCGCTCCTCCAAGACGCCCTTGGCCATGTACCTGGCCCACCGCCAGATCCGGGTCGCCAACATCCCCTTGGTGCCAGAGGTGCCATTGCCGGCTGAGGTGTACGAGGTGCCGCCGGAGAAGATCGTCGGCCTCTTGGTGCAGCCGGACGACCTGTTGCGCATCCGCAGCGCCCGGCTGAAGGCGATGGGGGTGACCGGCCGCAGCCGCTACGCCGACCTGGAGCGCATCCTGGAGGAGATGGACTACGCCGAGAAGATATACCGCCGCCTGGGCTGCCACGTGATCGACGTCACCCACCGGGCGGTGGAGGAGACGGCAGGGCTGATCATCGAACTGGTACAAGGAGGTGGTGCACGGTGAGGCAGTGGATCTCCACGTTCCAGGAGGGCAGCGCCCAGGAGCGGGAGCGGCTGGGCGGCAAGGGCGCCGGCCTGGCCGAGATGGTGCGGGCCGGGCTGCCGGTGCCGCCCGGCTTCACCATCACCACCGACGCCTGCCGCGCCTACCTGGCCACAGGCGACCTGCCGGCGGGGCTCGAGCAGGAGATCGAGGGCGCGCTGGGGACCCTGGAGGCGGAGAGCGGGCACGGCTTCGGCGACGCCAAGAACCCGCTTCTGGTCTCGGTGCGATCCGGTGCCGCCATCAGCATGCCGGGCATGATGGACACCGTCTTGAACCTCGGCCTGAACGCCGAGGCGGCGGCGGGGCTGGCCGCCCAGAGCGGTGATGGCCGCTTCGCCTGGGACGCCTACCGACGCTTCATCCAGATGTACGCCAACGTGGTCGACCAGCTGCCCTTGGCCGGCTTCGAGGAGCGGCTGCTGGCCGCGCGCAAGGAAGCCGGCGTCTCGGAAGACCGGCTGATCCCGGCCGAGGTGCTGGAGCGGCTGGTGGCGGGTCACCTCGCCCACTACCAGGAGCTCGCCGGCCGGCCCTTCCCGACCGAGCCCCGCCGCCAGCTCCTCTCCGCCGTGCGGGCCGTGTTCAGCTCCTGGAAAAACCCCAGGGCGGAGGTCTACCGCCGGGTGCATGGCATTCCGGATGAGATGGGAACGGCCGTTACCGTGCAGGCGATGGTGTTCGGCAACCGCGGCGACGGCTCCGCCACCGGCGTGCTCTTCACCCGCAACCCCAACACCGGCGAGCGGGTGCTGACCGGCGAGTATTTGCCCAACGCCCAGGGCGAGGACGTGGTGGCTGGCATCCGGACGCCCTTGCCCATCTCCCAGCTGGCCGAGCAGATGCCGGGCTGCTACCAGCAGATCGCCGAGGTCTCGGAGCTCTTGGAGCGCCATTACCAGGATATGCAGGACATCGAGTTCACGATCGAGGAGGGCAAGGTCTACCTCTTGCAGACCCGCTCTGCCAAGCGCAGTGCCCGGGCCGCCGTCAAGACGGCGGTGGACATGGCAAGGGAGGGGTTGATCACGGAGGCGAAGGCGGTGGCCCGGGTCAGCCCCGACGATGTGGCCGGGCTGTTGCACCGCACCCTCGACCCCCTGGCCGAGCACGACCTTCTGGCCGAGGGCCTGCCCGCCTCGCCGGGGGCCGCGGTCGGCACCATCGTCTTCGACGCCGAGCGGGCCGCCGAGAAGGGGCGGGGCGGCGAGGCCGTGATCCTGGTCCGGCCGGAGACGGCGCCGGACGATGTGCACGGCATCGTGGAGGCGGCCGGCGTGCTGACCAGCCGCGGCGGCATGACCTGCCACGCCGCCATCGTGGCCCGCGGCATGGGCAAGCCCTGCGTGGTGGGCTGCGAGGCGCTCCGCATCGATCTGGGCCTGCGCACCCTGACCGTGGCCGGGCGCACCCTCAGTGAGGGTGACCTCATCACCCTGGATGGCTCCACCGGCCGGGTGTACCTGGGCCAGGTGGCGACCCAGGAGCCCGATCTGGGACCGGAGGTGGGCGTGCTCCTGGGCTGGGCCGACCGGCTGCGCAAGCTGGGGGTGCGGGCCAACGCCGACACCCCGGCCGACGCCCTCCGGGCTCGGGAGCTCGGTGCCGAGGGCGTGGGGCTTTGCCGCACCGAGCACATGTTCATGGCCCAGGAGCGGTTGCCGGTGGTGCGGCGCATGATCATGGCGGAGACGGTGGAGGAGCGCCAGGGTGCCCTGGACGAGCTCCTGCCGATGCAGCAGGCCGACTTTGAGGGCATCCTCAGGGCGATGGCGCCCCACCCTGTCACCATCCGCCTGCTCGATCCGCCGCTGCACGAGTTTTTGCCCCACATCTCGGAGCTGGAGGTGGAGGTGGCGGTGGCCAGGGAGCGGGGCGAGGAGGGTTCGGCCACCTTCCGCCAGGCCGCCGGGCTCTTGCGCAGAGCGAAGGTGCTGGCCGAGGCCAACCCGATGCTGGGCTTCCGGGGCTGCCGGCTGGGCATCGTCTACCCGGAGATCTACGAGATGCAGGCCCGGGCCATCTTCCTGGCCGTGGCCGAGCTTAGGAAAGAGGGGGTCCAGGCCGTCGCCGAGGTGATGATCCCGCTGGTCGGCATGCGCCGTGAGCTGGCCCTGATGCGCCAGCTGGTGGCAGCCGTGCACCGGGAGGTGGTGGCCAGTTCGGGCGTGGAGATGCCGTGCGTGGTCGGCACCATGATCGAGGTGCCGAGAGCCGCCCTCACAGCCGGCGAGATCGCCGAGGAGGCCGAGTTCTTCTCCTTCGGCACCAACGACCTCACCCAGACCACCTTCGGCTTCTCCCGGGACGACGCCGAGGGCAAGTTCCTGCCCGCCTACCTGGAGCGCGGCGTGCTGGCCGACAACCCGTTCGCCACCCTGGACCGGGACGGCGTGGGCGCCCTGATGCGCCTCGCCACCGAAGAGGGGCGGAAAAGCCAGCCCAAGCTGAAGGTGGGTATCTGCGGCGAGCACGGCGGCGACCCGCGCTCGATCGCCCTCTGCCAGGAGATCGGCTTGAATTACGTCTCCTGTTCCCCCTACCGGGTGCCGGTGGCCAGGCTGGCGGCCGCCCACGCCGCCCTGGCCCAGGTGAGCTGAGACGGCGGGGCAGACCTGCCTCCGGGAGGACCGGGAGGACTGGGAGGCATCCCAGCTCTCGCCGTACGCCGCCCAGGCCAGGGAGAGCCGGGGGCGGGCCCGGCCCGAGCCGGAGGATCCAATCCGCACTGCCTTCCAGCGCGACCGCGACCGCATCATCCACTCCAAGGCCTTCCGCCGGCTGAAGGACAAGACCCAGGTCTTCCTGGCGGCGGAGGGTGACCACTACCGGACCCGGCTCACCCACACCCTGGAGGTCGCCCAGATTGCCCGCACCATCGCCCGCGCCCTTTGCCTGAACGAGGACCTGACCGAGGCGATCGCCCTGGGCCACGACCTCGGCCACACCCCGTTCGGCCACGCCGGCGAGGAGGTGCTGGCCGCCCTCTACCCCGGCGGCTTTCGCCACAACGAGCAGAGCCTCAGGGTGGTCGAGGTGCTGGAGAAGCCGGGCGGGCTCAACCTGACCTTCGAGGTTAGGGACGGCATCCTCAACCACATCCAGGCCGGCCACCCGGCCACCCTGGAGGCCCGGGTCGTGCACTTCTCGGACCGCATCGCCTACGTCAACCACGACATCGACGACGCCCTGCGCGGCGGCGTGCTCCGCCAGGAGGAGCTGCCGGACCCCATCCTCAGGACGCTCGGCCAAACCCACAGCCAGCGCATCGGCACCCTGGTCGAGGACATCGTCGCCTCCTCGGCCGGCCGTCCGGAGGTGGCGCTCTCGGCCGAGCGGCAGACGGCCCTCGATCAGCTCCGGGACTTCCTGTTCCAGCGGGTCTACATCGGGTCCGAGGCCAAGCGCGAGGAGGAGAAGGCGAAGGGCGTGGTGGAAGCGCTCTACCGGGCCTACCTGGAGGACAGGGAGCAGCCGCCCGGCCGGGGGGGCGAGGAGGCGGTGCGCGACTACGTGGCCGGCATGACCGACCGCTTCGCCATCGCCGCCTACCGCCGCCGCTTCGTGCCCGGCGAATTCCGCCTCGACGACTGACGGAGGATGGGCGTGCCAAGAGCCGAGGACGTGGTGGGGGAGATCCGGAGCCGGGTCCCGATCGCCGAGGTGGTCGGGGAGACGGTGGCGCTGCGCCGCCAGGGCCGCCGCCTGACCGGGCTGTGCCCGTTCCACTCTGAGCGCACGCCGTCCTTCAGCGTCGATCCGGAGCGCGGCCTCTTCTACTGCTTCGGCTGCCAGGCCGGCGGCGACGTGTTCGCCTTCGTGATGCGGCGGGACGGCGTTGGCTTCCGCCAGGCGCTGGAGCTTCTGGCCGAGCGGGCTGGCGTCAGTCTGCCGGAGCAGCACTCGGAGCGGCAGAGTGAGATGGAGGGCCTGCACCGGGCCCTGGAGGCGGCGGCGGCCCTCTACCAGGAGGCCCTGGCCTCTCCGGAGGGAGAGCCGGCCCGCCGCTACCTGAAGAGCCGAGAGGTGGGCGATGAGGCCCGGGCGGCCTTCCGCCTGGGCTATGCCCCGGAGGGGCCGGACTGGCTCTTCTCCCGCCTCAACGCGGGCGGCTTCTCCAAAGAGGTGCTGGAGGGGGCCGGCCTCAGCCAGGAGGGCCGGCAGGGGCGGCCGATCGACCGGCTGCGCGCCCGCCTCGTCTTCCCCATCCGCGACCGGCGCGGCCAGGTGGTGGCCTTCGGCGGGCGGGCCCTCAGCGCCGACCAGCAGCCCAAGTATCTGAACTCACCGGAGACAGCGCTCTTTCGGAAGAGCCGCCTGCTCTACGACCTGAGCCTGGCCCAGCCGGCCTGGCGCAGTAGCCGCCAGGCGGTGCTGGTGGAGGGCTACCTGGACGTGATCGCCCTCCACCAGGCCGGGGTAGAGGGAGCGGTGGCCTCCCTGGGCACCGCCCTCAGCGAGGATCAGGTGCGGCTGCTCGCCCAGGCGGTGGACCAGGTGGTGGTGGCCTACGACGCCGATCTGGCTGGCGAGCACGCCACCCGGCGCGGGCTCTGGCTGTTGGCCGGCTCCGGCCTCGGCGCCCGGGTGGTGCGGCTGCCGGCCGGCGAGGACCCGGACTCCCTGGTCCGGAAGGGTGGGATCGGCGCCTGGCAGGAGGCGCTCTCCGGTGCCAGGCGGCTGATCGATGCCCTCACCGACCTGGCGCTGGCCGATCTGGACCTCTCCACGCCCCGCGGCAAGCGCCAGGCCGCCCAGGCGGTGCTGCCCGGCATCCTGCAGCTGGCGAGTCCGGTGGAGCGCAGCGAGGAGGTGCGCCACCTCGCCCAGCGGCTCGGCATCGAGGAGGCCGCCCTCTGGCAGGAGGCGCGCCGGGCGGGCGGGCCGGCGGTGCGGGTTTCCCCCGCTGCCAGGCGGCCGGAGGAGCCGCCGCCTCGCCGCCGCCTCCTGATCGAGGAGGAGATTCTGCGCCTCCTGGTGCAGGAACCGGCCCTCGCAGCCGAAATGAGTGAGGTCCCGTTCGACACACCGGGTGGTCGGGAAGTGGTGCGCTGCTGCCTGGAGGGCCAAGATCCGGCCCGCTCAGGTGACGATGCCGCCCAGCTCTGGGCCAGGCTGGCACTCAGCGAGCGGCCGCTCGGCGACTTTGCCCGTCTCTATCAGGACTGGGTGAGGGAAGGAAGGCAGGAGCGCCTTATGGAACTGCAGAGAGAGGTGCGCCGGGTCGAGACCAGTGGCGACCAGGTGCCCGCCAGTCTGCTCGAGGAGCTCAGCGAACTGAAGCGGGAGGTCGAGCGGAACCGGCATGGATGAGGAGGTCGGGTTGAGCGTGGAAGAGGCCCAGGGCAAACTGGACCTCTCGATCGACGGGGTGCGGGAGCTCGTTGACCGAGGCAAGGAGAAGGGAACCCTGACTGCCCACGAGGTGGAGGGGGCGCTGGAGCGCGCCGACATCACGCCCGAACAGTACGAGGAGATCCTGGAGGGGCTCGGCGAGCTGGGCATCAAGGTATCCAGCCTGGACGCCGACGAGCCGGTGGTGACCGAGGAGGAGGTGGCCGTCCCCGACGGCATGGCCACCGACGACCCGGTCAAGATGTACCTCAAGGAGATCGGGCGCGTCCCCCTGCTCAACGCCGCCCAGGAGGTGGAGCTGGCCAAGCGGATCGAGATGGGCGAGGAGGAGGCCAAGCGGCAGCTGGCCGAGGCCAACCTCCGGCTGGTGGTCTCGATCGCCAAGCGCTACGTCGGCCGCGGCATGCAGCTTCTGGACCTGATCCAGGAGGGCAACCTGGGGCTGATCAAGGCGGTCGAGAAGTTCGACTACCGCAAGGGCTACAAGTTCTCCACCTACGCCACCTGGTGGATCCGCCAGGCCATCACCCGCGCCATCGCCGACCAGGCCCGCACCATCCGCATCCCGGTGCACATGGTGGAGACCATCAACAAGCTGATCCGGGTCTCCCGGCAGCTGGTGCAGGAGCTCGGCCGGGAGCCGACGCCGGAGGAGATCGCCGAAGAGCTGGACATCACGGTGGACCGGGTGCGGGAGATCCTGAAGGTGGCCCAGGAGCCGGTCTCCCTGGAGACGCCGATCGGCGAGGAGGAGGACTCCCACCTCGGGGACTTCATCGAGGACGAGGACGCCCTGGCCCCGGCGGTGGCCGCCTCCTTCCTGTTGCTGCGGGAGCAGCTGGAAGAGGTGCTGGACTCGCTCACCGAGCGCGAGCGCAAGGTGCTCAGGCTGCGCTTCGGCCTCGACGACGGCCGGGCCCGCACCCTGGAAGAGGTGGGCCAGGTGTTCGGCGTGACCAGGGAGCGCATCCGCCAGATCGAAGCCAAGGCGCTCAGGAAGCTGCGCCACCCGACCCGCTCGAAGAAGCTGAAGGACTACCTGGAGTAGCTCCGCGCCGGCTCCGTACCTGCCCTCGGCTTGGCCCTGACCCGGCTGATAGGAGCTGGATCGGGGACTCTGAGCAGGCGGGCGGGAGCGGGCTCGGGACTGGCACCGGGCGTGACGGGCTCTCACCGGAGGCCGGCTCTGTCCGGTGGCGGGGTCAAGACGTATCGGCAATGCGAGGACGGCCGCCCAGTGCCGGATCAGGGGTGGGGGCGTGGAGATGGGGCGCCGGGTCGGAACAGGCCAGGAGCGGGCTTTCCCAGCCCGCGGCCAGCCGTGACGCTGCCGGTTGAGCCTGGCCGCTCGGCGCGGGCCAGAGACGATCGCACCGCCAGCACCGTGGCCGATCAGGTGCTGGCGGCCCAGACCTGGCTGTTCGCCGGCCGCGGTCCGGAGTTGGCCGCCGTTTCGGCTGCCCTGGCTGAGGCCCGCTCCAGGCCGGTGCTCTTGATGGTGTACGGCCCGGCCGGCATCGGCAAGTCGGCGCTCCTGCACGCCGCCTGCCGTGAGGCCGCCGCTTCTGGCCTCCGTGCGGTTCAGCTGGACGGCGCCGTGGTGGAGAGGACACCCGAAGAGATCGTGCGCGCCCTGGCCGCTGCACTGCCCCGGCAGGCGCAGGGCCGGACCGCCAGCTTTCCGTCGACGGAGCAGGTGGTGGAGCGCATCAACCGGATCGGCGCCTCCTCCGGTCTGCTCCTCGCCATCGACGCCTACGAGAAGTGGCAGGCCTGCGACCGCTGGCTACGGGCGGAGATTCTCTCCCACCTCGGTCCTGGCATCCTGGTCATGCTGACCAGCCGGCGCTCGCCAGTGGAGCTATATAGCGGCGAGCCGGCCTGGCAGGCGGTGTTCTCGCCACTGCCGCTGGCCGACCTCCCCCTGCCGGACGCCAGAGAACTGCTGCGCCGGCGCGGGATCGGCACGGAGAGCGCACAGACGGGAATCCTGTCCGTCACCGGCGGCCACCCCCTCCTGCTCCACCTGGCGGCCGACCTCCACCTGCAGGGCAGGGCCGATGAGAGCGGCGAGCGTGCCGTCGCCAGTGGACTCGTCTCCAGGTGGGTGGCGGAGTGGGGACAGCCCGAACTGAAGGACCTCCTGGCGGCGGCCTCCCTGCTGCGCTCCTTCGAGCCCGGCCTCCTGGCCGCCATGGTCGGCGCCGGCACGGTGGCCCAGGCCTGGCCCCAGCTGATCCAGCTGCCGGCCGTGGCCACGGCCGCCAAGGGTCGCTACACCCTGCACGACGCCGTTCGCCAGTCGCTGCGCGCCGCCTTGTCCCGCGACCGGCCCTGGGCCGAGCGGCGCTGGCGACAGCGGGCGATCGCCCACACCCTGGATGAGGCCGCCGACGGACTGGCGGCCGACGACGTCGGGGCCTGGGGCGTGATCGCCGACCTGGCCACCCACACCGTCTGGCACGGCTGGCTGCATCCGGAAGTCGAGCACAAAGAGCAGTGGCACTTCGAGCGCGGTGTCTCTCCGGCGGACCTGGGCGGCTTGACCGAGTGCCTGGACGCCACCATGGCTGCCGTGTTCTACGGTGGGGACCCCAAGAAGGTGGTTCCCGGTCTGGAGGGCCACCTCCAAGCACTGCTCACCGTCTATCCCGAGGGATTCACCCTGGCGCGCGGGCCCTCCGGCCAAATTCTCGGCTACTACATCAACGTGCCGCTCCGCCCCAGCACGCGCCAGGCCCTCCTGGCCCACCCCCTGGCCGGCGACTACCTGAGAACGCTGAGCGTGGAGGCGGTGGACGCCCTGGAGGGCCGGCTGCTGGTGGCCGCCCAGCTGGTCCTGCGCCACCCCAGGTCCGAGCTGGCGGCGGCCATGATGCGCGAGATCTGCGGCGAGTTTGGCCGCTACGAGCAGGTGCTCTTGGTGGCGCCCGCCTCGGAGCTGGGCACCACCTGCGATCTGCTCGGCTTCGAGCGTCAGGCGGGCTTTGAGGCGTCCCTGCCGGGCAGCGAGGCGGAGCCGGCCACCGCCTTCATCCTGCGGCTGGGGCCATCCCGCTTCGCCGCCTGGCTTCGGCAGATGGCCGGGCCGGAGCTGGCGGGCACGATCGGGGTGGGTCAGCGCGTCCAGGCGGCGAGAGGGGTCCTGGAGGCGTTTCATAGCGATGGGGGTCTCACCGGCTCCGTGGCGGGGCGCTACTTTGAGGCTGCCTTCCCGCCGCTCTCGGCGGGACGGATGCGGGGGTGGATCCTCGATGCCCTGGCTGAGGCGGGAGAAGGCGGGGTGATCCTCCGCCGCTACTACGTCTCCCGGGAGGGGCCGCACGAGGCGGCGGCAGACGAGCTGCACCTGGGCCGGCGCACTTACTTCCGAAAGCTGAAGGACGGTCTGGCCGAGGTGGCGGAACTGCTCTTCACCTGAGCAGCGAAAGACAGCTTCGGGAGTGACAGAGCGGGCGGGGCGGGTTGCCCCGCCCGCTCGCTCCCTTGAAAGATGGCACTTCGATGGCACTGCCTGGATACTGCCCTGCCTAGGCGCGGCTGTTAGGGTGGCGGCGGAGGCGGGCGCATCAGCCAGTCTGGCGCACCCTGGCCGACCAGAGGCATGCTGGCGCCGCCAGCCGGCAGCGAGGGGAGGTCGCCATGGCCGTGGCCGAGGGTTCCGGGCGTCTTGGCCAGAGCAGGCGATGAGCCGGGTGGGAGGCGCGAGAGGCGCCCTCCGGCGCTGGTCGCGCGCCCTGCTCGGTCTGGCCCTGGCCATGGCTGCCGTCTTGCCAGCGGCCCAGTCCGCGGCTGCCGCCACGTCGGTCAGCGCCGCCTCCTTCCAGTCCACCGGCTCTGACGCCTACCAGGTCGATTTCACCACCAGTGCCAGTGGCGGCCTCAGCGGTCCCAGCGGTGCGATCGCCCTGGGCTTCTCCGGCCTGACCGTGACCGCCGCCACCTACACGGTGAGCGCTGGCGGCACACCGGTGGTGGTCACGGGGCAGCTGACGGGCAGCACGCTCCAGCTGACCCTGGCGTCCGGCCAGACCATCGCCGCCAGCACGGCGGTGGTGATCTCGCTGGCCAACCTCACCAATCCGACCGCCCCCACCACGGTCGGGATCAGCACCTCGAGCGACCAGGGCCTGGTGCTGGCGGTGCTCGGCGGCGGATCCAGCCCCGGTCCCGGCCCGGGCTCAGGACCAGGCCCGGGCGGCAGCTCGGTGTCCAGTGTGACGGTCAGCCCGGCGCCGGACACGGCTGGCGCCACCAGCGTCTATACCGTCACCTTCACCGTCTACAGCGCCCTGCCCGCAGGTGGTACCGTCAGCTTCCAGGCGCTTGGCACCGGCTTTCCGTCCCAGGCTGCCGACTACGTGATCACCGATCTCACGTCCCCCTTGGCCAGCGGCACGGTGGTGGCGGCGCCGACGGTCAGTTCCGGCCTCACCACCTTCGCCGTGCCCAATGCCATCAATGCCGGCGACCAGATCTCGGTGGCGGCGAGCGCCGTCACCAACCCCCAGCAGGCCAGCACCAGCCAGGTGCTCTCGGTCAGCACCTCGGCCGACACCGCACCGGTGAACTCGCCCGACTACACGATCGCCCCCGGCCAGGCCAGCCAGCTGGCCTTCAGCGGTTCGCTGGGAGGGACGGCCGGACTGGTCTGGCCCTCCGGCGACCAGCCCAACGTGGTCGAGGAGGACGCCTACGGCAACCAGACCGGAGCCGGAAGCGCCACCGTCACCCTGGCCATCTACGCCAACCCGTCGCACGGCTCCCTGACCTGCAGCGGCGGCCTCTCCATGGCCGCGGTCGCCGGCGATGCCGCCTTCAGCGGCTGCTCGATCGACCAGGCCGGCCTCACCTACCAGCTCTCAGCCAGCGCCACGGGCCTCGCCCCGGCCACCAGCCCGCCGTTCACGGTCAGCCCCCTGGTCGCCTCCGGCGCCATCTACGCCATGGGCGGGAGTGCTGCTGGCGGCGTCAGCTACGCCATGAGTGTCGATGTGCTGGCGGCCAATGGCTGGTCGCAGGTACCGGTGCTCCCGATCGCGCGCACCCAGCTGGCCGCCGCCGCCGACCCTGCGAACGGGATGATCTACGCCCTGGGCGGCGAGAACGGCGCCGGTACGGTGCTGGACACAGCGGAGGCGGACAACCCGCTGAACAATGCCTGGAAGACGGTGATGGCCATGCCGACTGCCCGAGCTGGCCTGGCCGCTGTCTACGACTCGGCAAACGGCCTCGTCTACGCCATCGGCGGCCAGGACAGCGGCGGCACGGCGCTGTCCACGGTGGAGTCGTACAATCCGGCCACCAACGCCTGGCAGAGCGAGATGGCGATGCCGACCGCCCGATCCGGCCTGGCCGCCGTCTATGACCCAAGCACCGGCCTCGTCTACGCCATCGGCGGCCAGGGCGCGAGCGGCGCCCTGGCCACTGTGGAGGCGTACAATCCGGCCACCAACGCCTGGCAGAGCGAGACGGCGATGCCGACCGCCCGAGCCGATCTGGCCGCCGTCTATGACCCAAGCACCGGCCTCGTCTACGCCATCGGCGGCCAGGGCGCGAGCGGCGCACTGGCCACTGTGGAGGCGTACAATCCGGCCACCAACGCCTGGCAGAGCGAGACGGCGATGCCCGAGGCGTCAAGCGGCCTCGCCGCCGTGATGGGCGGGGACGGTGAGATCTACGCCCTGGGCGGCCAGAACGGGTCGAGCAGCGAACTCGCCACCGTCGTCGCCTTCCAGCCGGCCCAGGGCAGCTGGACGGCCAAGGCGGCCTTGCCGACCGCTCTGGTCGGGCTGGCCGCCGTGCCGGTCTCCACCGTGTCCGGCCTCACCGTCACGCCGTCTTCGGCCACGGTTTCCGCCAGTACCCAGTACACGGTCAGCTTCACGGCCACCAGCGGACTCACCGTCAGCCAGGCCGTCTACCTCCTGGCGCCAACCGGCACCGTCTTCCCATCCACCCCCTCTGCCTACACCGTGAACGGGGTGAGCGCCACCGCCGTAACAACCTCGTATGGGGACTACAGCCAAATCACCGTGCCGACCGGTGTGAGTGTGGGAGACGACGGCCAGGTGACGGTGGTGATCGCCGGCGTCACCAACCCGGCCTCGACCGGCGGCGTCAGCATGAATGTCATGACCTCGGCCGACCAGTCGCCAGTTGCCTCGCCGCCGTATGTGATCACGGCCGGAGCTGCCAGCCAGCTCACCTTCAGCACCCAGCCCGGCGACGGCACCGGCGGCAGCGCGCTCAGCGTGCAGCCCCAGGTCACGGTCGAGGATGGGGCCGGCAATCCGGTCAGCTCCACCGCCACGGTCACCCTCGCCATCACCAGCCCGGGCGGCGCCACCCTGACCTGCGTCAGTAATGCGGTGGCCGCCGTGGGCGGCATCGCCAGCTTTTCCGGTTGCGCCATCAACAAGGCGGCCAGCGGCTACACCCTCACCGCCAGTGCCTCTGGCCTGACCAGTGCCCAGAGCGCCGGCTTCAACGTCACGGTCGGGCCGGCCGCCCAGCTGGACTTCACGGTCCAGCCCGGCGGCGGCAGTGCCGTCGCCGCCTGGCCCACCCAGCCCGTGGTCACGGTGGAAGACGCCGGCGGCAACACCGTGGCGGCGTCGAGCGCCAGCGTCAGTCTCGCCATCTCCGCCAACCCGGGCAGCGGTGCCCTGAGCTGCAGCACCAACCCGCTGGCAGCCACCGCCGGCGTCGCCAGCTTCGCCGGCTGCGCCATCAGCCAGCCGGGGAGCGCCTACACCCTCTTAGCCAGCGCCAGCGGCCTCACCGGTGCCACCAGCGCCAGCTTCGACATCGGTGCCGAGGCCGCGCTCACCATCAGCACGGCCACAACCTTGCCCCAGGCCGCCAGCAACACCCCCTACTCAGAGCAGTTTGCGGCCTCGGGCGGCTCCGGCAGCTACAGCTGGGCGCTCACCTCCGGCAGCCTGCCCCAGGGCCTCAGCCTGTCTCTTGGCGGCCTGCTCAGCGGCACGCCGGCCCTCACCGACGCCGGGGACACCGTCGGCCTGTCCATCCAGGCCACGGACACGGCCACCAGCCAGACCGCCACCTGGACCGGCCAGCTCAGCGTGGTGGGCACGGCCGTGCAGGCTCCGACGCTCCAGCTCTCCAGCGCCGTGCAGGGGGAGGCGGGCGTCACCTACACGCTCGCCTTCGCCACCAGCAGCGTCGGCGCCATCACCAGCACCAACCCCTACGGCATGACCATCACGCTGACGGCGCCGCTCGGCACCGGCTTGCCCACCCAGGCCGCCGACTACGCGGTGTCGGACCCCAGCGGCAGTCTTCAGGTGCAAAGCGTCTACGCAAGCGGCGGATCCAGCATCACCATCACCCTGGCCGGCAGCGGCACCGTCATCCCTGACTCCACGGCGGTGACCGTCACCATCAGCGGCGTGGCCAACCCGCCGGTCACGGCGACCGCAGACCAGCTCGCGGTCAGCACCTCGGCCGATCTCAGTCAGGCCAGCACCCCGGACTACGCCATCACCGCCCTGAGCCTGCCCAGCGCCCTGGCCGGCTCGACGCTGACCGTGACGCCGTCCCCGATCGTCTTCAACCAGTCGAGCGGACAGTCGCCCTCGACCACAGCCGTGGTGTTCCTGGCCGACGGTGCAGGCACGCCGATCTCGGGCAAGACGGTCACTGTCTCGGTGTACACGCCCCAGAGCATGTACGGCTGGCAGGTGTCGCCGGCCAGCGCCACCAGCGGCGCCAACGGCGATGCCAGTTTCACGGTCAGCCTCCCCGGCGGCTATGGCCAGGCCGGCACCATCCTGATCGGAGCGGTCGATGCCACCGACGGTGTCTTCATCGGCGGCGCGGCGGTGCAGGTCTACACGTACGGCCTGAGTTTTTCGGGCGGCGAGTACAGCGGCGTCAGCGAGACGGTGAGCGGCAGCGGCCTGCCGGCCAGCACCGCCGTCACGGCGGCCAGCTTCGGCGGCTCACCGCTCACCCTCTCCCAGCCTTGCAGCACCGATGCCTACGGCAACCTCTCCTGCACCTTCACCGTCCCCCAGGCCACCGTTGGCCAGACCTACACCGTCGCCCTCACTATCGGCGGCGTCGTCTTCGCCCAGGGCCTGCAAGTCGCCCAGAACCCGGCCGGGGTGCCCGCCACCATCACGGTCAGCTCCGGCAACAACCAGAGCACGACCGTCGGCACGGCGGTGGCGAACCAGCTCACGGCCACCGTCGACGACAGCCTCGGCAACCCGGTGGGCGGAGCGTCGGTCACCTTCACGGTGCACCCCAGCCTGGGCGCCGGGGCCACCTTCGCCGGCGGCGCTACCTCTGCCACGGTCAACACCGACGGCAGCGGCCTGGCCGTGGCGCCGGCGCTCACGGCCACCGACACGGCCGGGTCCTTCACCGTGACGGCGCTCTTGACCGGCTACAGCACCTTCACCACCTTCGACCTCACCAACCTGGCCGGAGCCGCCAGCACCCTCACCGTCTCCGGCGGCGATGGGCAGGTCCAGCTCTCCGGCCGCTGGTTCAGCCAGGACCTGAAGGTGACGCTCTCGGACGCCTTCGGCAACCCCGTCTCGGGTCAGACCGTCACCTTCACCGCTCCCGGCAGCGGCGCGAGCGCCACCTTCGCCAATGGCGTCAGCACCGCCACCACCCTACAGGATGGCACGGCCGAGGTGCAGGTGATGGCGGGCAGCCAGACCGGGCCGTACCAGGTCACGGCCCAGGCCCAGGGCGTGAGCGGCACCTTAAGCCTGGACCTCACCAACGCCACCACCCTGATCCAGACCTGCGACGACCCCACCTTGCAGAGTGCTTTCGCGGCTGGCGGCTACATCGCCTTCGCCTGCAGCGGCACCATCCAGCTCTCCCAGACCCTGACCGTCCCCGCCGGCCTGACCGTGACGCTGGATGCTGGCGGCCAGGCCGTGAACCTGGAGGGGCCGCCGACACCGGTCTTCGGCTCGATCCAGGCGGCGGAGGCCACCGGCTGGATCGAGCGGGTGTTCGATGTGGAGGGCGGCCAGCTGACGCTGGTCGGCATCAATGTGAGCGGAGGTCAGGTGCAGGCTCCGGCCGGTTCGGCCGGAGCGGACGGAGCCGCCGGCGCACCCGGCCAGAACGGCGCCGGCACAGACGGCCAGGGCGGCGCACCCGGCCTTGACGGCAGCTCTGGCGCCGCTGCCATGGGCGGCGCCATGTACATCGCCGCCGGCAGCCAGGTGCTGATCGAGGGCGGCGCCTTCTCCGGAAACCTGGCCATGGGCGGTGTGGGCGGAGACGGCGGGGCCGGTGGCGCCGGCGGCATCGGCGGCGGTGGCGGCGGCGCGACTGAGTCGCCGACCTCAGCCGGTTCGGGCGGAGCCGGCGGTGTGGGCGGCAGCGGCGGCTCCGGCGGCACAGCACAAGGTGGTGCCATCTACAACCTGGGCAGCCTCACCCTCAAGAATGTGGACTTCGTCGGGAACCGAGCGGTGGGCGGCGGCGGCGGAATGGGCAATGTCGGCGGCCAGGGCGGCCAGGGCGGGCTCGGCGTATCCGGGCAGACAGGTCCCAAAGGCGGCAGTGACGTGTGCATCAATGCCAGCGCCGGCGGCGAGGGCTATCCGGGCGGGAGCGGCGGTGCCGGCGGTCAGGGCGGTGCGTCCGGGGTGGGCGGAGCCGGCGGTGCGGCGATGGGCGGCGCCATCTACAGCCTGGGCACGCTCCAGATCACCGGGGGCGACTTTGCCGGCAACCAGGCGGAGGGGAGCACCGGCGGTTATGAGCAGTCGGCCGGTATCAACTTCGGCGGCATCGGCGGGGTCGGTGGCAACGGCGGCAACGGTGGCCAGGGCGGTGACGTAACCGTACCGGCGACCGGATGCCCGCACGGCACCGGCAGCCCAGGCAAGGGCGGAGACGGCGGGACAGGCGGCGCCAGCGGCAACAGTGCCCCAGGCGGGGTGGGCGGCGCCGGCGGTGATGGCGGCATGGCGCAGGGCGGTGCCATCTGGGACGGCGGCAGCCTCAGTGTGGACGGTACCGTGTTCGGGGACAGCCAAGACGGCGGCAACCTGGCAAGCGGCGGCCCGGGTGCCGACGGCGGCCCCGGCGGCAGCGCCGCAGACGGCGTCCAGGGATCGCCCGGCGGCGGCGGCCCCGGCGGCCTCACCTGCGGATACACCGAGGCGGGACTGTCGCAACCCGTCTACGGCTGCACGGTGCCCGCCGGCGCCGATGGCAAGGGCGGTGTCAAGCCGCTCAAGTCGCTGGGCGCCGCCGGCGGCCTGGGCGGAGACGGCGGGAACGGCGGCGGCGCCCAGGGCGGGGCGATCTATGAGACGGCTGGGGCCAGCGTCCAGGTGAGCAGTCTCACCTTTGGCGGGCAGAGCGCGTACAACGGGGCGGCCAACCTGGCCAGCGGCGGCACCGGCGGCGCCGGCGGCCTGGGCGGCTACTCCAAGTGCGGGCTCACCGCCAGCCAGAACGGCGTCGAGGGCTTCGCCTGCACCACCATGTATGGCAGTGCCAAGCGCACCTACAGCGGCACCGACGGGCTGGCCGGCAGCGGATCGGGAGCCCAGAGCTTCACGGCCGGACAGCAGAACAGCCAGCTCGAGATCACCACCACCTCGCTGCCGGGCGGCGTGGCCGGCGGCTACTACGCGGCGGTGGTGCAGGCCACCGACGGTGTCGCACCCTACCAGTGGTCGGCGACAGGTCTGCCCCAGGGCTTCAGTCTCGATCCCACCTATGGCATCATCTCTGCCACCGGCCAGACCACGCCCGGCGTCTACTTCTTCACCGTGACCGTCACCGACAGCTCGCCCACGCCGGAGACGGCCAGCGAGACGCTCTCCATCGCCCTGGTGGCGGCCACCGCCCAGACCGAGGGCGTGGACCAGGTGGTGAGCGGGTCCAGCAACGCCTCCGACCAGTCGCCGGACCAAAGCGTCACGGCGGGGGGGGCGGGCACCGCCACGCCGGACACGGTGGCCCAGGTCTCGGGCGGCACCGGCTCGGTGGCCGTCACTGACTACACGACGGACCCGGGCGTGGCTGCCAGCTTCAACGCCGCCGGCCAGTACTTCGACGTGGCCGTCTCCACGCCAGCCACGGGAGGGTTCCAGACCGTCGTCATCTCCCAGTGCAACGTCGCTGCCGGCACCGTCCTGGAGTGGCTGGACGGCAGCACCTGGCAGGCGGTGGCTCCAGCCGCCAGCTATGACGCCGCGACCGGCTGTCTCAGCTTCACGGCCACGCCCGCCACCTCTCCTGAAATCGCCCAGCTGACCGGCACCGTCTTCGCCGTGGCGATCGCCCCGCCGCCCGTGAGAGGTGGCGGCGCTGTGGCCGTCGCCCCCGCGCTGACGGCCATCCAGCCCGCCAGCGGACCGGCCGCCGGCGGCACGGCCGTCACGATCAGCGGTCTCCACCTGACCGACGCCCGGAGCGTGGCCTTCGGGACCACCCCGGCCAGCTCGTTCACCGTGGTGTCGGACAGCGAGATCACCGCCCTGTCGCCCCCGGGCTCCGGCACAGTGGAGGTCACGGTGACAACGCCGGCCGGGACCAGCCCCGCCAGCGCCGGCGACCAGTTCACCTACCAGGCGGCGGTGGCGGCAGGGCCGAGCTTCTCAGACGTCACCAGCGGCTACTGGGCGTACGGCGCCATCGAGACGCTGGCCGGAAAGGGTGTGGTGTCCGGCTTCCAGGACGGATCCTTCCGGCCGGCCCAGGCCGTCACCCGGGCTGAGTTCGTCAAGATGCTCGACCTCGTCCTCGGCCTCACCCCGCACAGCGGGCAGGTGCCGTTTAGCGATGTGAGCGCCAGCGCCTGGTTTGATCCCTATGTGGCGGCGGCGCTTGGGGCCGGGATCGTCCAGGGCACCTCGGCCACCGCCTTCTCGCCGAACGCCGTGCTGACCCGTGCCCAGATGGCGGTGATGGTCGCCCGGGCCCTGAAGCTTGCCACCACGGCCACCCTGAGCTTCACGGACGTGGCCCAGATCTCTCCCTGGGCCCGGGCGGGGGTGGAGGAGGCTGTGGCGGCAGGCTATGTCACCGGCTTCCCGGATGGCAGTTTCCAGCCCCTGGCCCTGGCCACCCGAGCACAGGCGGCACAGCTTTTGGCGCTGGTGTTGAGCCATCGGCCCACCACCGCCGGCGCCAGCTCCGCTCCCAGCGTCAGGGCGGCCATGGCGTCAGGGCCACAGAGCACCTCCAAGCTGAAGTGATCGGCGTCGAGGTCGCCGACCTGCCGGTGGCCGTCGGTAGCCGCCGCCCTTCCACGCGGCAGTAGTTGCCATTGACTCCCGTCTTGGTAGTGACTAGACTAAGTCTAGTTTGATGGGGGTGTGGCCATGAAGACCGTGAACATCCACGACGCCAAGACGCACTTATCACGCCTTCTTGCCGAGGTGGCTGGCGGCGAAGAGATCGTCATCGCCAAGGCAGGCCAGCCGGTCGCCCGTCTGGTCGGGCTCGGCGACGGCAAACCCCATCGCGCACCGGGATTCCTGAAGGGCAGGATCAAGGTGGCGGCCGACTTCGACGCACCGCTCCCCGACAGTGTGCTGGCGGAGTTCGAAGGCTGAGATGCGCCTCTTGCTCGACACGCACGTCTACCTGTGGTACTTGGCCGATGCGCCAGAACTGAGCAGTGAGGCCAGACGGCTGATCAGAGATGCCGATCGGGTGTACGTCAGCGCCGCCTCGGTGTGGGAGGCGGCGATCAAGGTGGCGATCGGCAAGCTGGAGGTCGATCTGACCGGGATGGTGGAGGGCATCCGAGCCAGCGGATTCGATGAATTGCCGGTCCTGGCCCGTCACGCGGCCCAGCTCAGCGCATTGGCTCCGCATCACCGGGACCCCTTCGACCGGCTGCTGATCGCCCAGGCCGTCCAGGAGCCACTGGCTCTGGTGACGCACGACCCGGCGCTGGCCGGCTACCCGGCCAGAGTTGAGATGGTCTGAGCCTCTTTCCTTCGCCTGGCAGAGCCGTTTGGGCTGGGCACATGAGACCCCCTGAACGCATCTGGTAGGCGACACCCAGCGGCGTCTGATACAGGAACTCGGAGCCCCTGAGCGAACAGCCACCCATCCCCTGGGAAGGAGGGGGTGGCGTGGCCTCTGCCGGACCGGCCCCGGCGCATCTGGGCGGCGAGGTCGCCGCTCGGATCGGTGCGCCTCACCGCAGCTTGGAAATCCGCCTGCTCGGCGGCTTTTCCATTCGCCTGGACGGCGAGCCCCAGCCCGACCCAGGGCTGTGGAGCGTGCGCTCGCTCGTGGCGCTCCTTGCCCTGGCCGGCCGCCCAGGCCTCAGGCGTGCGGAGGCGGCAGAGGCGCTGTGGCCGGACAGTCTGTCCAGTCAGGCTGCGACCAATCTGAGAAAGGCCCTCTTCGCACTCAGCCAGCGTTTGCCCGAGGTCGCTGCCCTGATTGCCGCGGATGTCCAGACGCTCAGCTGGCGGGCGGAACTCGATGTGGCGGTGGACGTGGCGCGGTTCGAGGAGCTGGCCAGGCAGGCGGCCGGAGAGAGTGAACTCAAGCGGGCGCTCGAGGCCTATGCCGGCGACCTCTTGCCGGAGTGCCCTCAGCCCTGGGCAGAAGAGCCGAGGATCAGGCTGGCGGCGCTATATGACCGCCTGTGCCGGGCGCTGGCCCTGCTCCTGGAGCGCGAGCGGCGCTATCCGGAGGCGCTGGAACTGGCCCTCGCCGTCGCCGAGCGCAACCCGGCAGACGAGGCCAGCTGGGCCTGGGCGCTCAGACTGGCGGCCAGCGCCGGCGGCAAGGAGGCGCTGCACCAGGTCTGGAGCGCGGTGGAGCATCGCTTCGCCCGGGCCTTCTCGGATGAGCCGTCAGAGCTCTTGCGGCAGGACTACCAGCGCCTTCTGGCGCTGGCCGCCGAGCCCCCTGCGGACGGTGAGATCAGCTTTGTGGGCAGGACCCGGCAGTGGGCGTCCTTGCGGGCGGCCTGGGACCTCAGCCGGCGCGGCCAGTTTGGCCTGGTCTGGGTGGAGGGAGAGTCCGGGATCGGCAAGTCGGCGCTGGCCGGGGAGTTTGCCCGCTGGGTCGCCGCCCAGGGGGTGAACGCCCGCATCGGGCACGCCTCGGGGGTGCCGGGACCAAGCCTGGAGGCGGTGGTCAGCGCTCTGGGCAGCGGGCCGCCGCTGCCCGCCCTGGCGCCGCCGTGGGCAGAAGAGCTCGGTGCGCTGCTCGCACCCGGGTCCATGGCTCGGCCGGACGCCCCTGCGGTCGCCCCGCTGTCGGAGGGGTCGCGCCTGCGCCGCCTGATGGCGGCGGTCGAGGCGATGGTGGCAGATGCGCCATGCGTGTGGGTGCTGGACGACTTGCAGGATGCCGACGGGGACAGCTGGGACTGGATCCGGCTGGCAGCCAGGCACCTCAGCCGGCTGCCGGCGCTGCTCGTCGCTGTCAGCCGCAGTGACCGCCGCACGGTCGCCCGCCGCCGGGAGCTGTTCGAGGCGGTGGGCAGCGCCGTGGCCTGCCAGCTGATCGTGGTCGGGCCCCTGTCCGATGCCGAGGCGGCCAGCCTGGTCCGGCAGGTGGCAGCACCGCCGCCCCAGGTGGAGGCCGAACTGTTGGCCATCGCCCAGGGCAGCCCGCTCCACCTCCTGGAAGCGGCCCGGCTGTGGCTATTGGAGAAGGAGAGCGGCGGCAGCGAGCTGGGCCTTGGCCCCACCATGCAGGCGACCCTGGCCCGCCGCCTCGCCCACCTGCCGTCGGTGGAGCGGCGGCTGGCCGAGGCACTGGCTCTGCTCGGGCGGCCGGCCGACCCAAGGTGGCTGATCGCCTGCACCAAGGGGGCCCGCCTGTCCAGCGTCGAGGACCTGATCCAGACCCGGATCGTGACCGCGGACGAGGGCGGCCGGCTGTCTTTTCACCACAGTGCCCTGGCGGAGGCGGTACTCCGCCAGATCGCGCCCCGGCGCCGGCAACAGCTGGCTGGCTTGCTGGCCGGGGCCCTCGCTGAGAGCGGGGCCGGCCTCGGCGACCAGGGACGGCTGTGGGAGGAAGCCGGGGAGAAGGAGCGGGCCCGGGAGGCCTACCGGCAGCTGGCAGCCCAGGCCGAACGCGCCTGCCTGCTGGAGGAAGCGGCCTTCGCCCGTGCCAGGCTGCTGGCCCTCAGTCCGCCCGCTGAGCAGCCCGAGATCGCGCTGGGGCGCGCCGACATGCTGTACCAGGCCGGCCTGGCCGCCGAGGCCGAGGCGGCCTACCGGCAGACCATCCAGCTGGCCGTTTCTGAAGGAGCGCTGGCCATCGCCGCCAGCGGCCGGCTCGGCTTGGCCCGCATCCTCTCCCTGGGCGGCGACGTGGTGAGTGCCCAGGTGCTGGCCGAGGACAGCGGAGAGGTTCTGGCCGCCATCGGTGACGAGCGGCAGCGGGCGCTGGCCCTGCTCTGCCGGGGTGAGCTGTTCGGGCTGCGTCAGGACTTTGACCAGGCAGAGCACCTCCTCGGCGAGGCCAGGGTCCTGGCCGAGCGGTGCGGGGAGCTGCCTGTGGCGGTGTCGGCCCTGAACCGGCTGGGAGATCTGGAGTACGAACGCGGCCAGTACGCAGCGGCCACCGACAGCTACCACCAGGCCCGCCAGAGCGCCGAACGCTGCGGCGACCTGGGCGGCTTGCTGGAGGCGACGGGCAGCCTGGGCGTCGTCCTGGAGGAGACCGGCAAGCTGGCCGCCGGCGCCGGCTACCAGCGGGAAGTGGTGGAGCTGGCCCACAGCCACGGCCTCAGCCGGCACCTCTGCTACGGGCTGAACAACCTCGGTGCCTGCTATCAGGGCGCAGGGCGGTGGGCGGAGGCTGAGCGGCTGGTGGCCGCCTCCTTGCGCCTGGCCCTGGACACGAACGACATGCGGGCGATCAGCGTCATCACCGGTGTGCTGGCGCTGTGCCGGGCGGAGCAGGAGGACAAAGCCGGCGGTGAGCGCCTGTCCGATCTGGCCATGGCGCTGGCCCGGGCCTTCCCCATCCCCAGCTACCTGGCCCTCCAGATCTGCCACCTCACCGACCTGCTCCTCGATAGCGGCCGGCTGGAGCGGGTGGGACCGCTCCTGGAAGAGGCCTGGCCGGTCAGGGAGGCGGGCACACCGCAGGCGGCGGTGCGGCTCGAGTTGAACCGCATCCGCTGGCGCCAGGCCAGCGGCCAGACCTCCCGTCGGACCGCCCGGGAAGAGATGGCCGCCGTGGCCGGGCGGCCGCTGGCTGCCGAGGCGAGGGCGCTGGTGGCCTTCCGGATGTGGGAGCTGAGCGGCGCCGAGGCCGACCGGCGGCGGGCACTCGGGCTGGTTTCCGCCCTCTTCGAATACCACCCCCACGTGTGGTGGCAACGCTGCCAGGAGGCGCTCGGCGGCGGCCGGCCGGAACTGCCGGACCTGCCCGGGCTTCCGGACTGGCTGGACCCCTTCGCGCCCTTGGTCCAGGACCTCCTGCCCTGGCTCGACGCCTATGTCGCCCGCCATGGCAGCCCCAGACGGGCGGGTCCCCAACTCCCTCCCGACCAGGCCGGCGGTACCGTGCCCGCCCTGCCCACCGCCTGAAGACTCCGTCCTAGCGGCCGCCTGCATACGGCGGCGGGGCGCCGGGGTGCGGGCCGGCCAGGAGGGAGGAGACGGACTTGGTGCCGCAGGCCGTCCAGATCACGAAGGCAGCCCGGAAGCTCCCCTCCCGGTCCAGCGCTTTCACATCGGCGGCGAAGGCGTCGGCCCAGGGGGCCGTGAGGAATCCGGCATGGACCAGGAGAGGCAGCTGATCGATCAGGAAGGCCCGCCAGAACGGATGGTCGGAGAGGGACTCGGCCTCGGCCAGGTAGAGCCGGGTGGCGACCTGGGTGAGGCCGGCCTGCCGGAAGATGCGCGCCAGGTTGGGGCCGGCGCTGAAGTTCCTGGCGGACTGGCGGAGGGCGACATTAATGCCCGCCTCGTGCTCGGGCCGGGCCGTGCTGAGCGAGAGGTGCGCCATCCACTCCACGGCTCCGACCCGGCCGCCCTGGCGGGTGACTCGCACCAGTTCGCCGACAGCCTCCCGGGCGGACCGGACGTGAACCAAGAGCTTGTCGCAGAAGGCGGCGTCGAAGCTGCCCGCGGCGAAGGGCAGGTGGCAGACGTCTGCCTCCTGGTACTCGGCCTGGGCGGCGCCCAGGCGGCGGGCCGCGGCTTGGGCCTCTGTCACGAACGATCGGGTGGCGTCCACGCCGACCAGGTGGCCCCGCCCTCCGATCAGGGGCAGCACGTCGCCCAGCGCCGCGCCGTTGCCGCAGCCCGCTTCCAGCACCCGAGAGCCCACCTCCAGGCCCAGACCATTCAGCATCTCCCGCCTGGCCCTGGTCAGGGCCGGCTCTGTGCTCATGGCGGCCAGCAGGCGGCCGGAGGTGGCCAGGAGGTCCTCCGGCAGCTGGTTCAGCCCTGCCCAGAGACCACTCCCGGGCCCGTCCGGGTTGAGCGTATCTCCTGGCGGCGAGGTTCTCACCGGCGCTCCCTCCTCAACTCGGATCCGTCCTTCTCAGGAGCAATTTAGGTCCCTGACCGTTCCGCCAGCGTTCCCTGCCCAGCCCCGGGACGGCGCGGTGAAACGAGGGCGTGGCAGCGACTCGGCTCAGCCGGCCGAGGGAACGCAGAAGGAACGGATCATGGGCCCATAATCGCCCTGACCGGTGGCGCACCTGGCGGGGCGTCGGCGGAAGGGCGTCCGCCGAGCGGCTGAAGGGGGTGACGGAGAGGGCCGCCTGGCGTCAGGCAGGCGGGGGCCTTTTGGCCAGTCCGCTAGGAGGACGGTGTGTGGGTTGAGCTGGGGACGATCAGAAGAAGGGGAGTGGTGTCTTGGTTCAGGGTGTGCAGCGCGTGATGCGGACAATTGGCTTGACGGTGGGCCTTCTGGCCCTGGTGGCTGCGGCGGGGGCCGGCCCGGCCGGCGCGGCCGCCACCACTTGCCTCCCGGCGGGGTCGACCGGCCTCACCGCCGCCGTGGTGGCGACCTCCAATCAGACCATCAGCGGCGTGGTGAACGCCACCGGCTGTGACAACGGCATCTACATCGGCCCGGGCGTCAGCGGCGTGACCGTGAATGGCGCCTACATCACGGGGGCCAACAACCACGGCATCTTCGTGCAGAATTCAGCGAACGACACCATCGAGAACTCGGTGGTGGAAGGAAACGGGCTGGCCCCGACGGTCTGCCCCTCGCCGCCCAAGCAGCCGACCGGCCCGTGCATCCACGAGGACAAGGCGATTGAGCTGGTCGGCACCTCCTACGTCACCGTCTCTGGCAACACGGTCAACGGCAACCTGGCCGACGGCGGCATCGGCGTCGCCGACGACGGGCCGATCGATCCTGGAGCCCCGGCGGCAGGGACCCTGTCCATGGCCTACCACAACCTGGTCAAGAACAACGTGGTGATCGGCAACCAGGTCGGCTGCGGCATCGTGGTCGCCGCCTACAACCCCGGGGCGGGCGTTTCCAACAACGTGATCGAGGATAACGTGGTGGCCCAGAACCCGGCCGGGATCATCATCGCCGCCGACTCTCCGCACACGCTTGCCATCAACAACGATGTCCTCGCCAACGTCGCGGAAATGAACTACCTGCCCGGCATCATCGTCCACTCCAACACGCCTGGCGACGTGGTGCTGGGCACCGTGGTCGAGAACAACGCCCTGATCGCCAACGGCGCCTTCGCCTTTGCGGCCGGCGGCAAGGGACCCACCACCAGCACCGGCATCGCCGTCATCGCTGAGCCGACCCCGCCGGGCTTCCCGCCCGGGCTGCCGGCGGCGACCATCCACTGGACCACCCTCAGCGGCAACACCTTCTCCGGCGAGGCGACCACCATCTTCGTGAGCCGTGCGACGGCGACGTTTCGGTAGGGAAGAGACCTAGGTGATCTGGCATGGGGCCGCCGCCGGCGGTGGCGGCCCCGAGGTCTGGTTCCAAAGGAGCAATTTGGGAAGGGGGAGATGCGGTGGGCACCGCGCTCTCGGCTCCGGCGGCGGTGACGGACAGCGGATGGGAGCTTCTTGGCCAGGGGTTGCGCCTGGTCTGGTGGGTGTGGCTATTGGTGGCGGCCCTGGCCGTGGTGCTGGCGGTGGGCAACACCACCATGCTGGACTACCTGCATGTGCTGACCGGAGGCGCCTGGACTGGAATTGACCTGTTCATGGGTTTTCTGATCGGGCCGGTGATGCGCCGGATGACGCCGGAGGCAAGGCGCAACTTCATCTCCCAGCTGATGCCGCGCACCTTGGTCTTCATGCCTGTGCTCTCGGCCGTGGCCATCACCAGCGGCTACTACCTGGCCAGCCGGCTCGGGCTGCTGGCGTCTGCCAGCTTCCGGCCCTGGCTCCTGGCGGCGGGGGTGGTGGTGCTCTGGCTGTTCGTGCAGGGGTTTGGCGTGCTCCTGCCCACCAACCTCAGGATCTTCCGGGAGATCAACCGGGAGCATCCCGACCTGGAGAAGATCGGCCGCACCATGAAGCGCTACATCGCCGTGACCGCCATGCAGGGGGTGTTGCAGCTCGGCATCATCTTCATCATGGCCAACCTCGCCTTTGGTCACTGAGCGCGCCCTCTAGGCGCTCGGCCGGCTCCGGGCTGGGGCTGAGCAGCGGCAGGCAGGGGCGGCGGAAGGCAGGCGGACGGGGCGGTGGCCCGGGCGAATGGGCTCAGTCCAGCCCGGGGCTGGCCGTCGGGAATCCTCGCGCCTGGGCCGCGGTAAGCAGGCGGCGATCATAGGCCACGAAGGCTTCGAGCGGCTCCCCCTCGGACGCCGCAAGATCGGCGGTCGCCAGGTGGATGGCGTCCAGGCTACGAAGGGCGCTGTCCGTATAAGCTGCGGCAGTGGCGCGAATGGTAGGGTCGATCTCGATCCGGGCCAAGCCAGCCAAGACGCGGGGAATCCGGGCCAGCGCCCCAGGGGCATAGCGGCGGATGGTCCGGGGGACCTCGACCTCTACCAGCACAGAGGAGATCAGGACCGATTCCGGGTGCGCAGCCAGCCAGTCGAGGAGTTCTCTGCTTCCTGTTTCTCGGCGCACCAGCTTGATCACTGCGGACGAGTCGAGGTAGATCACCAGCGCTCATCCCGCCGGTCGTCGGCCAGCCGCTCGGAGACATCGCCGCCGTAGTTGTCGGCAGGGGGCATCGTAAACGGGCGGGTCATCGTGGCAGCGGTCGCCCGTCCCGCCGACACGAGGCCCAGTAGCCACGTCTCCCCATCCTGGACTGGCACCAGGCGGGCGATCGGACGGCCGGCGCGTGTCACCGTGACGGCCTGTCCGCCAGCCACCGCGGCGAGGACGGCGCTGGTCTGCTGGTTCAACTCGCGTACGGGCACCTGACGTTCCATGTGCTCAATGTAGAACATAATGGCCTACATATCAAACGGCTACTGGCAACGGGCGAGCGGGCCTCTAGCTGGTGCACGGGGCCCGTCGGCGTGGACATGGGCTCCTGGCCTGAATGCGTCTGAGGCGTACCACACCACCAGCACTGCCGAGCGGATCTGGGTGGGTCGACCGAGATGAAGAGACAGTTGCGGCCTGGGCCGATCCAGGCGGGCCATGTGACGGGCGAGGGTGGGGGGCTGAGGTGGGGGAGCTGACCGAGGGCCGCCGGCTCAAGGGTGATTCAGCGTGGCGCTAAAGGAGCTTGACGGTGGTGCAGAGCCGACTCCCGGGGAAGCTGTAGCGCAGCGATGGCGTAGATACCGTGTCAGCCGATCACCACCGCCACCTCGACGATGATGACACCCTTCTCGACCCGGAGCTCGGTGCTGCGGGAGTGCTGGTGCACCTTCCTAGGTGCTGGCGCCACTGCACGACACGCCTGCGGAGCCCACATCCTTCAGTAAAACTTCCGGATGAGTCGTCCACGCCCCCTCTGTACGGTCCTAGGTAGGTGATGGAGAAGCACGGCAGACAAGATGGAATAAGTATATGATGGAGAATCAAGGTAGGGATCCAGTTCAGGCCTGCCTGCCTCGTGAGACTCAGAGGGAGTTAGTCCCATGGCCGTGAGTACAGATCGCACCGAGCACCGCCTACTCGCCGGCCTCAAGAAGTCGGCCACCGGCATCCCCGGATTGGACGAGATCACTGGCGGCGGCTTGCCCGCCGGACGGACAACACTGGTCTGTGGTACGGCGGGCAGTGGCAAGACGCTGCTCAGTCTCCAGTTCCTGGTCTACGGGGCAGCGGAACTGGAAGAGCCCGGTGTCTTCATGTCCTTCGAGGAGCGCCCGGACGACCTGGTGGTGAACGTCGCCTCGCTGGGCGTCGACCTGGCAGCCCTGGTGGCAGGGGGTCACATCTACCTGGATCATGTCGAGGCGGTGCCCGACCAGAGCCAGGCGACCGGAGACTTCGACCTGGAGGGGCTGTTCGTCCGGCTCGCCCACGCCATTGATCAGGTCGGAGCCAAACGGGTGGTGCTGGACACCCTGGAAGTGCTGTTCCAGGGTCAGGGCGATGGCTCGGTGGTGCGCGGCGAACTGCGCCGATTGTTTCGCTGGCTCTCCGAACGTGGGGTGACCGCCATCGTCACCGCCGAGGCCGGGCTCAACAGCCTGACCCGCTACGGAATTGAAGAGTATGTGTCGGACTGCGTGCTCTCCTTGCACCAGGATCTCGATCAGGGGATCTCAACCCGCCGCCTGCGGGTGGTCAAGTACCGGGGCTCTCAGCACGGCAGCAACGAGTGCCCGTTCCTGATCGACGCTCACGGCGTCGCCCTGTTCGCCATCAAGTCGTCGTCGTTGGACCATCCAGCCGGGACGGCCCGCCTGTCCAGCGGCGTCGCCAAGCTCGACCAGATGCTGGGCGGCAAGGGGTTCCTGGAAGGGAGCGCCATCTTGGTCTCCGGCCACGCCGGCAGCGGCAAGGGCTCGCTCTGTGCCCACTTCGCCGACGCCGCCTGCGCCCGCGGTCAGCGCTGTCTCTATCTGGCCCTGGAGGAGTCGCCGATGCAGATCGCCCGCAACATGCGGTCGATTGGCATCGACATCGAACACTGGCAGCAGGCCGGGCTGTTGACGGTGCGCTCGCTGCGCCCCACCGGAGCCGGCCTGGAGTGGCACCTGATGGAGATGCAACGTCTGGTTCAGGTGGTTGACCCGGCGGTGGTGGTGGTCGACCAGATCGGGGCCTTCGATCTGGTCGGCAGGCCGATTGAGGTCAGAGCGATGCTGACCCGGCTCACCGACTTCCTGAAGTCGCGGAGCGTCACCGTGATGATGAGCACCCTGATCCAGGGCGAGACCGACGAGACCCCGAGCCAGACCGGCATCTCGTCTCTGATCGACAGCTGGATCGTGCTGCGCAACGTGGAGTATCAGGGTGAGCGAAACCGCACGCTCAGTGTGCTGAAGTCGCGTGGCATGGCCCACTCCAATCAGGTGCGTGAGTTTTTGGTCAGCGACCACGGGGTGGATCTGATCGATGTGCAGCTGGGACCAGACGGCGTGCTGCTTGGCTCCGCCCGTCTGGCAACCCAGACCGCGGCGCGGGCGACCCGCGAGGAGCGGGGCCGGGAGGCCGCCCGGCAGCGGGCGGTGATCGAGCGCAAGCGGGTGGTGACGGAGTCGGCTGTGATTCAGCTGCAGACGCAGTTCCAGGCCGAGCAGGCCGAACTGGAAGCCGCCCTGGAGGCCGAGGCCACCCGGCTGGGCGATCTGCGCATGAGTCAGGCCGCTTCTGAACGTGAGCGCAGCACCAACGCGGCGGAACAGGTGCCCGTTGCGGCGCGGTCGAGAAAGCGCCGATGAGGGCACAAGCGGCCATGCGGCCAGCCGATGACCAGTTGCGCTACCGGCTCCGTCTCTACGTGGCCGGCATGGCCGGCGTGTCGACGCTGGCCATCACCAACATCACCGCCATCTGTGCCGAGGAGTTGGGGGGCCAGTGCGATCTGGAAGTGATCGACATCCATCAGCAGCCGGAACTGGCCCAGCGGGACCAGATCCTCGCCATTCCGACCTTGGTCAAGACGGCGCCGCTGCCGGTGCGCAGTGTGATCGGAGACCTGTCTCAGAGGGCGCGGGTGCTGGCCGGGCTGGGCATTCGGGGCCAGGGCTGATGCGTCGCGATGTGGGGACCAGGAAGCCTCGGCGGGGGCCGCCCAAGCTGGCGGTGGTGGCCAAGGGATTCCGGCAGGGCGCCGCCGGCCTCGGCTCAGCCAAGCGGCAGAGCGACCAGAGCGAACTGCGCGTCCCTGAAGCGGATGGCGGAGTGGACGAGGGCTACCGGCGCATGGTCGAGCAAACGGCCGAGGGCGCCATCAGTGTTAACCCGGAGGGACTCATCCTCTATGCCAACAGCCCCTTCGCCTCCCTGGTCAAGACCCCGCTGGAGCGGGTGATCGGCGCTTCTGTGCAGAGTTTCGTCTGCGCATCGTCTCAGCGCGCCCTGGTGCAGCTGCTACGGGCGCCGGCTGACGGCCAACCGCGCCAGCGCCTCGACTTTCAAGACAGTGCAGGGAAGACGGTGGCGACCCATTGTCACGCCTTTGCCGGCAGCAGTGGCGATCTGCCCACGATCGGGCTCTTGGTCACCGACCTGAGCGACCTATTGGCCGGCGAGACTGCCCTGGCGCGGCTCGGCGCCATTGTGGCGTCGGCGTCGGAAGCCATCATCGGACTCAACAGCGAATTCGTGATCACGAGCTGGAACCGTGCGGCCGAAGACCTCTACGGCTACAGCGCGCTAGAAGCGATCGGCCGGTCCGGATCGCTGATCGTGCCACCGGACCGGCGACGACAGGTGCAGGAGGCGAACGGCCGGCTCAGGCTGGGCGAGAAGCTGCCGCGCCACGACGCCATCCACCGCTCCAAGAGCGGAGAGTCGATACCGGTCTCGGTGTCGATCTCGCCGCTCCAGGACGAACTGGGCCAGAGACTCGGCAGCGCCCTGATCGTCCATGACCTCCGCGGCGAGAGGGAGACCGAACTCCAGCTCAGGCTCGCCGCCTCTGTGTTCGAGAGCACCAGCCATGGCATTCTGATCACCGACCGCGCCGACCAGATCGTGGCCGTGAACCGCACCTTCACCCAGCTCAGCGGGTTTTCGGCGGCTGACCTGATCGGCAGCCCGCTTGGGACGGTGGGCCTGTCAGAGGAGCACTCCGGCCTCTCCCGCCAGGCACTTGAGACGGAGTTGCACCGCACGGGGTCGTGGCAGGGGGAGCTGTGGCTAAAGCGCAAGGATGGTCAGGCGCAGCCCATCCAGCTGACCATGTCGCAGGTGCGCGACACCCACGGGGCGGTCACCCACCACCTCCTCTTGGTGGCCGACTTGAGCCAGCGCAAGGCGGATGAAGAGCGGCTCACCTTCTTGGCCGATCATGATGCCTTGACCGGGCTGCCCAGTGGCGGCGAGCTGGGCAGGCGCCTGCGAGAGGCCCTGGACACAGCGGCGCGCCGCCCGGGGACGATGGTGGCGGTGGCCCTGATCAAGCTGGCCCAGATGCAGGAGGTCAGTGACGCCTACGGGCACGCCATCGGGGACGAGCTACTGAAGGCGGCCAGCCAGCGCATGCGGCAGTGCCTGCGCGGCGTTGACCTGGTAGCCCGTTACGGCAGCCAGGAATTTGTGGTCGTGTTGCAGGGGCCTTCCGACCGGGACGCCGTGAAGACGGTAGCCGGCAAGCTTCTGAAGGCACTGGCACGGCCGCTGGTCGTCAACGGCAACACGCTCCCGGCCGGAGCCAGCATCGGCCTCAGCCTGTTTCCAGCTGACAGCCGGGACGAGGCGACGTTGATCCACCAGGCCGAGGTGGCGATGCGCCGAGCTGTGGAGACGGACGCCAGCCAGCCCTGCTTCTACAGCGCGGATATGGAGTCCGATCTGCGTCAGGCGCTGTCCTTGGATACAGCCCTGCGCCGGGCGATCCGGGCCCGGCAGTTTGTGCTGCACTACCAGCCTACCGTCAGCCTGCCATCCCGGCGCATCAGCGGCGCCGAGGCCCTGGTGCGCTGGCAGCGGCCGGGGTTCGGCCTGGTGTCGCCGGCCGAGTTCATCCCGGTCGCCGAGGACCGCGGCCTGATCGTGCCGATCAGTGAGTGGGTGCTAGAGGAGGCCTGTGCCCAGGCCTGCCGCTGGCAAGCGCAGGGGTTGGGCGGCCTGACCGTTGGCGTCAACATCTCGGCCCGGCACCTCAATCAGCCGACCTTCCGGGATTCGGTGCTGGCGATCATCCGGGACTCCGGCGTCAATCCGCGCCAGCTTGTGCTGGAGATGACCGAGAACAGCCTGGCCCAGGACAACCAGGTGGTGGTCGATACCCTGAACGAGCTCCGCCGCCTTGGCGTTCGCCTCTTCATCGACGACTTTGGCACCGGCTACTCGTCCCTCAGCTACTTGAAGCGCCTGCCGATCGTCGGGCTGAAGATCGACCGCTCCTTCGTCAGTGGCCTCCCGGAACAGCACGACGACCGGGAGATCGTGCGTGCCATCCTGGGCATGGCACATGGGCTCCGACTGTCGGTGGTGGCGGAAGGGGTGGAGACTGAGCGGCAGTTGGAGTGGTTGGCTCAAGAAGGCTGCTCAGAGGTTCAGGGCTTCCTTTTCAGCCGCCCTCTCACCGCCCCTCACCTGATGGAGCTGTGGCAAGAGACGAGAGGTGTCCTGCCCGCGCCGGCGGTCCCACAACCGCAAGCGTGAGGGTCACACCTCGGCAGCCGCCGGTGCGCTCAGGGCCCTCTCGCCCCGGCCGGCTCTTCGACTCGCGCCAAGAGACGATCGAAGGTGGACGCCGCCCGCCGCTTGGTCGGATAGAGGACATGGGCGTAGGTGCGAGCCGTCACCGTCGGGTTCTCGTGACCGAGATGGGCAGCGATCTCGGCGATGCCGACACCGGCCAGGAGTTGCAGGCTGGCGTTGGTGTGGCGGAGGGCGTGCAGACCGTAGCTGGGGAGTCCGGCACGGGCTCGCACCCGGGCCCAGGTGCGGGTGACGTTCCGCCGGGAGAGGTGGCCGCCCAGCCGATTGGGGAAGACCAGGGAGCCGGCGCCCTGCAGCGGTGCCGCCGCCTTGACCTTCTGCAAGAGGTCCACGGTCTGGGCGGGCAGCACGATCTGGCGAAAGCCGGCCCTGCTCTTCGGGCTGCCCTCGATCAGGCGGCCGCTGACCTCGACCAGGTTGCGGCAGACGGTGAGCGTGCCGTCGGTGAGGTCCACGTCCGCCCAGCGAAGCGCCAGGGCTTCGCCGATGCGGAGCCCACTCTGCCAGAGGAACGAGAAGAGAGGGCCCAGCCGGTGGAACGCCCCCACGGCGTCGAGACGGTGCATCTCCTCCAGGGTGAAGGTGTGTACGGGGACCGCATGCGGGCGGGGCGGGCGGACACCAGCCATCGGGTTGGCGGCAAGCAGATCGAGCCGGACCGCCTCGGAGAGGGCCGAGCGCAGCACCGCCTGCACATAGGCGACCGTGCGCGGCGAGAGGGCGGCTCCCTGCCGGGAGGGAGTGGCGGCGAGGTCGGCGCTCCAGCGGCGAAGACGCTGGCTGGTGAGCTCCGCCAGCGGCACGCCCCCCAGCTTGGGCAGGACGTAGAGTCTGGTGAGCCGCGCATAGGTGTCGGCGGTGGCCGGCCGCAGGCCGGGTTGGACGACGGCTGAGAGCCACCACTGCACGAACTCGGCTGTGGTCTCATCACCTTGGTCTCGGGCCAGGAGCGCTTCCCCCGATCTGGCCAGACTCTAGCTGGTAGATAATACCAGTAAGCTGATGCAGGGACCAGGAGGGGCGGCGCCCGGATCTAAATGTCCGGGCCTGGCCGCGCCACGGCCGTCCCTGGACCCAAAGCGGTGTGGAGCGGTGTCATGGATGGCGGATACTGGGTCAACGCCTCGGCCCGAGGGGGGACACCTATCGTGCACCGGCTTCTCTCCCTGGTCGTGGTGCTGTTGTTTCATGCCCTGGGTGCCCCCGGTCCCTACACCGTCTCCCCGGCCGTCTTTCGCCAGGATCTCATCCTGCTTCGTCAGCACCACGTGCAGGTGCTGACCCTGGCCCAGTTTGAGGGGTACATGCAGGGCACCTATCGGGTGACGGGTCCAAGCGTGCTGATCGCCTTCGACGATGGCAATGTGAGCGACTTCACCCAGGCGACGCCGATTCTGCAGGCGTTCCACATGCCGGCCGTCGCCTTCTTGATCGGCAGCCGGATCGGTGCGGGGCCGAACTCGCTGACGGCTGCCCAGGTGCAGGCGATGGCGGCCAGCGGGCTGTGGAGCTTTGGTGCCCACACCTACGATCTGCACTCGCTGCTGGACGGTATGCCCTCCATGCAGTACGCCTTCATCCATCACGCCCTCACCGCCGCGATCACCCAGGACGTAGAACAAGAGGCAAAGGCCTTCTCCAGCCTGGGCCTGGCGCAGCCGACCGCCTTCGCCTACCCGTTTGGCTTTTACAACGTCGAGACGAACGTCCTGCTCAGCCACACCTACTCCTTCCTGTTCACGTCCGTGCCTGGCTTCGCCCGGCCCGGCCAGCGGCTGATCCCGCGGGTGGACATCGGCATCGGCTTTGACAGTCTGCTCCGCCTTGGCGGCTACGTGGCGGCGATGGACGGCTACTGGGCAGCCATCCAGCGCTCGCATCTGGTCAGCAGGGCCACTGGTGCCCGGCCCATCGTCCACCGGGAGCTGCCCATGGAGCGTCAGCTGATGCGAGCGACCTGAGAGGCCAGGCTGACTCGGATGCGGCCCTCTTGACGAGGGCGTCTGTGTGCCGTGCCGTCGCCCCGGTGAAGAAGGTCGGCGTGCTCCGAGAGCGGGCGTGGTGCCCTGACGCTTCCCCCGAGGATGGGCGAGCAGCACGGGAACTTCCCTGTGCTAGGGTCTGAGGCATGCCAGCCTTGACCGGGCCGCACCGGCCGAATCAGCAGGTCTTGGCGCAAGTGGAGCTTGCGAGGGAAACCCACTGAGGAGAAGAACATCGTTTCATGATCGGAGTGAGAGCCATGGACATGCCGAGGGTCGGAAAGAGTGGTCAGATTGTTCTCCCGAACTGGTTGCTGGAGGCGCTGCACCTGGCACCCGGCGACCGAGTCGCCATCAGTGTTGAAGGGGAGCGGGCCGTTCTGACTCCCGTGCATCTCCGCACCGTGCCCCAGTTGCGCGGCATTCTGGCCACTGACCGCCCGGTCGATCCGAAAACAGGGCGCCGAGAATATGAGGCACACTTGGTGGAGAAGTGGGCCGGGGAGAAGTCCAACGCATGACGCTGTACGTGGAGGCCAACGTCTTCTTGCGCATGCTTCTGGGAGAACCTCGGGAACAGTCCCGGCGTGCCGAAGCCCTCTTCTCACAAGCGGCATAGGTAAGCCAGCTACCTGGCCAGAGGAGCAGCAAAGGCAACCCATGGCAATCGGGACACCCGTCTCACCGATTTCGCAACACATGGATCCCGCGAGCAACCTAGCCCTCGTTGATTGCCACGTACTTCACCAAAGCTGCCGCCAGCCTGTGGCGGCGCAGCCAGAGCACGACTGTACCTGCCGCAATCACGCATGCCCCCACGAGGAACGGGACCCGCGGACCGGCGGCGAGTGCGATGACCCCGGACAGCACGGGCGCTAGGGCTGCGCCGGACCAGCGCAGGAAGTTATAAGCACCCGACGAGATGGAGCGGCTGAACGGAGACACCTCGATGGCGAGCGTGGTGAAGAGGGCGTTCGCCACGCCGCAGAACAGGCCCGACGCGATGATGAGGGCCATGTCAACTGCCTTCCGATCCGCCAGACCGACGGCGACGAAGAGGACGATCAGCAGGCACAAGTTGACGAGCAGGACCGGAATGGCTCCAAAACGCGGACGAAGGATGTTCACCAACAAGACTGAGCTGACGGCCACGAGGATGCCCCACGCAAAGTAAATCAGGCCGAGCGTAAGAGCGGAAAAGCCGAGGGCGAGGGGCGAATAGGCCAGGATTGTGAAGAAGCCGTAGGAGTAGGCAAGCCCGGCCAGCGCGTTGGAGAGAACGTCGGGATGCCCCAGCGCCTGCACGATGTCGCGCATTCTGCGCGGTGCCTCCTTGCGGCCGGTGTCGTGCACGGCAGCAAAGGTGGCCGTGAAGGCAACCGCCATGAGGACGGCAGTACCGAAAAACGGATAGCGCCACGACATGGATCCAAGAAGCCCGCCCAACAAGGGCCCAGACGCGATGCCAAGGCCCAAGGCCGCTTCATAGAGGGTAATCGCTTCTGCCACGGTGCCGGTGGATGCGCCGACGATGATCGATAGTGCCGTGGACGTGAACATCGAGTTTCCGAACCCCCAAAACCCGCGCATGGCAGCGAGCATAGGGATACCGTTCGACAGTCCAGACAACGTTGCGAAGACCACGACGACACCCAGCCCCAGAAGCATGGTGCGTCGTCCGCCCAGGTGTGTGGCCAGCACTCCGGACACCAGCATCGTCAAGGCCATAACGGCGATGTAGGAGGTGAACAGGAGCTCGACCTGAGGCGCCGTCGCACCCATGGCCCGGCCGATGACCGGAAGGATGGGGTCGACCACGCCGATGCCCATGAAGGCGATCAGTGTGGCGAATGCCGTCGCCACCACAGCACCGGGAAGTCGGCGTACTCCAGGCATGCGGCCAACGCGATCTGCTTCAACGGGCTGGCTGCCGGTCGATCTCATGCGCTAATCACCTTCCCATGTTCGCGTCGCGTGGGTCGGACTCGCGGCCGCACAAGGGGCATCTACCTTGAGGCCCGTGGACCGCGCGTACTGGGAACGCAGGACCAGCCCCCCATTGGCTGCCGACGGAGACGGACCCTTACTCCGCTTCGTCACGTGCCATCGCCCTTGCCTCGCGCACCAGAGCGCGCACACCGATCACGAGCGCCTGTCGCTCCACGTCAGATAGCGCGTGCACGGCCGACATGAGTGGCGTGCTGGCCAATCGCGGCATGTCTGCCAACTCCGCCTCGCCGACCGGGGTAAACGCGACAAGGATGCGTCGCCGATCTTCTTGATCGATCTGGCGGGTGATCAGGCCGCGTTGCTCAAGGCGATCGAAGATGCGCGACAGAGATGAGGGCGGGATGTTGAGATCATGGTTAATGCTGCTGGCGCTGGTGCACCCGCGCTCTATGGCCCGCAGCACGCGCAGGTGCGTCAGCGGTAGCCGTGCCGAGCTCCAGAGCGCCTGGAGATACTGCTCTCCCAAGCTGAGGACGTCGACCACAGCGCCGAATGCCTCGTGCCCCGTCGGAATTGGTTCCGGTGGGACCTTAGTGTTCATGGGCCTATTGTAGCCATTCTGCTAATAGTTGCAAGCTGGCAACGTTTATGTTGACGTTCAGAGCACGCGTGCCGTGTTCTGACCCCGGGTTCTCGCAGCGCGCAGGACGCCGACCTCTCTTCCGGGGGCACCGCAGGCGGGCCGTCAGGTGCGCACACGCGATTAACCGGCGCCGGTTTCCCGCGTGCGTTGAATGGATGGCAGAGCCATCCATGGGAACGGCGATGGTCCGCTTCACTTCAAAGGGAATCTGGGGTCGGTTCCAAGGCTGTTCGCAGCACTGGCCGCGTCGCAGGTGGGTGGGCCGGCCTCGGGTGCCATAGGCGACTGCCTCCGCTCCTCTGGCCAGGCAACTGGCCCGCATCCGCCACCCCTGCTGCTCCGACCCTCCCAGTCTCCGAGAGACTTCCTCGGCCCCCAGCGCCCCTTGCAGCAGCTCGTTCAGGATCCGATCCACAGCTGCCCCCGCTTGCGCAACACCACCATGTCCTTAGCCATGCGGACATTTTCGCGTAGCAGATAGACCGGACATCATCGTGTGGCAACAGCACGGAGATCGCCTGCTGCCCCGCACCCCACCGGCCGTGCTATCCTGAGGGCATGTCAACTTCTGCCCAGGCCGCACGTCTCTACCAGCATGGCAGTCCGCTCCGGGTGGAGCCGGTCGAGCTCCTGGTGCCGGGCCCAGACGCTGTCCTGGTGAAGCTTCAATACTCGGCGATCAATCCGGTCGACCGCTACGTGGCGATGGGCCGGGTGGCCCCGGACAGCCCCCTGCCGCGCACGCTTGGCTCCGAAGCCGTGGGTACTGTGGACGGCCGGCCGGTTCTGGTCTGCGGACACCAGCTCGGCCGCCAGCGCGACGGGCTGTGGGCTACGGCGGCCGTCGTGCCGCGGGGTGCGGTGAGCGACCTGCCGGCTGGCGTCGACCTGAAGCAGGCGGCGGCGATGGGCGTGGTGGGGGTCACCGCCTGGACGGTCGTCACCAGACTGGCCGCGGTGACGGCGGCCGATCGGGTCCTGGTGCTGGGTGCCAGCGGTGGCGTCGGCTCCACGGCCATCTCCCTCGTCCGCTCGATCGGGGCCGAGGTGTGGGGCCAGACCGAGGACGCCAAGAAGCGGGCCTGGATCTCAGCCAGGGGTGCGACCCGTGTCGTGGTGACGGACAGCGAGCACCTGATGGAGGAGGTGAAGGCGCTTCACCCCACGGTGGTGCTCGACCCCTTGGGCGGCCAGTTCACGGCGGGCGCCATCACGGCGCTGGAGCCCTTCGGCCGGCTGATCATCTTCGGCACGTCAGCTGGACTGCGCGGCGAGATCAGCATCCAGGAGCTCTACCGCAAGGAGCTCACGGTGCTGACCTACTCGGGGCTGATCGAACCTCCGGAGCGCTTCGCGGCGGGTGTGACGGGGGCTCTCGGCGCACTGGCCGACGGGCGCCTCCGCATCAGCGTGGACAGCGTGATGCCGCTGGCCGAGGTAAATGAAGCGCTGGCCCGCCAGGCCAACCGGGAAGTGCTGGGCAAGCTGGTGCTCGATCTGAGCTGACCAAAGCAACGAAGCCCGTAGGCCTGGCCGCCAGGTTACGGGCTGGTGCTATCTAGGCAGGAGTGGAAGCGGGCGATGCTGGCGACCGCCCGGGGGAGTTGGAGGTACGATAGATGGTGCGGCGGACCGTGGAGATGACCGTGAAGGGTTAAGCCCGCGCCACCGCCCGTGGGGCTCTTTCGCGGCCTGGCTTCCGGTCGGTGTCGCATACGCCTTCGCCGCCATCGCCCTGGCATCGGTTGGCTTGTTCGTTTTCCCTGTGGCTATTCTGGCCACAGTGCTGCTGGCTCGGCGCAAGGCGCCCCGTGCCGCTCTTGCAGGCCTGGTGGCGGGGTTCGGCTTTCCACCCCTCTACGTCGCCTTCCTCAATCGTGACGGCCCGGGCCAGCTGTGCTCCTATGGCGGTTTTCTGCAGACCACCACCACCTGCGCCCAGCTCCTCAATCCCTGGCCATGGGCCGCGATTGGCCTGCTCTTCATCATCGTCGGCGTCGCTCTCTTCCTGGTTGCGTCCCGTCGCGGCCGGTCGGCGGACAGCCGCCCTGAGAAGCTGCCTGACTGAGGCGGCCGCGCGGCAGTGGCCCACGCGCCAACCTGGAGCGCGGTTAACTCGATCTTAGAGACCAAGCGGCCGGTCGTAGTCTCAGCCTCAGTGGTCGCCGCCCGCTCATGGGTGATCTCCGCCTTCAGTGCCTTGAGCCCGCCCGCCCCATCATCCCCGGCACCCCCTGACCGAAGAACAGCCCCACCGCCGCGTCACTCAGGTCTTCTCGGCGGATGAGGTCCACCAGAAAGAGGTCTCGGCACAGGCACTGTGCCGCCGTCGTCGCCGCCACCAGGTCGCCTGCCGGCGGGCCCGAGACGAGAGGACCACTGTCGCTAGCGGGATCAATGAGGGCGTTCCGGCGGCTCATCGATCCCACCAGTTGGACACCTCGACCACCCCGAACCGATGCCTCAGC
Source organism: Bacillota bacterium (assembly GCA_021803575.1). GTDB lineage: Bacteria > Bacillota > Sulfobacillia > JAJZYS01 > JAJZLH01 > JAJZLH01. The sequence goes on along the minus strand of JAJZLH010000005.1, from coordinate 20,582 downwards.
ATGCCGGCCCCCTGGAGCGGCTGTTACTGGGCTAGACGCCGCCTCCCGGCCAGATCTGCTGACGCTCTTCAAATAGGGGACAGACTGAGCGACATCATTACCGTATTCCTGCGGTACTGGTTTGGCGCGACCCTCGCCTCCTGCACGTGATGCCGGCAGGTAGATCTCTACCTGTCAAGGAAGGCGCGGACCGCGGGACTGCCAGAGGAGTCACTCGGGAAGCTCCCCGCAGGCGCTGCGAACATATGGCAAGCCGAGCTGGCGCTGGTTAACTCAATGGGGATCCTGCCAACAGTCCACCTGACCCTATCTAGGTCAGGGAGGCACCCCCCACGTGTTCCTGGCCCGGCCGCCTGAACCAGGAAACACGGTGGGGTCCGGATCAGCGGTCACTAGGCAGGACCTTGGGCCCTTGACACATCGCGTTGCCCAGGTTGTGGTAGAGGTTGGCAGGTCGGCTTGGGCGGCACCGCAAACCGGAATCGGGGGAGTGCACGGTGACCGAGTCCGAAGCGGTCGGGGCACGGATCAAGCGACGGTTTGAGTTGGTGTCGCCGCTACTGGATGAACGGCAACGGCGGCTGTTCGCCGCTGCCGAGGCGGTAGCCTATGGCGTGGGCGGACTGGTTCGTGTCAGCAGGTTGCTGGGAGTGTCCCGACGCACGGTAGCCCGCGGAATCAGAGAACTGGCCGACTTCGGTACGGGTCCGGTCGGTCGGGTCCGGAGGCGCGGGGGCGGGCGAAAGCCGCTCACCGAGACTGAACCAACCTTGCTACCGGATCTGGAGTGGCTGGTGGAGTCCGATATCCACTGGGAGCCGGATGCGCCGCTACTGTGGACCACGAAGAGCTGCCGCCAACTGTCGGCTGCATTGGATAACCGAGGTCACTACACCAGCGAGCGCACTGTGCGGGTCATATTGCATGACCTGGGATTCACGCTGTCGGCCAGCGGTGCGGTCGGCAACGACCGCAGAGAAGCGGAGCGTGAGGCTCAGTTTCGCCATATCAACGAAACAGTCCTTGACTACCACCACCGTGGTCAGCCAGTCATTTCACTGGCAACAAAGCGGTGTGAGCAGGTCGAACATGTCGGCGACGAGTCTCTGTCCACCGGGCAGCGCAGAGCCACGAGCAGGACCTTGGAGCCAGAGGTGACTGGGGAAGTTGCAGAGAGCCCGCCCGAGTCGGAGTTGGAAGCGGGCTGGGATGGACCGTGGGACGACGGTGACACGGCCGCCTGTGTCTTACCGAGTCTGCGCCAGTGGTGGCACACTGCCGGTCGTGCCACCTATCCGCCGACCGACCGTATGCTGATCGTAGCTGAAGGCAGATGGCGGCCGTTGCCTGCTGCCGATGTGACGATCGAACTTCAGCGGTTGGCCGACGAAAGTGGACTCGTGATCGACACCTGCCACTTTCCACCGGGAACGCACAGATGGAACTCCGTCGAGGTCAGACTCTTCAGTCATGCCATACAGGCTTGGAGAGGCGCGACGTCGGTATTGCGCCAGGAGACCGTGATCAGCCTGATCGTGGAGCGCTCGCGGAACTCGGACGACAGGAGCGACCACCGGCCGGGCGTCCCGGCCTGGCCGGAGGCTGCAGGGCTCCACGTGTCGGGTCGTCACGGCAAGTTGCGCCCGGCCGTGTCTGGTGGTTGGAACCACACCATTCGGCCCAGGGGCAGAGAGTCAACTTAATTCGTCGCAACTGCGGAGATAGGATCAGGGCAACCGGGGAAAAACAGCTAACGAGTGGCCGACAGGTGCCCTAGGAGCAACGGGAAGGTGCTCCCAGAGTCACCGTAGCGGCCTGCGGATGGTGGCGGGTCGGTGGCGTATGCAGTGCGCGGCGGCTGAAGTCGTTGCGCGCCAATGTGTTTGTAGGCGCGACCGAATTGTCATCGTGAGGAGCGGCAGGGTCTCGTTGCGGTGGGAGCGATCCGCTCCTGCGGGGGCCCTGGGCGCACTCACTGGGATGCATCTTGATTGCGGGGGTGTTGCTAGTGCGAGTAGGGCCGGTGTGGAAGCCTTCGTTGGGAACTTGGCGACGGGTGATGGTCGCGGCATCGGCTGCGGCCTTGATGTTCCAGTTTGCGACGGTTGCGCCGCTGCCAGCAGCCGCGGCGCCCGTGCCCACCATCTCATCTCTGTCGCCATCTTCTGGCCCGGTTGGCACGAGCATCACATTCAGTGGAAGTGGCTTCGAGTCGCCGGGGACGGTGACGGGCACCGTGTACTTCACGCAGGGCGCCACCGTGGATAAGGTCTCAGGCTCTGGTTGGAGCGACACCAGTGCCACTGCAGTGGTGCCGTCCGGGTTGACCGCCGGTACCGTGACTGCTCAGATTTACAATTACACCAGTGGGCAACTCACCAACCTCGAGACTTTTTCAGTGACACCGACGACCTTGTATGTCGCCCCGAGCGGGACGCCATACACGTCCATCCAGGCAGCGGTGAACGCGGCGTGGACGACGCCCGGTCCGGTCACTATTGAAGTCTATGGTGGCAACACGTTTACAGGGCAGGTGTCAGTGAGTCAGACGGGTGTCGGTAGTGGGAGCGGCCCGGCGTTCACGAGTCTGACAATCAGCGGGGGATATGGTGGCGGGGTGACGACGGTCGCCGCTCCCAGCGCGCTGGTCACTAACCTCAACGAGGGAAGTACGGGGTATTTCTTTGATGACAACACGGGCGCCACGTCAGCCATCATTGGTGTGCAACTCGATTCGAGCACTATTCCGGTGACTATTCAGGGGCTGACGGTTTCAGGAAGTGCTCTGTCGTCATCTGGCGGCCCGTGGTCCGGCATCGCCCTAGTCGATACGTCGGGAGCCATTACACACAATGTGGTGACTAACATCCAGATCCAGTCCCAGATCGGCGATGCTTCGGTGCACGGCATCGAGGTGAAGGCGACGCAAAATGCTGCCACCGTAGCGGTGACGGGGAACACACTGCAGGACTATCCCGGTCATGTGGCGATCGATCTCATGTCGAATGGAACGGCCTCAGCAGCGGGGGACCTCACGGTGACGGTGAGCGGAAACAAGATCACCGGCAATCCGGCGTCGACGCTGGGACCGGTCGCACAGTTCGGCATCGTGGCAGGTGGAATCGCCTCTCTCTCCATCTCGCACAATACGATCAGCGATATGTCATCACCGTGGGGTGTCGGGGGCATCTGGCTTGACCAGATGGGGACGGGAGCCACCTGCACGGTCTCGGGTAACACCCTATTGAACAACGACAATGGCATCGATGTGCATGGTGCCTCTGGCTGTACACTCTCCGGCAACACGATCACCGCCGGGTCATCCGGGATCGAGCTCGGACAGTCCTACCTGACTCCGACTGTCGTACCCAGCAGCAACAACACGATCAGCGGAAACATGATCACCGGGGTGATCACCGACGGTACAAGCTTGGCCTACGGTTCGCCTAACCCGGTCTCAGCGATTGCCAACCAACCCGTGGATGGTGTCCTGATCTGGGACGGCATGGGCAACGTCGTGCAAGGGAATACAGTGTCGGGCTTCGTGAGCGATGTCTATATCGGGCAGGACCCTGTCTACCTCAACAACACGGCGACATGGCCGGCGGGGAGTTCCATGTTCGGGACATTTAACAACTCAGGCAACTCCGTTGCCTTCAACAGCCTGGGCTCGCTGGCAACCCCAGCATCAGGCAGCGATGTCGCCGGCTATGCAGTCGCTAACCTGAGCAACAGCACTTCCTTCACGCTGAACGCCACGAACAACTGGTGGGGCAGTGCCAATGGGCCGACTGGCAGCGTCAACACGTACGACGTGGGTTCACAGGGCCTTCCTGTCAGCAGCGGTGTCAATGTGGCTCCCTGGCTGACCAGTGCCCCGGTGGTCGGAGCGACCACGGGCACTGGCTTTGCACCTGTCACCGATATCACCAGCGGCGCCCAGTTTGCCTCCATCCAGGCAGCGGTGAACGCGGCCAAGTCAGGTGATACCATCTTGGCCGCAGCAGGGACCTTCGCAGAAGGAGTCACAGTCACCACGCCTGTGACACTGGAAGGCGCACAGCACGGCGTGGACGCCAGAACCAGGACGGGTGTTCCCGAAACGGTGATCTCAGAAAATGCCTCTGGTTCCGGAGGCTTCGGCGTCAACGCCAACAACGTGGTGATCGATGGCTTCACGATCGCAACGCAAGTGCCGAGCATCAACAGCAATGTCGCTCCCAACTACGGTACAGGCATTGATGTCCAGGCGAACATCTCGGGCACACAGATCATCAACGACATCATCCAGAACAATGTGTTCGGGGTGTACCTGAAGAGTGACGGCACCTATCCGACGCTGGTCGAGCACGACCTGTTCAACAACAACAATCAGAACGGCTCGGCGAGCGGTAATGGGATTTACACCGACGGCGCACTGTCCAACGCGGTGATCGCCAATAACACATTCACCGCCAACTCGAGTGCGGGAATAGTGATGGCGGGCAGCTCGGCGGGACTCGAAACTGGGATCACGATTGCCAACAACGAGTTCTTGGGCACCACGGCCTCTGGTGGCACGGCGCTAGCGCTTTTCAACGTGACCAAGAGCACGATCACAGGGAATTTCGTCAACGGTACCGGCCCCACGAAGAGTGCAAATGATGCAGTCTACCTCGGTGGAGGGGATAGCGGCATCACCTTGAGCGACAACCTGATCCGCAACAGCACAGGCTGGGCCATCCATCTCCAGAACCTCTATGGCTTTGGCGCCAACAGCAACATCGTGGCGACTCTGAACTCGCTGGGCAGCAGCAACACACTGGGTGGGCTGAGAGTGGCCAGCGGAGCTTACACGGGCACGAACATTAACGCCACGGACAACTGGTGGGGCAGTGTAAGCGGCCCCAGTGGCACTGAGGTTAGTGGTGGATCCTCCAACGTCAAGCCCTGGATCTCCACGCTGGCCCTCTCCAGCCCGCTCCTCAGCCTCGCCAATAACCACCCTACGGTCACCGAAACTGTCACTCTCACCGGAAGTGACAAGAACGCAGTCAAGGGGCCGCTCACGGGCCTGACCCTACAATTCTCGGGAAGCGGGACCAGCCTCTGCACCCAGGGCAGTCAGACCGTACCTGTGAGTAGCACCGGTACCGCAACGTACACTTGCACAGCGGCCACTACTGTTCCAGGGTTCGGAAAGTTGACTGCCACTCTGGTGGTGGCGGGGCAACTCACCACCTTGAACAACACCGCCCAGGTGATCTCGGAGGGTACACCGAGCGCTGGACGGGGCCCCTCGTCCTCAGCCACGACCCCTCCTCCGGTGGTGCCACCACTTGGCTCGTTGAACGCTTCGCACGACGCCACCACCACCACGACCAATGGCGCCTCCACCCTTGACGTGAGCGGCTCAAAGTTGGGATCAGCTCTGGGCAGCGGGACTCACGAAAACGTGGCCTTCACCTCCAGCACCGATCAGGCCACGCTCAATCTACCCACCACCGCAGTCACGGACCTCGGCTCCTCCCACTCGGAAGTGAGTCTGGTCACCCCGGCAGCCACCTACACCCTTCCCGTTGCATCTCTGGGCCTGGCGGCTCTGGCGAAGTCGCTCGACGTCAGTCAGACGGCTCTTTCCCTCTCAGTCCAGGTCGTACCGGCGCCAAGCTCCGATACCGCCGACATCAAGTCGACGACCCCAACGGCTACGATCCTGGCCAGCCCCGTCACCTTCACGGTGACGGTCAGTGCCAACGGCAAGACCACCACCATCGCCGAGTTCACCGGCCGCGTGCCCCGAACCCTGAACCTGAGTGCCAAGCCCAATCCGCTGACCAGCACCGGAGTCATCATGGTGAACGGCGTGCCAGAGCATGCCTGGACGCTCTTCAGCGGAAACACGGCGACCATCGAGTCGCTGACCAACTCGACCTATGCGGTGATTCAGAACCAGGTGTCCTTCTCGGACATCTCGAACCTGCCGCAGGCCACCCAGCAGGCGATTGAAGGCTTGGCCAACAAGCTGATCCTGAACGGCATGGGCAACGGCACCTTCGATCCGGCTGGCGGCGTCAGCAGAGCCCAGTTCGCAGTCATGATCGCCAAGGCTCTCGGTCTCTGGCACATTCCCAGCAACGCCACGTTCAGCGATGTCGCGGCGTCCTACTACGCAGTGCAAGAGATCAGCGCAGTGGCCACCGAAGGCTACATCAAGGGCTTCCCCGGCGGCACCTTCCAGCCCGACGCCCCGATCACCAACGCCCAGATGGCGGCGATCGTGGCCAGGGTGTTGAGGGGTCTGGGCATTCAGAGCGGCGCCTCCAGCGTCACTCCTAAGGACGGTTCCTCCATTCCGGCCTGGGCCGCCAACGATGTCAATCTGGCTCTCTCAACCAGCGTCATGACTCTAAGCAGCAACGGTGACTTCTCTCCGAGTGCCGTCACCACGCGGGCTCAGGCCGCTGTCATCGTCTGGAACCTGATGCAGAAGGCCGGCATCGAGTGAGGCCGTAACAGCGCACGCTGACGACCTGGACAAGCGATCTCTAGGGCTGCCCTCCGGAAACGGAGGGCAGCCCGCTCGGTGCGGGCTGTGCGAGGGCATCCACGGCTTGAATCAGCCGCTGGACGTCGGGAGCGCCCCAGCCGGTCTGGGCAGAGAAGTGGGGACCAGGCCCCACAGCGGCGGGGAAGGCCGCCGCTGTGGCTGATTGGTGGAGCGCCACGGCGTAGAGCGTTGGGCCGGGCGCGGCCGTCAGCTGAGCCCCGTGATGGGACGCCGCGTACGACTGCTGGAGCAAGGCCCAGACCGCCGCCCACTGCGGAGCGGCGAAGCTCGTTCCGGAGGCTGTGACCAGTTGCCCGCCCACCACCACCGGCACGTGCGAGGCGAGCATGCTGACATCCGGAAACGTGCGCCCCGCCGTGACGCCGGCTTGCCCCTGCCAGGCCGGCGTCGCTTCGGAGAGCGAGACGCCGTAGCCGCCCTTGCCGCTGGCACCGTCCCAGTAGGTGGTACCAGAAGAGGTGTAGGAGAGGCCGCCCACACTGACCACGGCAGGCGAGGCAGTGGGCCAATAGGCGGGGGTCTCCTGGCCGGCGTCGCCGGAGGCGGCGAAGATGGCCAGTCCCTGGGTCGCATCCTGCTGCAGCGACGCGTTCCAGCTGGCGGTCGAGCCGCTGATCGGCGCCCCGTATGAGATGGAGAGCGCCGTGGCCCCCGCCTGGATGGCCAAGTCAGCGGACTGCAGGACGCCGTCTGTCGCAGGGGGGTAGAGGTAGAGCAGAATCTTGGCATCGGGCGCCAGGGCGTGCGCCCACTCCACGTCGGCCGCCACTTCCAGGCCGGCGGCGCCGCTGCCAGCGGCCGGGATGCCTGCTGATCCCTGGGGCGTGACGATGGTCAGTGCAGGTGCTGGCAGTCCATACAGGGCGTCGAACAAAGAGACGTCCTGCAGCGACAGCTGGCTCTGGCCATAGAGGGCAATGGTCTGCCCCTGGCCGAGGGTGCCGCGGCTAAAGAGGGGGAGAAGGCCCTGCCGCTGATAGACGGCGAACGGGTCGGTGCCGCTGTGCCAGAGCCCGCCCAGAGCGACGAACACGGGGCTGGAGAAGCAGTGCTGGGCGGAAGAGGCATTGTCGCAGGAGAAGAGGGTATACTCGCCGCCGGGAAGCACCAGGGGAAGGTTTCCGTCGAAGACGGTGCTCTGGGAGGCGAGCAGAGGGTAGACCCCTTGGCTGCCAGACAGCCACCAGCTGACCGGGTCTGCCGGATTGCCGGGGATGCTGGCCTGCAGCGGTGCTCCCGGCAGGAGGGCAGACTGCTGGACATCGACCGGGCCCTCCACGGCGGCCTGAGTGGGTGCAGGCTGGCTGCTCCTGGGCCGGAGAGCGGTACGGGTTGTCGACCGTGCCGCCAGAGGGGCGAGAGGGGGCGGCACAGCCAGCGGCCTGGGCGCGGGGCCATACAGGAGCATTGCTGCAAGAAGGCCTGCGAGTAGCCAGCGCATCACCGGCGGGGTCACCCCTAGCTGGGGTCCCGCGCGCAAAGGTCTCTGCCGATGGCAGAGACCTTGTATGCAAGCCTCGTGCCCCTTCGGCAACCCGGCTACCGTGGCTCAGAAGAGCTGTAGGCCCGTGGTTTTGCGCCCACGCCTTTCGACGTGTTTGCCTTTATCGTGGGGACCGTATAGTGAGTTCCGGAACTGCTTATGAGTCTAGCGGTGCGGATCATGTCTCGTCAAGCCAGTTTGCTTGACGCCAGGATTCGCCATCCCGTACCATCAAGCCGTGTCCTGGGGTGATTCCTCGATAGCTCAATGGTAGAGCATCCGGCTGTTAACCGGAGGGTTGTAGGTTCGAGTCCTACTCGAGGAGCCAGTTTGGTCTTGGTGGGCCCATAGCTCAGCGGTAGAGCTGCCGGCTCATAACCGGTTGGTCGCAGGTTCGACCCCTGCTGGGCCCACCACAATCACATAGGGGCGCGTAGCTCAGGGGTAGAGCGCTTGACTCACATTCAAGAGGTCGCAGGTTCGAAACCTGCCGTGCCCACCATTCGAATGGAAGCGGGGCTTTTCCTAGGAAGTCGGTTCATCAACGGTCCGGGGCAACGCCCGGAGGCCACTGGTGGATTCCCCGCGCGCCTGGAGGGGCAGTAGATGCAATGGGGGTCGGCCTACGCGCCAACTCTACGCCGTCGGGCCCACATGTCGCCATCGAGGCGACGCCTGCTTCCGGGCGCACGGTACATCGACTTACGAACAAGTCTGGGAACAGTTTCCACAAGGAGCGTTGCATGCCGAAGAGAACCGTTAGGTGGATCTATTGACGCGGGGTGTATGCAGATGGCGGACCTCGGGGAGACCATGGCCCAGGTGCAGGTGGGGACAGCAAGCGACCCCGACGATGTGCCTCGCGTGTCGACTTCGGGGCTGGTAGGGAGAAGGCCCTACACAGAGCTCGATGTCCGTAACGCGATCTTTGAAGGTGACTGCCTCGACGTTTTGGAGTCATTCCCGGACTCCTGTGTGGATATGGTGCTATGTGACCTACCGTATGGCACCACCCAGAATAAGTGGGATAGCACCATTGACTTAGGTAGGCTGTGGAAGGCATATAACCGCATTGCAAAAGAAAACGCGGCCATTGTCCTGACAGCACAGGGCCTGTTTACAGCCAAAGTAATCCTCTCGAACGAGAGGTACTTCAAGTATAAGCTGGTCTGGGAGAAGTCTAAGCCGACGAACTTTCTCAATGCGAAGAAACAACCACTTCGAAAGCATGAGGACATTTGTGTCTTTTATCGCCAGTCGCCGACCTATCACCCTCAAATGGGCGACGGGGAGGGATACGACAAGGGTGTCCGAAAGGATCAGTTGTCGGGTAGCTACGGCGACTTTCGTCCGAGACATGTGAAAAGTGCCGGTGAGCGGTATCCGACCGATGTAATCTATTTCAAGACTGCCGAGAGCGAAGGTCCAGTTTGGCACCCTACACAGAAGCCGGTAGAGTTGGCTCGCTATCTTGTCCGAACCTATTCGAACCCTGGCGACCTCGTGTTGGACAACGCCTTTGGTAGCGGTAGTTTTTTGGTCGGTGCCGCCCTGGAAGACCGAGCCTTTTGCGGGATCGAGAAGAATGAGGATGTTTATCGCTTCAAGCGTGACGCGATCGACTATGTACAGCTCGCTCAGGAGAGGCTGGCTTGGATTCCCGAGCTAGGGTCGCGAATCGGTCGCATCAGTGTTCACCGAGCCCTCCAACAGGAACAAGAAGAGTAGAGGAAGGCCAGCGGCTATGGCACTGTTACCTCGATACAATGAGCGCTCTTGGGCTATCGATGTCATAGTAGAAATCAATCGATACTGCTCGGAGCGGTTCCGTGCAGTTAGGCGGGCTGGCGGCGAGTATACGCTGACGGGAGTGTCCCACAGCCTCTTTCCAGATGTACTGCTGTTCGGAGACAGCGGCGGTACCGTGGTTCAGCAGGGGTGGGAACTTAAAATGCCAGAGACGCCAATCAACGATCGTGCCCTGCTCGAGGGTGCGGAGCGGAAGGCACAACGGCTGGGTTTGGATAGCTACGTTGTCTGGAACGCGAAGGACGCCGCGCTATATGTGAAGGAGGAATCGGGAGCCTTCCGCTGCTGCGACACATGGACGTCTGGTGACATCCGTCGTCGGGCTGATGTCGAGTCGCACAGAGGAGTTTGGGCCGTACTTGCACGCCGGATCATCGACCGCGTCAACGAACTTCTCGAATATGGGACAGTTCACGGTACCCGTCCGGAAGTGGCAGTAAGCGACAACCTGCTTGTGGACTATGTGAGCCACTTCGAGCACCGACTTGCAGACGAGGTGACACGCGCGGTGCAACGAGATGCCACGTTTTCGGCCGAGCTCAACGTATGGTGGCTTGTGAACAAGTGGGAGCATCCCGGTTGCGAGCCCTCCCAGGCGATAGCGCGCGTGAACCTACTCAACTGGATGAACAGAATCTTGTTCGCGCACTACATGAAGCGGTTCCACAACGCCGCCCGGCGTGTCGAGTCGATAGTGCCCGGCGTCTCAGTCGACACAGCGGTGGAAATCTTCAACGGGATCTCAGAGTCATGTGACTTTATGAATGTCTTTCGGCCGGCACCAGGTCAGCATTATGTGGACTCAGAGACGTGGGGCGGACTCGTTGAACTGAACGCCTTCCTGAATGACGTAAACATTGGCTCACTCAAACAGGAGACTTTTCAACTTGTCCTTGAGAGACTTCTTACCAACTCACGAAAGAGACTAGCTGGGCAATTCGCGACCCCGAGGCCACTCGCGGAATTACTCGTTCGTCTTGCGATTGAGGATCGAACGGGGCCTGTAATTGATCCGTGCTGCGGTTCAGGCACGATTGCTCGAGCGGCGTATGACTTGAAGCGTAGCGTCGGAGTGGAGGTGACGCGTGCCCTTGAAGGTACCTGGGCAAGCGACAAGTTCGCGTTTCCCCTGCAACTTTGCTCGATCGCGCTGTCAGATCCCAAGGGCATGAGGAAGGTTGTCCAGACCTTCCAACGTGACGCGCTTACCCTGACTGCCGGCCAGCGCATTAACTTCATCGATCCGGAGAGCGGAACGCACGTTACCCGAAGTCTTCCGCTGATGCACGCAGTCATCTCGAATTTGCCGTTTGTTCGATTCGAGGACATACAGCAACTGAACCCGCTCTCTGACGAACTGCGCCAAGTCCTTTCACCGACGTCCGACCTCTATGCCTACTTGATCGTCAAGCTGGGTGACCTACTGGAAGTGAACGGGCGAATGGGGGTGCTCTGCTCTAACTCTTGGCTAGGAACAGAGTGGGGCGCAAGGTTCAGGGAGGTGCTGATGAACAGATTTAACGTTCTTGAGGTGGTGACATCAGGCAAAGGCCGCTGGTTCTCTGCAACAGATGTGGTGACAACGATGCTCATTCTGGAGAAGCGGGACGAGCCAGCCTCACCCGAGGAAAAGGTTTTTTTCGACTTGACCACGGTGAACATAGAACATTGGGAGTCTCTACCGGGTGGCGTTGAACACCTCGCGGATACGATGTGGCTCGGGGATACGTCTGATGGAAACTTTGTGCGGCAGGAGTATACAAGTTCTGAGTTGTCAAACTTTTGGGACGTTGGCATCGAGTGGAACGCTTGCTTTGCGGACTTACACTGGGTTGACGAAGCCTGCTCTAGTCTTACCCCGGCTCACACGCTGTTCGAGATCCACAGAGGAGAGCGTCGAGGTTGGGACCAAATGTTTTATCCTGCAGCTGGACATGGAATCGAGCAGAGATATATACGGCCTGTACTGAAGTCACCACACAACCTGACAAGACTGGTTGAGTCAGCCACCTCGGAGGCCTTTTGCTGCTCGGACGATGTGTCCACACTGACGAATCTCGGTATGAGCGGTACGCTTGCGTGGATCGCACGGTTTCGAGGTGGCACGAATGGCACTGGGCGACCATTACCCGAGGCCCTAGCCCGACCAGGATGTGAGTGGTACGAGATGAGAGCGGACACGCTCGCGGATCTCGTCATTCCACTCAATCCCGATCGCCGACTTTGCGTGTATCGCCTCCGTGAGAGATCATTCGTGAGCCAGAGATTCATCCGGTTCACCGGTAGACAGACCGATGAGATAGACCTTGACCTGTGCCACGCCTTGATGAATTCCATTGTTGGCATATTCCTGATCGAAGCGTCCGGATTCGGCCGCGGCCTGGGCGTCCTAGATCTTAATGCCAGCAAGCTTGCTAGACACTTTCACGTGTTGGATCCTGGTCGAGTTTCGCGAACAGACCGCGGACGTATTGTAGACGCGTTCCAACCACTGCTCGAGAGGGCCGTGTTGGGCGTGCCGCAAGAATTGGAGAGCCAAGACCGGGCGCACTTCGATGCAGTAGTGTTGCAGGCGTTTGGTATCGGACACTTACGACGCGATATATACGAGTCACTGAAGACATTGACCGCTGTTAGGGGCGCGGCTCGAGAGTAGGTACGCTTCGGAGCGGGCTCGGAGTGGCCTACTTTTGCTTGGCGATCACCCTTCTCAGTGGCCTACTTTTGATTGTCGGTTACCACTCCGGGACGATGTCCCTAACCGTCATCTCCTTCGCCCGCATCTCCCTGATCTCCCATACTGTCATCTGATCGGATCTGAGCACCTCCACCTTACCAGGGCTTCGGTGCTCTCTCCACCGCAGGGGTGGAACTATGCTCTTCGTCCGGCGACTTCCGTCAGGTTACGTGTTCTCGCGCACATTTGATGATGGCAGTCAGGGATTGCTCGGGCGCGTCTGCGCCTGTTGTGGATCAGGCGCCGGTGAGCAGGCCGATGCGCACATGGGCGATCGATACGCGGTCACAGCTCTGGCGCTTGACCGGCTTCGGACAACGGATGACACCCTCCACTGGACCCTGGCGCCAGGGCAGGGACAGTCCGGCTCTGACCGCCGCGAGGGCCAGCTCCAGACCGGCAACGAAGGCTCTCACCGGGGGCAGCGGGCAGGCTCGGGCCCTGGCCATGCCGTCGTCCGGAAGATCGGCCCGCTGGTCGCGGACCAACGACCAGGACTCCTGGGCGAGGTCGTATAGTTGGTGGAGCTGCTCATTGTGCCCCAAGATCGACTTCGGCCGTCTTTGTTCGTCGAGGCGGAGCAGCTCTGTCCTCGCGATCAGCAACCAGGCAACGCCTCTGGGAGTCCGTGGGCGGTGTGGCAGGCAGAGTCGGCCGCGCATCTGAGACACCCCATCCTTGATGGTGGTGAGATCGCCTGTGTAACCCTTGACGCGCATCTCGGCCAGCAGCCGCGGCGCACTGTGGCACCCTGCCTGCCAGCGAGCCCGCAGATGAGGCCTCTGGGGATCGAGCGGTGTGGCGGTAGGTCGCCGACCACAAGTCTGCGCAAGCCACCAGAGAGGCCACACCTGGCCAAAGTTGGGACGCAGAGACCACCTTGGCGGCTGATCTCGCCTGCGACCAGCCGGCTCGATTTAACCGCCACGACTCGTCGAGAGGAGCCTGTTGCCTGGCCCTTTGGTCTGTCTCATGTTTGGGGCTCCGCCCCGCCTGCAGTGGGGATTGATCGAGGATCGCGACGGCTCCGGCTCTCGTTGCCTAAGGGCAGCGTGGTGCTGCACACAGCACCCTTCAGCTCGCCCACCGAGACGATCTTCCGGTGGATGTCATATCGTCTGTCTAGGGGTACCGGGCGCTCTTCACTCGGGGGTTCAGAGGTGACGCCGAGAAGTCGGCCGTGTCAACGGCTCCAGCCGACGAGCGGGGAGCGGGAGGGCCGGTGCGCGGAAAGATAAAAAGAAAAACTTTACAGATACGATAACGTTATGGTAGGATTCGGGTCAGAGCCACGACGGCTCGAGGAAGGTTGGTGGTGCGTGGTGAGTGTCAAGACGGGTCTCACGTTTCCGGCGCTTCGGGGCGTCCAGGGTGATCGGGTCATGTATCATCTCCTAGTAGAGAACAGCGTGTTGAATAACTTTTTTACCGTAAACATGGATCCACCGGATGAGAGGTCTCAGCGTCAACTGGACCCTAGGCACGCCCACGACATCGCCCGATACTTGGTGGAAAACCCCTCCGACTATTGCCTCGGTGCCATCATCTATGCAGTCGATCGGGACTGCTACTTTGAACCGACTGGCCAAGAGGAGAGTCTTGGTCTATTGACCATTCCATTAGGGACGAACCTACGCTCCCTCGATGGTCAGCATCGCCGGAAAGGGCTGAATGAGGCGATTGAGGAGGACCCGAAGCTAAGTCAAGATCACACCGCCATCGTCGTCTATGTAGAGCCTGATGTGTCTAAGCGCCGCCAGATGTTTAGTGACATGAACGCCACACCCAAGGTGGTTGCCAAGGCGCTCAATGTGCGGTTCGACTCCCGAGATCCATTTGCCCGCGCTGCTCAACGCTTAGCGGCTGACCACCCGTTCCTCAAGGGAGTGGTTGAACTAGAGTCAAGTCGGGTCGCCGCCGGCAGCGACAAGTGGTACACCTTAGGATCCGTGTGGGAATCTCTGAAACGACTTCAAGTTGGGCCTACCGGCCGTGTGCGCAACGCAGCCCAGTACAGCGAGGATGCCATCTACGAGCGCGGAGTGCAACTCTTCGGAACATTGGCGGAAGCGCGCCCGGAATTTACCAGGGCCAGAAATGGCACATCAGTAGATGCTCTGCGAAGCCGCAGTATCTTGTTCTCATCCACTACGTTGAGGGCTTTGGCTGGCGCTTTCTGGATCAGACTGCGTGAGGACGGGTCTGATCGCAGCCTGCTCAGTTATGCGCGCGCCCTAGAAAGGATAGACTTCTCACCGGCTGCGCGCCTCTGGAGCGAAACCGGATTCATTAGCCCTGGCAAGACGACGCCGAACGCCCGAAACCAGGAGGTGCTTGCGGCAACGGCAGCAGTCGCCGAGGCTCTACGGATCAAGACGTGAGCCAAACCTATACCTGAGGTGAGGCTGGGAAGGGCATTGCAAAGGTCCAACGGGCACGGGAAGACTCGCGGTGGAACTTGGAGTAGGAACCGGATCAGTCAATGAACAGCGTCGAATAAACTCCCATGGCCGCAGCCGTGACGCTGGACCACTTGACCGGGGCCTGTTGACTGTCAGTGCATGCGGCGGCGGCGACTCGTTACTGCTCCAGCATCCAGGCTCGGAACTTTTCCCACGAGACCTTCTTCCCGTTATCCTTGGTGGTCTTGCCCTCGCACCAGATGAGGTTCGCCCTGGTCACATAGAGGTCACCCAGGTGCTTGTCCTTCTTGTTCTTCGTTTCAGATATAGCGAACTCTACGCCGTTGTTCTTTATGTCCATCTGAACAGATAAGGTCTTGATTGCAACCTTCATAGTGTCACCCCCTCTCACAAGCCATGCGGAGCCCGTGTCCGGCTGCTACCTAGCCAGCCATGATAGGCACACCAAGCTTGTCCTGGTCAAGAAGTGAGACGATTGCCTGCAACTTGAGACCGTGGATAGCTAACACGGTTACTGTGACTTAGGCGATGTGGCTCTGGGAGACCGATGCTTTCCGCGGGCCGACAACAGGAAGGTGTCCAACTGGCCGACACTTGGCCCCACCGTGTCCGCACTTCGGAGCCGATGATTCACGGTACCGTTCGAGTCATCTCGAGGAACGAGGGTCGCGCACCGCGAGGAGCAGTGCTCATTCCGGGGCCAAGAGGTTCTGATGACTGTCCCCAGACCAGCATCCCACCGCTCGAGTGGCCAGGGAATCTCCATGTGACGGCCCGCGGGGCCCGGTAGAGCGAAGCTGCCACAGTCCGCAGATAGCGAGCGGCATTACCGGGCAAATGTCTCGAGTCGAGACTATAGGGACCGTCGGTTCGAGTTGGCGTTTCTGATGACCTGCTTCCTGGTCGCGGCCCCAGAGCCTTCAAAGGTGTCGATGGCCAGCGGTATTGCGTACGCTTTGCCGCCTCGTTCTCCGATTGCGGTGAAAAGCGCAACGCGCTCACCCCCGAAGGCCCGCGCTTGAGGGAGTGGTGGAACGGCATCCAACACCACCAGCGCTATCATCCTGCTACGACCACCCACCCAAACTGGTGTGCCCCACCTTTACCCGCGACTTCTATTCACTACACAGCGTCTGTCTGAGCGCGACCCTCGGTGTCCCGCCCGTCTGCCAAACTGGTATAAATCCGCTCGGTGCCGCCCATCCAACTTTACCAGAGCGGTTCGGTGGCCGCCGGGACTGAGCACGTCGCACCATAGGTGTACAGATGAGCACCCTTGACCATGGATCCGAGATCAAACAGCCGCCCCTCCAGTGGGTCGACAGGAGCCAGCCGCGGACGTGGCGCAGGATCCACTTGTGCCTGGGTGAATACGGACTCTGGGAAACCCAGTTGTAAACAGGATCGGCGAAGGCTGCGAAGACGAGACAGTCGAGTCCGACCGCCAAACTCGAGTCGATCGATGACCTGCTTCGCGGTGTGCTTCCATTTCTTGCTCCCTGACGGAGCGCTGAAGAGATCTCATCGTGGGAGATGGGAGGAGAAAACGCAGTGGCGAGACTCCCGAAACGACTATCTCATATGGAGATCGTCGTGTACGTACTCGGGTCCCTGGGAGGTGCAACACGACGGGTTCTGAGCGAGCACATAGCCACTGGGTGTTATGCGATAGCTCCGGCGGAATTTTCCTGGTCGCTCCCGGAGTACCGCGCGAGACAGTGGCCAGATAAGTACATCGCCAAGGTCGCGCTCGAGGATGCCAGGCGCCCCCGGAATGGCGCGTTAGTCGTGGGTTCCTGGTCACTCGATGTCTCCAAGGATGGTTGGAGGCTTACAAGTCAGGGAGTCTTGGTGTGGAGCAGTGTGCAAAGTCTGAGCGAGGTGCCGAGGATCCCCCTTCCTGAGAACGAGGGGCGGGAAGGTCGGCGCATCCTAGGCAGGTTAGAGAGACACGAGCTATATAGACAGTACCTGTCTGGGAGGGGATTGGGACACAGTGCGTACAGGTTCTACGATCTTCTCAATTGCTCGCCCGACGTGCCACGGGAAGTGATGACGACTAAGGTCGATCTACTATTGGCCGTTGCTGAAGCAGCAAAGTCTGAGGAGGTTAAAGCGTTCTTGAATGCTTGCCGGGATCGTTTTCTCTGCGAAGGGAGGACCAGCAATGAGTGAACTTCGAGTAACCGTCGGCCAGGCCATCGACTTGAGGCCGACCAAGCGCATGCTCCACCACATAAGAGGCTATGCGGTAAACGACGTATATGACGCGCTCGTGGAGCTTATAACAAATTCCGATGACTCCTACAACAGATTGTTCATGCACAGGCGCCGGGCGCAAGATGGCGGAGATATACTCATTGAGTACGCAAGACGCGGGAAGGCGCGAGCCTCGGAAATCGTCGTCAGCGATCGCGCAGAAGGCATGGATGCCGCCGCGATGGTTCGCTGCTTTGCGGAACCGGGTAGGCTCTCCAGTGAGCGCGGCAATCGGGGATATATGGGGAGAGGCTCAAAGGACTGCACGGCCCTTGGGGATCTGGTTTATGAGTCCGTCAGTCGCGGGAAGTACTCACGGTGTCGCCTGACGACGCATTCACAGTTTATCCTGGAGGCGCGAGACACGCGGCTACCGGAGGATTGGGCTCGTGATGGAAGTGAATCGGGAACTCGAGCCACCCTCTACTTGCGTCCGACCGTGGCTCTTCCCCAGGAGCGGACGCTGAAGCTCGAGATTCCCTCTCACTTCGCGCTTCGCGATCTCATGTCCGAAGCTTCGCCTACCAAGGTTCGACTGAGGCGACTTGGGGAGGGGAAGCCCGTGACACTATTGTATCGGCCACCAGCAGGTGAGCTAGTCGCCGACGAAGCGTACGACGTGCCAGGGTATTCCGGAGCAAGGGCGCGGTTGCGGATATGGCGTGCACCGGATCTGCTACCGGAAGGAAGGAGAAGATTTGAGCAGTTCGGCATCGTGATCAAGGGAGCTCGTGCGATTCACGAGTGTTCCTTGTTGGCAGATGACCTCAAGAATAACCCGCAGGTCCGTCGATTCTGGGGCCGGCTCGAGTGTGAATACATCGACACTCTGCTTTACCAATATGAAGAGTTACTTGAGGCCGGTGTGGAGCCTTTGGTCGAGAATCCGACTCTCATCGTTGACCCCAACAGAGTCCAGGGTCTCGATCGCAGGCACCCTTTCGCGCAGGCTCTTATGGAGCGCCCCAGATCCGTTCTCCGAGACCTCGTGAGTCGGGAGGGAGACAAGTCACCGGGACGGTCGGAAATGGCTACGAAGGAGACCCAGGAACGCCTGAACCGACTAGCCAGAGTGGCGGGGAGATTCCTAAAGGAGCACCTTGGAGAAGGTGACGAGGATGACCAGGGTGGCTTCATAGATTCGGATGCCGTGCATAAGAGTGGGACCATGATCTATCCTACGTTCGCTACACTCCGAGTAGGCATCGAGCGAACCTTTACGTACTACGCCACAGCGAACAGCGGTGCGACTGAGGGCATGAACGTTGAGGTCACGACCTCGGACCCGTCGGTGGTCCGGGCATCCCGGTCCTTCAGCCTGCGCCGACACGCGAGCCGGGAGGACACATTCATAGCGCAATTCCGGGTCTGCGGGCTCGCACCAGCCGAGAATTTGACGATCTCCGCTGTGTCTCCAGCGTTGCCCGAGGCCAACGCCCTAGTCGACATAACCACAGACGTACGCGAGAGAGTGTTCCAAGAGGATCTGGAGTTTGGGCATAAGCAGTACACGGTAGGACTTACGAGAAGCAGGTCTTGCGAACTGTACGTACCTACAGCTGGGTCCGCACAAGGAACAGTGCCCAAGGTTGCAATCACTACCGGAAAGGGCGCAGTTGCTGTGCGTCAAGTGAGCAAATTCAGTCAGGTGGCCGGAACGAACTACTGCAGAGCACTCGTAACAGTACAAGGACTCATCCTGGGGGGCTCCGCAAAGCTTACCGCCGAGGTGGGCCTACACAGGGCTACAACTCAAATAGTTGTCAAGCAGAAGGACGAGCCCTACGGGTTGCCCCTTGAGATACGCCTTGAAGCAGAAACCTTCGGAGACTTTCGTGCCGTGTGGAGAGAGGAGGGAGATAAGCGATCCATCGTAATATCCGGCTTGCATAAGTCCCTGAAACGTTACGTTGGCGTAGAGCCCGATTTTCCTGGTCAGAGCAATCCCATGTTTCGGGTGCTGCTAGCAGAGATTGTTGCGGAACTGATATGTCGGAGAGCGGTGCGAGAGGAGGCCCGAACGCGTCCGGCAGACTACTCTCTTGGGGCTGAAATACACGTGCTCGCTGATGAGATGTTTGTCCAAATGCATAGAAGGTTCAGCCAGTTAGTGACGCTGGCGCATCGCGTAATGCTCGATGACTTAGAGGTAGCCCGCCTCCAGGAGTTCGACAAGGCGCGATTGCCGGGGTCTAGTAATACGCTCGACACGGATCGATAAGCTGAGCCTGGCGGAGGTGAGGTAAACGAAGAAGCCAACCGGTGAGGTTGCGCGAACGAGGAGACAGCGCTCATGAGCGAACCCAGACCGTCGTCACACCAGAGTCCCTTGACCGTCAGCCTGTGGCCCGCACAGTCATGCCCCGCCCCGAGCTTGTATGACATGTTTTGTCTCTACCAGGACGGCTTGATGGCGGCCTCACCAGAGCCGAAGGGGAATCCAGCGTGGTGATGAGCTAGAGAGATTCACAAGAACGTTGCAAACAGTCTATATAGTGTACACCCAGCGAGAAGGCACACGCTGCCCCACCGGGCAGTGCCTATCAGTCCGATGTGGGTTACCCCTTGATACCCCCTAAAGGTGTCATTCCGCCCGCGACGATGCCCTCACAAGATTCTGGATCAGACTAGCCGATGAGTCGACGGGCCGCGCTGCTGGACCGGTGATCATCGACACCATTGACTGACTAGCAACATCTCAAGGGTACGGACCTGGGCATGCTTCTCAGCCTTCTGTCCGCCCAGGTCTGGAAAGGTGTTGATGCAGGTCCAGGTTATTTGTGGATCGATCGAACCCGTTGGCCCAACAAGGTAAATGGGGTGGCTCGCAAGAATCCCGCGTCTGCAGTCTGCGAGGCCGTGAGGAGTGTGGTTTGTTGGCACCAAGCGAGGCTGGTGCGTGGGCTGGTAGGATCCCCCCCGCGATTCTCTCACTAGGGCAGAGTGCAAAGTCCTGGATGCGCTTGTCCAATGGGATTCATCTGCAGTGGGAAACGCGGCTGATGCCGGTGAATAGCACCTGGTTCCTGGGAAACATGAGGAGACGTGGACCAGGAGATGGCTCGGTTGGGAGAGCCGGTGCAGGATTGACCTGCATGGCGCAAGCGGAACGCGGTATCACTGGGTGGGCCAGTATGCAGCGAGAGCGCATTCTATACTTACATAGGGACAAAGGCAGGTCAGGGCCATAGTACACCTGATCATTACCCATAAGTCGGTGGTGGGCGAAAGAGCTCCCATGTTTGGGTGATGGTGACGAGGGTTCGCATGCCGCGCCAGAGCACCCTGACGCCTGGTTCTCCGTCGTGTCTTCGGCCAAGG
>JAJZLH010000001.1 GCA_021803575.1 Bacillota bacterium | reverse complement strand
GGTGGCCCTTGTCAATCGAGACGATGGTACCGCTCACCGTGTCGGCCAGTCTCTGCACGATGATCAGCGAGACTTGACCGGTGCTGTTCAGGTGCACGTTGACCTGGCTACCCACGGTCAGGCTAGCGATCGCCAGCGGCTGGCCGTGGTAGACGACGGCCAGCGGGCTGGCCAGGGTGTAGGTGTAGGTCTGGCCCGTGACGGTCGGGCCGTAGGTCTGGCTGGTCACGGTCTGACCCTGGCCATGGTCGCCCTCACCCTGGCGGACGAGGGTCAGGCTGGTGGCGCTGACCGCCGATACGGTACCCTGCACGGCCTTCTGCTGGGAGCTGGCCGAGCCGTCCTTCTGGTCCTGGGAGCCGCTGGTGCTGGACACGGTCTGGCCGATGCCGTGATCACCGTGGCCGGCCGCATGAGACACCAGTCCCATCGGCAGTGCCATGCTGGCCGTGAGCAGGCCGGTGCTGAGCAATGTCGCCAAGATTGCCTTCAGTTTCATCCTGACACGCATCCTTTCTAGTCTAGGAGTTCGGGTCACCTCTAGTCATTCGGAGCGTCCCGTCCGTTTACGTCCGTACCGAGGCCTGGCAACATCCCGCCCTGGCCTCCCCGGAGAAGAACGGGAGAGGCCGCCCACCGGGGTGGGCGGCCTCCTGCTGGTCAGGTGCGGGTCAGTTGTCGGATGAGCCGCCGGACTGGTCACCGCTCGATGTGGATGAGCCCTGGACCATGGTCGTGACCTGGATGGTCGAGGCGCCAAGGCCCTCTTCGCCCATGGTGCCGCTCACGTTGACGACATCGCCCACCGCCAGCTGGTTGGCCTGAAGCGGGTTGCCGCTGGGGTCAGTGATGGTGGTGTGGTCGCCGGTCTTCACTGCCACCTCGGTGCCATCCGCCTCCTGGACCAGGACCTTGGAGTCCTCGCCGATGGCGGTGATGGTGCCGGAGATGGAGGCCTGCTCCTTTTGCACGATGATCAGGGAGACCTGGTTGGAGCTGTCCAGGTGCACGTTCACCTTGGAGCCCACGGTCACGCTAGAGACCGGGATGGCCGTGCCGTGGAAGATGGCTGCCACGTCAGGGGCGAGGGTGTAGGTGTATGTCTGGCCGGTGACGGTCGAACCGTAGGTCTGGCCGGTCACGGTCTGGCCCTGGCCGTCGTCGCCCTGGGAGTTGTCGCCTTGCAGGGTGAGAGTGAGGCTGGTCGAGCTGATAGCGCTGACCGTGCCTTCCACTGCCTGCTGCTCCTGCTCCTGGCCCTCGCTCTCCTGGCCGTTCTGGTTCTCGTTCTGGTTCTCCACCTCGTTGCCGTTGTTGGAGGAGGTGGTGACCGACTGGCTGGTCTCGACCGCGATCAGGATGGCGTTGCCGAGGGCGTCCTCGGCCACGGCCACCTGGTCGCCCTGGGTCAGGGTGGAGAGCGCCACTGACTGATTGTTCTCATAGACCAAGGCCGAGCTGGCCACCGGGATGATGGCGATGGTGCCGTCCGCCTCGGTCACTGTGACCGTGCCGATGGTGGCTTCGCCGTTTGAGGTGCCTGTGGCCGCTGCCACCGAGCTGACGGTGCCGACCACCAGGGCGCTGGACGTGCTGGAGGGCGGAGCGCCGAAGCGGCGCTGGCCACGGGCCAGCATGGCCGCCATCTGGGCTCGGGTGATGGTGCCGTTCGGGCTGATCGTGGTGGCGCTGGTGCCCTTCAAAAGGCCCAGCTGCACGGCCAGCGCCATCGCACCCATGGCCGAGGGAGAGATCTGGTTTGCATCGGTGAACCCGGAGAGGTCAGCGGTGGAGGTGCTGGCCGCCTGGGCGTTCAGGCCCATGGCTGCGATCAGCCAGACGATCACCTGCTGGCGGGTGGCGGCGCCGGTCGGGTTCAGGGTGCCGGAGTTGGGCAGAATGCCCATCGCCACGGCGACCTCCAGGTCGCGGGTGGCCCAGGCCGGGATGTTGGCGTCGTCAGTGAACTGCAAGGTGACGCCCTGGCCACTCTGGCCGGCGCCAAGGGCGCGCACGATCAGGGCCAGAGCCTCGTCCCGGGTGAGCGGTGCGTTGGGCGCGAACAGCCCGTTGCCGACGCCCCGGATGATACCCTGGGCAGCCAGCTGCGCCACGTCCTCGGTGGCCCACGGCGCCTGGGTCATATCCCGGAACGACACCTGGTTGTGCGCGCTCTGAGCAGCAGCACTGGCGCTTAGCCCCATCGGCAGGGCCATACTGGCCGCTACCAGGGCGGAGCCTGCTGCCAGCGTGATGAGCGGTTTGAGACGCATCGGCTCGTCCTCCCTCGATGTCTAGACTTGGATCCAGTTACAGGCCTTCGTCGCCCGGTGTGGCTTTGTGGGGGTCGAGCGGAACCAGCTCCAGGAAGAAGCCGTGCTCGGTGGTGAGCCGGATCTCGCCGGCGAAGAGCGCCACCTCGACCTCGGCGTCCTCGGTCATGGGCAGCGCCACCTCCCGGTAGAGGACGCGCTGGGCGTCCTCCTGGAAGCTGCCGGTCAGGCTGAGCCGGCCGCCTTCCAGGACCACGTCCTCCAGGGTCATGTCCACCCGGGCCAGGAGGCAGTCGCCGAGGGCCAGGGTGAGCAGCACCGCTCTGCCCTGGTGTGAGCGAAGGGCGTGGAACAGCTGGCCGAGATCCTCTCCTGGCATGGGCTGACCTCCTTGCGCATGAATGGCCGGCTCTGGTCGCCCCAAGGCGGCCGGACTAGGGGATCTCCTCGCCGCTCAGGGCGTCGATGCGCACGGTCTGGCCGGAGCCGGACAGCACCCACTCCGGCGCCACCGGCTGCCAGCTCTCTGCGGCGAGCGGGTAGACCAGGGCCATGGCCTGGACCCGGCCGCTTGTACCGGTGGCGGCGTCGTAGGCCAGCGCCTGGGCTGCCGACAGGAGGCTGGCCCGGCCGCCGGCCAATGCCACCTGGTTGAGGTGGGCCTCCACCAGCCAGTTCTGGCCGGCGGCCGGCTCGATCACCACCAGGGTCGCCCCCAGCACCGGTAGTCCGTTCACCACCTGGCCGAAGACCACAGTAGCCGTCTTGGCCGCCAGGTGCACGTCGATCTGGCTGAGGTCGGCCGGCATGCGCAGCGCGGTGACCAGGCTCATGGCAGCGCTGGCTGCCGCCTGGGCACTGGTCACCGGCAGGTCGGCCGGCGAGGGCGGCACCGACGCCCAGACCGCACCGGAGGGGGTCTCCGCCACCCACTCCGCACCCCGCTGGTAGCGGACCTGGCCGTTGGGCTCCAGCTCGGCCGCAGGCAGGGTGCCAAACAGCGTCTTCGCCACCGTGGCCGCCACCAAAAGGCGCATCCTAACCAGCGGCAGGTCGTGCACGCCTGGCCCCAGCGGGTTGGAGACGGCTCCCGGCGGCAGGGCAGCCACGGTGCCCGCCCCCGAGGAGATCGGCCCACTCTGGTAGAGGAGCACGGCCAGGAAGAGGTCGACCACCAGGAAGATGGCGATCAGGAGGCGGCGGGCACCGCCCCAGCCCATTAGCCGCCAGCCTCCGCTACCACCAGCTCCTGACCGCCTGAGAGGACGGCCAGGCCGGCGGCGGTGAGCGCACCGTTCTGATCCAGCTCCACCGGCACCAGCGCCACCAGCTCGGTGCTCTCCGCCGCGCTGAGACTCCGCAGTGCCGCCCGGGTGGAGAAGGCGGTGGCGCCGCCCGGTGCCACCGCCAGGGCGGCTGAACTGGCGGCAACCACATCGGAGTAGCGAAACTGGATGGTGGCCGCCTCAAGACCGAAGACGGGCAGCCCCTGGACGGTGAGGGCGAGGCGGACGGTCATGTCCGGCCCGGACCCGCTTACCTCACTCACCGCCAGGTAGGGCGGAAAGCCGGGGTGGGCGGAGATGAAGCTGAGGGTGGCCGGCACCGGCTCCAGACCGAAGAAGTCGGCGGCGGCCGTTCCCATCTCCACCTGGAAGGCGCCAGAACTGTCCACGTGCAGCACCGTGCTGCCGTCGGTGTAGGCGACGCCGTCGGCCCCCTCGTCGATCGCCTCCACGCTGAGCGGCAGGGGCAAGAAGGACGGCACCAGCTGGTCGGTCGGCACCGGCTCCGAAACTACCTGGCCGGCTGGCAGGCTGAGCGCGGCACTGACCAGCAGGGGGTGCTGGGCGCTCGGCAGGGTGGCGGCGACGGCGGAAGGGAGAGCCTTGGCCAGGAGGGCAGTGAGGGAGGTGGGGGCGGGCAGCTGCCGCCAGCCGGTTGGCATCAGCCAGAACAGCTGTCCGTGGCGGCCGGCGGTCAGCACGATCAGGCTCGGCGCCGGCCCCGAGCCGGTGAGGGGCACACCGCTCGGCCAGACCGCCGCCGCCGCCAGCTTGGCCTGGTCGATGCTCCGCACCACCGCACCGACAGGGACGGCCTGGCCGCCGACCAGGCTGGGCAGGCCGCTGGCCACGCTCTGCCACAGCGACCGGTAGCCGGCCATGTCCGGCAGCTCGATGGCCGTCTTCGGCACAAGCAGCTCGATGGCCAGAGGCTCCGCCGCCACCACCGGCACCGGCGGCGGCGGCGTGTAGGCGTTATGGGTGGGCAGGTAGGTCAAGGACGGCAAGGAGAGCCAGAGCCGAGCCACCAGCACCATCGAGGCCAGGGCCAATGCGGCCAGAGCCCAGCCCTCCAACCGCTCCTGCCAGCGCCTCACAAGAGGGCGCCCGCCGCCGGCACCAGCTCAGGCACCGTGATCTGGACCTCGGCGCCTCCCGCCTGCCGATTTCTGATCTGGATCTGGCCGCCGTGGGCCAGCACGATCTCCTTGGCGATGGACAGCCCCAGCCCGGTGCCGCCGCCCTCCCGGCTGCGGGCCGGATCGACCCGGTAGAAGCGCTCGAAGACGTGCTCGAGGCTCTCCGCCGGGATGCCCGGTCCCTGGTCGGCCACGGTCAGGGTCACCTCGCCGCCCACAGCGGCGGCCGTGACCGTGACGGTGCCCCGGTTCGGCGAGTAGCCGATGGCGTTCATCAGCACGTTGATCAGGACCTGGGCCAGCCGGTCGCCGTCGCCCTCCACCCAGAGCGGCACCTCCAGGCCCCCAAGCTCAATCTTGACCCGCTTCGCCCTGGCCTGCGGCAGGACGGCTGTCCTGGCCCGATCGACCAGAGCCGAGACCGAAAGCGGCTCCCGGCGCAGCACCAGCTGCTGGCTGTCGGCCTGGGACAGGGTGAGCAGGTCCTGGACCAGCCGCACCATGCGCTCGGTCTCGGAGAGCGCCACCCCCACGAAGCGGCGGCGGAGCGCCGGGCGGAGCGCTGCCTCCGAGTTCAGGGTCTCCAGATAGCTCTTCAGGGAGGTGAGCGGCGTCTTCAGCTCGTGGCCGACGTCGGCCACGAAGCGGCGCCTCAGTTCGCTGAGCCCCACCTCCTCGGTCACGTCCTGGATCATCACCACCCAGGCACCGAGGGCGGCCGCCTCTCGCCCCTCCACCCGGAGCACCCGCTCGCCGCCCGCTCCCTTCCAGGTGGCGAGGCGGGGGCCGAGCGTGCGCTCGCTGAGCAGCTCCAAGGCGGCCAGGCGCTCCACCGGCTGGCCCAAGAGATGCACGGCGGCCGGGTTGGAGAACAGCACCTGGCCGTCCTCGGCCAGGGCCACCACACCGTCCCGGATGTTGAACAGCACCGCCTCCAGCTTCTCCCGCTCGCGGCCGATCGTCTCCAGGGTGCCCTGCAGGGTGAGCGTCATCTCGTCAAAGGCCCGGCCCAGCTGGCCGAGGTCGTCGTCCGGCCACGGCCGGTCGGGCGGCGGATCGAACTGGCCGGCGCCCACTCTCCGCACCCGCCCGGCCAGGCGGCGGATCGGCTCCGCCATCAGGCGGGAGAGGAAGATGCCAGCCAGGACGGCGAGCAGAAGGCTGATCAGGGTGGCAAACACGAGGATCTGGCGGATGTGGGTGATGGCGGCCACCACCGGCGTGAGCAGGGCGGTCATCAGCACGGCGCCGACCAGCCGGCCGTGGTCCGTGACCGGCAGCGCCACCTCTGCCACCGGCTGTCCGCCCTGGCGGCCGTAGGCGCTGACCCGCTTGCCGCGCAGCGCGTCCGCCACCAGGGGCGAGTTGATCCTGCTGCCGAGCTCGCTCTGCAGGGCGCCGGAGGTGCCGACCACCACCGCCGACCGGTTCACCACCACCACCGTCTGGCCGCCCACCGCCCCGAACTGGGCGATCTCGGGCGAGAGGTCGGGGCTGGTGGTGGGCTGGGCCAGGTTGGGCTCCAGCACGCTGCCCAACAGGGCCGCCTGGGTGGAGAGGTTGACCGTGAAGCTGGTCAGGTAGTAGCGGTTCAGGGAGGTGAGCAGGTAGCTGCCGCCCACCTCCATGGTCAGAAGCACCAGCAAGAGGCTGACCAGCAGCATCCGCCACTGGACGCCGAAGGGGGCCAGAAGCCGCCTAGAGATGCTCCAGTTCAAGGTAGTAGCCTCGGCCGCGGCGGGTGCGGATGATCAGGGGCCGGGCGGGATCGTCTTCAATCTTGGCGCGCAGGCGGCGGATGGTGACGTCGACCAGGCGGGCGCTACCGGTCAGGGAGCCCCACACCGCCGTCTTCAGGTCCTCCCGGCTCAGCACCTGTCCGGCGTGGCCAGCCAGAATCGCCAAGAGCGAGAACTCGCGGCCGGTGAGGGCGATCACCTCGCCGCCCTTGGTCAGGGTGTAGGCGGAGGGGTCGAGCTCGAGGCGGCCCACCACCACCCGCTCGCTGGCACGCTGGGCCGGCCGGCTGGTGCGCCGGATCAGGGCGCGGGCCCGGGCCACCACCTCCCGGACCGAAAACGGCTTCACCACGTAGTCGTCGGCGCCGATCTCCAGCCCCACCACCCGGTCGGTCTCGTCGCCCTTGGCGGTCAGGATCATGATCGGCACCTCGGAGGAGCGGCGGATCTCGCGGCAGACGGCGATTCCGTCCAGGCCGGGCAGCATCAGGTCCAAGATCACCAGGTCAGGCGGCATCATCTCCACCCGACGCAGTGCTTCCAGCCCATCGGTCGCCCCCTGCACCTCAAAGCCGTCCTTCTCCAGGTGATAGGCCAGGATGTCGACGATCGGCTGCTCGTCGTCGACCACCAGCACCCGGGTCACGGCAGCTGCTCCAGGGCCTGGCTGAGGTCGGCCCAGAGATCTTCCACCTGTTCGATGCCAACCGACAGCCGGATCAGCCCCGGCGTGACGCCGATCGCCGCCTGGCCCTGGCCGTCCAGGCCGCGGTGGCTGGAGAGGCCGGGGTGGCTGATCGTGGTCGCCACGTCGCCCAGGCTGGGGGCCAGGGCGATCAGGCGGAGGGCGCGGGTGAACTGGCTGGCCCGGGCCATGGTGCCGACGTCGAAGGCGAGGAGGGACCCCGGCAGGATCAGGTCCTGCCGCCACGAGAGGTCCTCCAGCAAAGACGGGTGGGAGACCTGGGCCACGGCCGGGTGCCGGGCGAGGTGCCCGGCCAGCCAGGTGGCGTTCGCCACCGAGCGCTCCTGGCGGACGAACAGGGTCTTCGCACCCTCCAGCGCCAGCCAGGCCGCCCTGGGGTCGGCGACCATGCCCAGTCTGGCCTTCAGGCGAGCCGCCTCTCTCACCAGGTCGGCCCGGCCGGCCACGGCACCGAGGATGACGTGGGCGTGGCCGGAGATGGCCTTGGTCAGGGAGTGCACGACCAGCTCAGCGCCGCGCAAAAGCGGGCGGCAGGACACCGGCGTGGCGAAGGTGTTGTCCACCACCAGGGTGGCGCCGGCCTCCCGGCAGGCCCTGGCCAGACTGCGCAGGGGGCTCGGCCGGCAGGAGGGGTTGGACAGGCTCTCCACCAGCACGGCGTCTCCCCGGGCCAGCTCGGGCGGCGGTCCGCCCCAGGCGTCAAAGGGCTCTATCCGGCGCCGGCGGCCGATCTCGTGGACGATCAGGTCGAGCGTGCCCCCGTACAGGTGATGGGCATAGTGCAAGGTGCCCGCCTCTTGGGCCGCAGCCTCCACTGCCAGGAAGGTGGCCGCCTGGCCGGAGGAGACGGCAACACCCGCCTCCGCTCCCTCCAGGGCGGCGATCTGCTGGCCGAGGGCGTGGCTGTTCGGGTTCTCCATCCGGCTGTAGACAAAGCTGTCCGGCTGCCGGAAGGCGTCGTCCATCTCCTCCAGGCCGGGGAAGGTGAAGACGCTGGTGCCGTAGAGCGGGGCCACCAACGGCTCCTGGCGCACGGGTGGCCGGGGCGGGTGCACCGCCCGGGTGGCCGGGTCGCGGGGAGGCACTGACCGTTCACTCATCTCCGAGACATTAGCGGAGCGCATGGGTGAGTCCTCCGTCGAGGGAGGGGCGAGGCCGAGTTCGCGGCGGGCGGATGCACACCGTGACGATGAGCCCACACGGGCCGCGCGCCCCGGTTCTTCCAGCCGCACCCGGCCAGGTGCTTGTCGCGGCCCGCCTTCCCACCGTACACTCGATGCAGCAGGAGCCGCGGCGTCGGCAGGTGTCCTTCCGTCCGCTCCGTATTGGCAGGGCACCGCCCTTCGGGCCAGGGGCCCGGGACGGCGGCGGGAGGGCTGACCAGGGGTCAAGGGGTGGGTCGCATGCGGGTGGCGTTGGCCGGCGTGGGCATGATTGGCACCTCGCTCGCCCTTGACCTGCGGGCGATGGGCCACCAGGTGATGGGGTACGACCCGGACCCCGAGCACCTGCGGGCGGCCACCGCCTCGGGCGCTCTGGACGGCGCTCTGCCTGAGCTCACGGGCAGATGGGACCTCATCCTCCTGGCCGCGCCGCCCAGGGCCTGCCTCGAGCTCCTGGCGGCCGACTGCGAGGCCCCGCTCTGGATGGACGTCGCCTCGGTCAAGGAGCCGATTGTGGCAGCGGCTGGAGCCCGCTCCCTGCCGCTGGTGGGCGGTCATCCCCTGGCCGGCAGCGCCGGCTCGGGGCCGCTGGCTGCCAGGGCTGGCCTCTTCCGGGGGCGCGGCTTCGCCCTCTGCCCGGGCGGGGGGCCTCTGAGCGACGCCGTTGAGTTGGTGGAATCGCTGGGCGCCCATCCGATCGTGCTCTCCGCCGACGAGCACGACCGCTGGGTGGCCGGAAGCTCGCACCTGCTCTATCTTTTGAGCTGTGCCCTGGCCACGACCCTGGCCGACACCCCGGGCGAGCTGCTCGGTCCGGCCGCATACGAGTGGCTGCGCCTCGCCACCTCGCCGCCGCTCCTCTACCAGGAGATCCTGGCCATGAACCGGGAGGCGGTGGCGGAGGCGCTCGATTCCCTGGTGGCAGAGGCCAGGCTGCTGCTCACTGATCTGGACTTCGCCGAGCCCCAGGAACTGGCCACGGCCATGCGCGAGAGGTGGGAGCAGGGTGCCGGTTAGCGGTGTGCGCGGCGCCACGGTGGCCCGGGAGAACAGTGCCCATGCCATCTGGGACGCCACCGAGGAGCTGCTTCGGGAGCTGTGCCGGCTGAACGCCATCACCGAGGACGAGGTGGTGGCCGCCTTCTTCACCATGACGCCCGACCTCGACGCCGCCTACCCGGCATACGCCGCCCGCCGCCTGGGCTGGACCCAGGTGCCGCTCCTGGGCGCGGTGGAGACGCCGGTACCGGGTGTGCCGGAGCGGATGATCCGGGTGCTGATCGAGGTGGAGCGGCCCACCCGCCAGCGCCTCACCCCGGCCTATCTGCACGGCACGCTCAGCCTGCGGCCGGACCTGGCCCCTCCCGAGGACTAGCGCTCGGCGCTGAGGTCGATCGGCTCTCCCAGGAGCGTGGTGCGGCTGGCGGTGGTCTCGGCCACCACCCGCCCGCCCCGGATCACCATCCGGATCGGCGCCAGGCGGCGGATGGCGTTCCACTTGTCCTTGGCCTCGAGCAGGACCAAGTCGGCCGGCCTGCCCACGGCCAGGCCGTAGCGGTCGGCGATGCCGAGCGTCCGGGCGGCGTGGGTGGTCACCATGTCATAGCAGGCCACCACCTCGGCCCGACCGGTCATCTGCGCCACGTGCACCGCCATGTGCGCCGGCTGCAGCATGTTGCCGGTGCCCAGGGAGTACCAGGGGTCCATCACGTCGTCGTAGCCGAGGCTGACGTTCAGCCCGTTCTGCCACAGCTCCTTGACCCTAGTCAGGCCGCGCCGCTTCGGGTAGGTGTCCATCCGGCCCTGCAGCGTGATGTTGATCAGCGGGTTGGCCACGAAATTGATGCGGGCCCGGCGCAAAAAGCCCATCAGCTTGAAGGCGTAGGCATCGTCGTAGCTGCCCATGGCGGTGGTGTGGCTGGCGGTCACCATCTCGCCCATGCCGGTGCGGATGGCCTCGGCGGCCACCACCTCCAGGAAGCGGGACTGGGGATCGTCGGTCTCGTCGCAGTGGATGTCGACCGGCCGGCTGTACTTCTCAGCCAGCTGGAAGCTGATCGCCACAGACTGGGCACCCATGTCCCGGGTCAGTTCGTAGTGGGGGATGCCACCCACCACGTCCACCCCCAGCCGGAGCGCCTCCTCCAGCAGTTCGGCCCCCTTCGGGAAAGAGAGGATGCCCTCCTGGGGAAAGGCCACCAGCTGCACCTCGACCAGGTCCCGCATCTTCTCCCGCACTTCCAAAAGCGCCCGCACCGCCGTCAGCTCCGGGTCGGTGGTGTCGACGTGGCTCCGGACGTGCAGCACGCCCTGGGCCGCCTGCCAGCGGAGGAGGGTGGTGGCCCGCCGCATCACGTCCTCGCGGCTGAGCGACTTCTTCCTGGCCGCCCAGGTTTCGATGCCCTCGAACAGGGTGCCGCTCTCGTTCCACTTCGGTTCACCGGCGGTGAGCGTGGTGTCGAGGTGGATGTGCGACTCGATGAAGGGCGGCGAGAGGAGGAGGCCCCGGGCGTCGATCTCGGTCGCCCCGGCCGCCTCCAGCTGGGGCCCGATGGCGGCGATCTGGCCGCCTTGGATCAAGAGATCGACCGTCTCGCCGTCCAGATAGCCGCCCCGCAGCACCAAATCGGCCACGCTTGCTCCTCCTGCCCTGACTCGAGTGGCCGGCCGCCTGGGCGGTGGCTCCTGGCTTCGATTCAAGAACCGGCCCAGCCTTCCTCTTCTCAACTCCCTAAGGCCAACCGCGGCCCAGCGTGCTACGATGGCTCCCGAAGCCTGTGCCGGCAGAGGAGGTTTGTCGTCGTGACTGTCACCATCCACTACTGCACGGAGTGAGGCTATCTGGAAGAGGCCGCCCGGGTGGCGACCGAAGTGCTCGACCGGTTTGAGAACAAGGTCCACTCCCTGACCCTCCGCCCCGGCCTGGGCGGTGTGTTCGAAATCCGCCTCGGCGACCGCAAGATCTTCTCCAAGAAGGATGCGGGCGACTTCCCTGAGCCTGGAAGGGTGCCTCGCCTCCTGGAAGAGGCTCTGTCCCAGGTGCCGCCGGGAACCCCCTAACACTGATCAGGCGTCCTTAGAAGTGAGCTAGGAGGCACCCTGCCGCCGCCCGAGCGCGGGGGTGGGGGGTGCGCGCCAGCCCGGTCCAGAGACTCTGCGAGGAGGCCCCGCCATGTCCCACCCTGCCCGCTCGCCCGTCTCCCGCCGCCTGGCGGCCAGCCTCTTGGCGCTACTCGTCCTGGCTGGCCTGGCCTGGGCCATTCTGGAACGGGGCACGGCACCGGCCCTCGGCCAGCCGGCCTCGGCCCTGGCCGCACCCACCACCTTCACGGCGGTCCAGCTCTGGTCGCCAAAGGTCGGCTGGGCGGCCGGCTACACGGCGTCAAGCGGCGCCGGCGCCCTCTACCGGACCGCGGACGGCGGAACACTCTGGCAGGTTGATCCCCTGCCTCACGACCACGTGCTGGCCCTGGCCATGACCGGTCCCACCAGCGGCCTGGCCCTGGCCGAACAGGGCTGCGCCGCGTACAGCTGCAGCAGCCTGGCCATCCTCGAGACCCTGAACGGTACCAGCTGGTCGGTGCGCTGGCACCAGGCCCTGGCGGCCGGCCTCCTCACCAGCCTCAGCGAGCTGCCGGAGGCCAGCCTCACCGTGAGCGGCCCCAGCGGCTGGGCTCTGGCCGGCGGTCTCCTCCTCAACAGCCGAAACGGCGGCCAGAGCTGGCAGGTGGTGACCTTGCCGTCGGCCTTGACTCCCACCTCGCTCTCAGTGGTGGGAAGGGAGGCGGTGGTCGCCCTCTCCAGCCCGCCGGCGGCTGTGAGCCAACGCCTCTTGGTGCTGGCCAGCACAGACGGCGGCAAGAGCTGGCACCCGCTCTACCAGGCGAGCCCCGAGGGCGGGCTCTTCCCCTACTCGGTGGGGGTCTCCTTCGCCAACGCCAAGGACGGCTGGCTCTACTACAAGAACAACACCAGCTGGCAGGCCACCCTCCTCTCCACCCAGGACGGCGGGCAGCACTGGACCCCGCTGCCCCAGGCGCCGGGCTCCGGCCGCACCGTCACCCTGGCCCCGGACTTCGTCTCGGCCAGCGTGGGCTGGCTGCCCGTCTCAGAGGGCGCCGCCCCCTTCCCGGGCGGGCTCTACATCACCCAGGACGGCGGCCGCAGCTGGGCGGGCGTCGGCACCTCCTTCCAGAACCCCTGGAGCCTGGGCGGCGTCTCATTGCTACCGGGCGGCACCGGCTGGGCCATCATCGCCCAGAGCGCCGGGCTGAGCGTATTGGCCAGGACGGCCGATGGCGGCCAGAGCTGGCAGGAACTCCTGCCGGCGCTCCGCCCCACCGCTGGCATCTCCTTCACGTCGGCCATGGACGGCGTCGGCGTCGGCTCGCCGATCGACTCCGGTGCTGTGCTCCAGACCACGGACGGCGGCATCCGCTGGACCCAGGTCGCCTCCCTGCCGGCCCAGCTCACGGCCGTCTCCAGCCAGGCAGGCCAGGTCATGGCCAGCGGCCAGGACGCCGTCCTGGCCAACCGGGTCGTCCTCTACACCGGCGCGGGCAGCCCGCTCCGCTTCCACCTCGCCTATCAGGCGGCGGTGCCGGCCACCGCCTTCCCGGCGGCCGCCCCCGTCCTCCGCTTCTTCTCACCGGCGCAAGGCGTGTGGAAGGTGTTCGGCTTTCCCGAGGACGTGGTGCTGGAGACCACCGACGGCGGCCACAGCTGGCAGCCGCTCGCCACCTTCGCCCGCCAGCCCGGCACCTGGGACGCCCTCCAGTACCTGAGCGTCCATGACGCGGTGCTGGCCACCCAGCTCTCGGCCTCCGCCGTCAATGCCGCCGGCACCGACTTCCCGGTCGCGCTCGCCGCCTCCACCGATGGCGGCGCCTCCTGGCAGGTGCTGAACCGCCTGCAGCTGCCGGGCTGGATGCAGGGGGTGGACTTCCTCACCTCCAGCCAGGGCTGGATGCTGGTGGAGGGCAGCCCGCTCAGCTCCCACCCCAGCGAGCTGCTCTATGAGACCACAGACGGCGGCGTGGTGTGGCAGGTCCACCCCCTCAACCTGCCGGCCACCCTCCTGCCGCTGACCGGCCTGGGCTCGAGCCAGATCGTGGCGATCGACTTCCCGACGCCCAAGGACGGCTTCCTGCTGGCCGGTAACGCCCTGCTCCGCAGTCAGAACGGTGGGAAGACCTGGCAGGTTGTGCCCTAGGCACCCGCCTTGCCGGCCAGCTGGCCGTTCCAGTAGGCCTCGTAGCTGACCTCGGCCGCCCGCTTCAGCATCGCCGCCACCGGGCAGTACTTGGCGAAGGATAGCTCCACCGCCCGCTGGAAGGCGGCCAGGGACGCCTCCTCGCCCTCGCCCAGATAGGTGAGGCGGATGTGGGTGAACACCTTGGGGTGGCTCTCCTGGTCGTCGGCCTCGGCCAAGACCTCCAGCCGGCTGGGCGGGCGGGGGCCCTTGGCCATGATCGCTGCCACATCCATGCCGGTGCAGCCGGCCAAGGCAACGAGCACGATCTCCTTGGGCCGGCCGCCGGCCCCGTCCTCCCTCGGGCCATCCATGGTGATCTCGTGCCCGCTGCCGGTCCTAGCCGAAAAGCGCAGTCCCTCTTGCCAGGTCGCCGCCGCCCGCTCGCTCACCGCTCTGCCCCCTCTTCCTCTCTGGTCCCATCCGGCTGCTCGCTTCCGGGTGTCACCACCTGATAGCCAGCCTCCTGCCAGGCCACGATGCCGCCCTCCAGATTGATGGCGCGCCGCCCGTGCCGGCCCAGGTAGGACTGGGCGTAGCTGGAGCGGGCGCCGGTGCGGCAGACCATGACGTAGGTGGCGTCGGCCGAAAGCTCTCGGACACGGTCCGACAGGTCTGCGAGCGGGATGTGCCTGGAGCCGGGAATCAGGCCAGAAGCCACCTCCCAGCCCTCGCGCACGTCGATCAGCTCCACCTGGGCCAGCTCCGCCGCCAGTCTGGCCGGCGTCCACTCCGCCAGGGCGGCGGTGGTGAGCCCGGCATCTGCCCAGGCCCGGGTGCCGCCCTCCAACCAGCCCAGGACCACGGCGCCGGCCTCGGCCAGCGCAGCCACGGCGGCCGACGTCAGTAGCGGGATGTCGTCCAGCACCAGGCAGCGGGAGCCGGGGGAGAGGAGGTCCTTGGCCTGGGCCAGGAAACCGGATCCGCTGTAGGGCAGGCTGAGGGCACCCGGCACGTGGCTGTGCCGGTAGGCGGCGAGCGGCCGGATGTCCAAGATCGGCACCCCGTCCGCAGCCAGGCGGGAAAACGCCTCCACTGACAAGGGCTCAGGCACGCTCCCTCACCTCGCCCATGTTCCGCCGCTTGATCTCCTGGTAGCCGGCCGGCTGCTCCTTGAGGGTGGCCAGCACGAACTGGACGAAGGCGGCCTGGTCCGGAGCCAGGAGCGCCACGTTATAGCGGCGCTCGAAGCCGATGGTGGAGCCGGTCTTGCCGCTCATGTGCCGGCCGCCGCAGCTGGAGGCCCCGTAGTGCGCCGGGTAGAGCTCCACCC
The DNA here is from genome assembly GCA_021803575.1 of Bacillota bacterium. Taxonomy (GTDB): domain Bacteria; phylum Bacillota; class Sulfobacillia; order JAJZYS01; family JAJZLH01; genus JAJZLH01. The sequence goes on along the minus strand of JAJZLH010000001.1, from coordinate 1,722 downwards.
AGTCCGGCAGTGCGAGCAGCGTGTCGTGCAGGGTGTGGTAGAGGGTGATCGCCCGTTCCGCCACCACTTCGCCCCCCTCCCCCAGCAACAGGTCGGGGCGGCCCACATCTCCCACCATCAGGCTGTCACCGCTCAGCACGAACCAGGGCTGATCCTGCCGCTCCCGGTCCCGGCCCAGGAGGGACAGGCTCTCCGGCGTGTGGCCAGGGGTGGCCAGCACCTCCAGGCTGAGTGCGCCCAGCCGCAGCACCTGGCCCGGCACGAGCGGTGTGTATGGCAGGGACGTGGCGGCGCCGTCCCGCAACTGGTAGGGGCAGCCGGCCGCCTCGGCCAGCGCCGGGCCGATCGAGCGGTGGTCGGCGTGGAGATGGGTGTCGATGACGCTCCTGAGGGCGAGGCCCCGCTCGGCGGCCCGCAGCACGTAGCCCTCGACCCCGATCGGTTCGAGGGCGTCCACCACCACCGCCTCGCCGCTTTCCAGGTCGCCCAGGAGGTAGGACAGGCAGCCGCGCTCCGGGTCTCGCAGCTGCTCGAAGTAGATCACGCTCACGCCTCCTGGCATCGGGTCCGTTGCGCCGTCCCGTCCTCCTTGATTGTATCCCACGCGAGGCGCCGACCCGGCCCAGAAGGTGCTCCGGCGCAGGAACAGCCAGGGCTGGCGGGAAGTGAATCCACCTGGGGGTGAGGGCGTGCTGGGTCCACCCGCTCAGGAGAGCGCCCGGCCGAGTGCGCTCAGCGACGACGAGCTGATCGAGCGCTGGCTTTTGGCGCGGGCCCAGGCCGGGGCGAAGAGCCGAGAGACGGAGCGGGCCTACCGCCGGGAGGTGGCACGCTTCCGGAGCTGGGCCGCCAAACCGATCCGCCACGTCACCTACGGCGATCTCAGCCGCTTCGTCCGATACCTGGGCGAGGAGACATCGCTTAGGCCCAGCTCGGTGGCCCGGGCTCTGGCCGCCCTGCGCAGCCTGTTCGACTTCGCCATCGCCCAGGGCATCCTGCGGGCGGAGAACCCGACCCGCATGGTGGCCGCACCGCACCGCCCGCCGCCGCCGCCGCCGGCGCTGCTCGCCCCGGCCAGGGTGCAGGCCCTGCTCCGGGACTCCCTGGCCCTCCCCCTTCGCGACCGGCTGCTCCTCCTCTCGGTGGTGGTGCTGGGCTGCCGGGGCCAGGAGGCAGGTGCCCTGCGCTGGGGCGACTTTGTGCTGGACCCCACAGGACAGCTGGGCGTCACAGTGGGAGCGGGCGGCCCCGACCAGCGGGTGGTGGCGGTGCCGGACGGGCTCACCTCGCTGCTCCTCGGCTGGCGGAGGGCCCAGCGGGTGGGCGGTGCGTGGGACCGGGACGACCGCCGCTACATCTTTGGCAGCACCGGACGGCGCCCGCTCAGCGCCGGCGCTGTGCGGCGGGTGGTCGGCCAAGCCAGCCGGCGCCTTCTGGGCAGGGGAGCGCCCAGCTTGCACCTGCTGCGTCTGTCCGGGGCGGCCCTGGCCCTCTCAGCCGGCCAGGAACCAGCCCGGCTGTCTGCCGACTGGGACCTGGGGCGGGAGGCAGTGGGAGATCTGATCCGCACCACCCGCCGCCTAGAGGACTCGACCCCGCTCTGGATCTGGCCGGAGGCGGGCCAAGACCGCTCGGCCGGCCTCTGAGCCGCCGCACTCCCCTGAAGGAGGAACCGCCATGACACTGGAGATCCGTTGGTTCGGCCAGTCCGCCTTTCGCCTC
>JAJZLH010000056.1 GCA_021803575.1 Bacillota bacterium | reverse complement strand
TTTTGTAAACAGCTGGCCGTCAGTTCGAATCTGACCGTCGGCTCCACTTTTTGAGATCAGATTCGCTCCCATTTCAGGGCCTTGGATGTAGCTGCGGTCTCGTTGACCCCAGTTTTGACCCCAGTTGCGGAGGAGTCGGCTTGAGTTGCTGGCGTGGCCAGGATGGAGTCCATCCTGGCGGCTGCCTCGCGCTGCAGGCCGGGCAGCACGCTGGCGTAGGTGTCGGCCGTGAGCCCGATCTGGCTGTGCCCAAGCATGGTGCTCACGGTCTTCAGGTCGACGCCGCCGGCCAGCATGAGGGTGGCCGCCGAGTGCCGGAGGGTATGGAATGTGCGCTGGCGCACGCCGGCCTCCGCCAGCAGCCGGTGAAAGGTTTGGGTGACGGACGTCCCGTAGCGTGGCCGGCCCAGCGCGGTGGTGAAGACGAGACCGGGGATCTCCTCCTCCCAAAGGGCTCCGGCCAACTCGCGGGCCTCATCCTGGTCCGAGCGCTGCTGCAGCAGCGCCGCGTGGACCAAGGACGGCATCGGCAGGGTACGCCGGCTCCTAGAGGTCTTGGGGTCCACCAGCTGGCTTCGGCCGTCGACCCGCTGGAGTGCCCGCTGCACCTTCAGTGTTCTGCGCTCCAGATCGATGTCCTGCCACCGAAGGCCGAGGATCTCACCCTGGCGCAGTCCCATCCCCACTGCGATCGCCACCACGGCCAGGAGGTCGAACCTTGGCGCGTATCCGAGGATCAAGGAGCATTCCTCAGGGGTGAACGGCTCGATGACACGCTGCGGGGGTCTGGGTGGGCGGGCCAGGCTGGCCACGTTCCTGGGCACCAGCTCTTGGCGCATGGCCTCGTTCAGGGCCGAGCGGAGAACTGCCCGGACATGACCGACGCTGCGCGGGGCCAGCCCGCTCTCTGAGAGCCGGCTCAGCATTCCTTGGACCTGGGCTACGGTCAGGCGGTCAAGGCGGACGGAGCCCATCTCGGGCTGCAGGTGGCGTCGGACGACCATTTCGTAGAGGCTGACGGTCGCCGGGCGGAGGGATGACCGTTGGCCGTGGAGCCACGCCTGGAGGTAGTGGCCCAAGGTCTGGCTGGACTCGGGTGCCGCCAGCCCAGACCGAAGGGTCTGGGCTTTGAGGCGGAGTCGCTGCAGGACCTCCGCGCGCGTGCGCCCGTAGCAACTCTTCCTGACCATTCTTCCAGCCACTACCACGGCGAGCCTGCCCTCCCAGCGGCCATCGGCGCGCCGCCGCACAGTGCCCTCGCCGTTTCCGCGCCTATCCACCCGGTCTGGACCCGAGATGTTCGATGCGAGGCGGGCCGAGGGGGGAATGCCGAGGAGAGACGGCGACCTTGGCACATGAAGCCAAGCGAATCACCTCACTGGCCGCCCTCGCCCCCCGCACCGGCCAGATAGGGCATGCTCCCGGCAGACATTCAGACCGCACCATCGCAGTGGATGTCCGGCGAGGCTGCCCAAATGGGGCGCCCACGCTGTGCCGCCAGGTCTGAGGGGCCGAGAGGCCTCCTGAGCGCGGACAGTTCTCATCCGAGATCAGCCGAGATCGGCGCACGTATTTTGACCCCACGGTGTTACAGGCACTCGTGGGGTCCACTCGGCCATCAGCGGGGCGCGGGCCGGGCCGCCAGCACCCCGGGGCTGGTCCCGCCTCGTCCGAGCGGCACCGCCCTAAGACTGTCCTGCCACCGCGCTCATGCTCGACCTCATCCTGCCCCCGATGACAGGTGCCATCCCAGGCGACTCAATGACGCCTGGGTGGCGTCTTGAGCGCCCGGGCCGCACCGGAACAAGTGGCGGACTCCCGGTGCCTCGAGCTGAGCGCGGAGGCAGGTGCTGTTGCCCGTTCGCCGTCCTCTGGGCGCGCGCCCCACAGATGCCGGAGGAGGGCGTGCTTGCCAGCCGACGCCTCTGCCATGCCGGGATAACCGTGGCCAGATCGCCGTCGTTGAATGGGGCTATGAGTTCTAGACCGGCGGCGGTGGCCGCGATCACTGCGGGATGCCTGCTAGTAGGGGCACTCGCCGGGTGCGCGGCGGCGCAATTTCATCGCGAAGAACGCCGGCACCGACAGGTACCCGGTGGGTGGTGAGCCGGGAGGGTCTACCACCTCCCACGAATCGGCGTTGCCGACGGTGTGGAGAGGATCACCAGTGACCCCGTCCACCGCCCAACCGACTCTGGCGCTCACCATATGCAGGTGGTCGATCTGGAAGTTCGCCAGCCGCGCCGCTCGTTCGACCGGAGGCGGGCCCGATGGCCCGCTCCCTGGGTCGAAGACACGACTACCGCCAGTCCCAGGACAAGACTGGTAACGCATACCCGGAGCCGGTGCACAGTTCTATTAGAGCGCGGCGGCCGGGAAACCGCCATTCGTGCCAACAGTCGCCACGCGCCGGAGCGTCAGGTATCGCCAGATGAGACCCCAGACTCACCCTGGAGGGGGTAGCAACGAAGGGAGGAACAACTCCCCGGGCAACACGGCGTCAAAGGTCACCTGTTCCACCTCGACGACCCGAATCGGCTCTTCCCGCAGCCGCGCCTCTGATCTCAGCAGCAGGCCGCGCTCTGCGTCGACCGAGAGCAGGTACTGATC
>JAJZLH010000078.1 GCA_021803575.1 Bacillota bacterium | reverse complement strand
GATCAGTACCTGCTCTCGGTCGACGCAGAGCGCGGCCTGCTGCTGAGATCAGAGGCGCGGCTGCGGGAAGAGCCGATTCGGGTCGTCGAGGTGGAACAGGTGACCTTTGACGCCGTGTTGCCCGGGGCGTTGTTCCTCCCTTCGTTGCTACCCCCTCCAGGGTGAGTCTGGGGTCTCATCTGGCGATACCTGACGCTCCGGCGCGTGGCGACTGTTGGCGCGAATGGCGGTTTCTCGGCCGCCGCGCTCTAATAGAACTATGCACCGGCTCCGGGTATGCGTTACCAGTCTTGTCCTGGGACTGGTGGTAGTCGTGTCTTTGACCCAGGGGAGCGGGCCATCGGGCCCGCCTCCGGTCGAACGAGCGGCGCGGCTGGCGAACTTCCAGATCGACCAACTGCATATGGTGAGCGCCAGAGTCGGTTGAGCGGTGGACGGGGTCACTGGTGATCTTCTCCACACCGTCGGCAACGCCGATTTGTGGGAGGTGGTAGACCCTCCCGGATCACCACCCACCGGGTACCTGTCAGTGCCGGCCTTCTTCGCGGTGAGATGCCGCCGCCGCGCACCCGGAGAGTGCCCCTACCAGCAGGCATCCCGCACCGATCGCGGCCACCGCCGCCGGTCTAGGACTCATATCCCCATTCAACGACGGCGATCTGGCCACGGTTATCTCGGCATGGCAGAGGCGTCGGCTGGCAAGCATGCCCTCCTCCGGCATCTGTGGGGCGCGCGCCCGGAGGACGGCGAACGGGCAATAGCACCTGCCACCGCGCTCAGCTCGAGGCACCGGGAGTCCGCCACTTGTTCCGGTGCGGCCCAGGCGCTCAAGACGCCACCCAGGCGTCATTGAGTCGCCTGGGATGGCACCTGTCATCGGGGGCAGGATGAGGTCGAGCATGAGCGCGGTGGCAGGACAGTCTTAGGGCGGTGCCGCTCGGACGAGCCGGGACCAGCCCCGGGGTACTGGCGGCCCGGCCCGCGCCCCGCCGATGGCCGAGTGGACCCCACGAGTGCCTGTAACACCGTGGGGTCAAAATACATGCGCCGATCTCGGCTGATCTCGGATGAGAACTGCCAGCGCTCAGGAGGCCTCTCGGCCCCTCAAACCTTGCGGCCCAGCGTGGGCGCCCCGTTTGGGCAGCCTCGCCGGACATCCACTGCGATGGTGCGGTCTGAAGGTCTACCGGGAGCGTGCCCTATCTGGCCGGCGCGGGCGGCGAAGGCGGCCAGTGAGGTGATTCGCCTGTCTTCGTGTGCCCAGGTCGCCATCTCACCTCCGCGGTCCCCTCTCGGCCCGCCTCACATCGACCGTCTCGGGTCCAGACCCCGTGGATAGGCGCGGCAACGGCGAGGGCACTGTGCGGCGACGCGCCGATGGCCGCTGGGAGGGCAGGCTGGCCCTGGTAGTGGATGGCCGGATGGTCAGGAGGAGTTGCTACGGGCGCACGCGGGCGGAGGTTCTGCAGCGACTCCGCCTCACAGCCCAGACCCTCCGGTCTGGGCTGGCGGCACCCGAATCCAGCCAGACCTTGGGCCACTACCTCCAGGAGTGGCTCCACGGCCAACGGTCATCCCTCCGCCCTGCGACCGTCAGCCTCTACGAAATGGTCATCCGACGCCACCTGCAGCCCGAGATGGGCTCCGTCCGTCTGGACCGCCTGACCGTGGCCCAGGTCCAAGGAATGCTGAGGCGGCTCTCAGAGAACGGGCTGGCCCCGCGCAGCGTCGGTCATGTCCGGGCAGTTCTCCGCTCGGCCCTGAACGAGGCCGTTCGCCAAGAGCTGGTGCCCAGGAACGTGGCCAGCCTGGCCCGCCCGCCCAGACCCCCGCAGCGCGTCATCGAGCCGTTCACGCCTGAGGAGTGCTCCTTGATCCTCGGATGCGCGCCAAGGTTCGACCTCCTGGCCGTGCTGGCGATCGCAGTGGGGATGGGACTGCGCCAGGGTGAGATCCTCGGCCTTCGGTGGCAGGACATCGATCTGGAGCGCAGAACACTGAAGGTGCAGCGGGCACTCCAGCGGGTATACGGCCGTAGCCAGCTGGTGGACCCCAAGACCTCCAGGAGTCGGCGTACCCTGCCGATGCCGTCCTTGGTCCACTCGGCGCTGCTGCAGCAGCGCTCGGACCAGGATGCCGCCCGCGAGCTGGCCGGACCGCTTTGGGAGGAGGAGATCCCCGGTCTCATCTTCACCACCGCGTTGGGCCGACCACGCTGCGGGACGGCCGTCACCCACACCTTTCACCGGCTGCTGGCGGAGGCCGGCGTGCGCCAGCGGACATTCCATACCCTCCGCCACTCGGCAGCCACCCTCATGCTGGCCGGTGGCGTCGACCTGAAGACCGTGAGCACCATGCTGGGGCACAGCCAGATCGGGCTCACGGCTGACACCTACGCCAGCGTGCTGCCCGGCCTGCAGCGCGAGGCAGCCGCCAGGATGGACGCCATCCTGGCCACGCCAGGAACTCCAGCCGACTCCTCCACAACTGGGGTCAAAACTGGGGTCAACGAGACCGCAGCTACATCCAAGGCCCTGAAATGGGAGCGAATCTGATCTCAAAAAGTGGAGCCGACGGTCAGATTCGAACTGACGGCCAGCTGTTTACAAAA
>JAJZLH010000033.1 GCA_021803575.1 Bacillota bacterium | reverse complement strand
CAGGGCGCCCAGCAGGGCGGCTTCGCCGGTGCCTACAGTTTCCCGGGCTTCGTGCCTGCCTACGTGCGGCCGCTCTTCTGTGAGGGCAAGGGCCCCTTCCGCTGGGTGGCGCTTTCCGGCGATCCGGAGGACATCTACAAGACCGATGCCAAGGTCAAGGAGCTCTTCCCGGACGACGCCCACCTCCACCACTGGCTCGCCATGGCCAGGGAGCGGGTCAGCTTCCAGGGCCTGCCCGCCCGCATCTGCTGGCTCGGTTATGGCCAGCGGGCCCGCTTCGGCCTGGCCATCAACCAGATGGTGGCCCGGGGCGAACTCAGGGCCCCGATCGTGATCGGCCGCGACCACCTGGACGCCGGCTCGGTGGCCTCCCCCTACCGGGAGACGGAGGCGATGCGGGACGGATCGGACGCCATCGCCGATTGGCCGATCCTGAACGCCCTGCTCAACACCGCAGCCGGGGCGCACTGGGTGTCGGTCCACCACGGCGGCGGCGTCGGCATGGGCAACGCCATCCACGCCGGCATGGTGGTGGTGGCCGACGGCTCGGAAGATGCGGCGGGCCGGCTTGAGCGCGTCCTCACCACCGATCCGGGCAGCGGCGTGATGCGCCACGCCGACGCCGGTTACGAGGCGGCGATCGCCTTTGCCAGAGCGCACGGCATCGACCTGCCCTCGATCAGCTAGACGGGGGCCGGATCTCTCCGGCGAAGTGGAGGTGAGGCGGTGGGCGAGCGGGACCAGACGGATGGCGTGGAGCTGATGCTGCCGCCCTGGGGGCGACTGGCCGAGGCGGCTCCGGACTGGGTGGTCGGCCACCTCCACCCCGACCTGGACAGCCTGGTCTCGGCCCGCACCGCAGCAGAGCTGGTCGGCTCCCGCCCGGCTGCCTGGGGCGAGGCCGAACCCCTCTCCGCCGCCACCTGGGCCCGCCTCGGGGAGGAGCCCCTGCCGCTTTTGGCGGATGCGGGGTCGCTCGGGCTGGTCGACACCAGCCGCCCCGAGACGCGCCGCCCGGTCGCCTGGGCGGTGGACCACCACCCCCTGGGGGCGGGGGAGCGGCCCTACCCGGTGTACATGCAGCCCTGGGGGGCCACCGCCACCCTGATCGCCCAGGCCCGGGACCGATTCGGCAGCCCAGCCCGCCGGCTGCTGGCGGCGGCCATCCTGGCCGACACCATGGCGCTCACCTCGAACCGCACCACCGACCACGACCGTGCGGCCCTGGACGCCCTGGTGCCTGACTGGCAGGCGCTCTTGCCCCTGGTCTTCCCAGCGCACCTCTCCCTCACCCCGGCCCAGTGGCGGCAGGCCGGCCGGAAGCAGGTGCTGGGGCTGCCCTGGGCCTCCGGCGGCGGCATGGGCGAGCCCCCCGACCTCGACGCCATCGCCGAGGGCGAGGAGGGGCCGTTCGCCTTCAGCTGGATCGACCTCCGGCAGAAGACGACGACCCTGGCCCTGGTCATGGACCACCGGGTGGTGCGCCGGCTCACCTATCCGGCGGTGCTGTCCCGGACCAGAATCGGCCCCGAGATCCGAGGGCCGATGGAGGAGACCTTCGGCCGAGAGCTCCGCTACGAGTCGGAAGCGAAAGAATAGAGGTGGCGACGGTGAGCGAGCGACTGGACGACTTCCGGGTGACCCTGCTTCTGGCCGATGCGGCCCAGCTGGTGGGCGGCAAACTGTACATCCTGGGCGGCGGCTGGACCATCACCGGCCCGCAGCCCAGCCCGTCCGCCCTGGCCATCCTGATCCAGGTGCCCTGGGGCGAGACCAATCAGCCCCACCAGGTGCGGCTGGAGCTGGTCGACGCCAAGGGTGCGCCGGTGACCCTGCCCACCGGCGCCGACACGGCGCCCCAGCCCCTGGTGATCGAGACCAAGCTGGAGGTGGGCCGCCCCCCCGGTGTGCGACCGGGCAGCCACCTGGGCGTGCCCATGGCCTTCGGCCTCTTCCCCTTGCCGCTGACGCCCGGTGAGCGCTACATCTGGCGGCTGACCCTGGACGGCCAGGGCCGCCCGGAGTGGCAGGTCGAGTTCGACGTGCGCCCCCAGACCTAGGAGGTCTGGACCAGCGGCCAGGCCAGTCAGCAGACGGCCAGGTGCGTCGGAAGCAGGCTCTTGGACCGCTCTGGCTCGAGGCGAAGCAGGCAGTGCGGATCGGCCGTCGCCTACTTCCATTAAGTGCCGAACGGACACGCCTTCTCGCCCGTCACCGCTGCCATCAGAATGTTAGGGTCGGCTAGGGCACCTAGCTGGTTGCATGTCTCCATGCTCGGCCGACTTTCCCTTCTGGCGGACGGCGTCTACCTCCTGGACCGCCAACTTTAGGGCGGCCTCCTCATCCAGGGCGCTGCGACTAGCCACGCGATCCATCAGGTCACGCAGCTCGTCCTGGACAACCCGGCCCCGCTGGCCTCCGAGGTACGCCCGGATGGCGGCCTCGACCACGGCGCTCTCCGTCCGGTGGGACGTCAACGCCGCGGCCTTGGTGGCACTCAGTACATCGGAATCAAGGTAGATCGTGGTCGGTAGAATCTCAGGAGCAGGTGTAAAAGTGAAGGCCGTCCCCCTCCTCGTGGTGAGGTGAAGGGGAGGTTGACGAGGACGGCCACTCGGGGTCTGCTGGCGGTGCACTACCATCCGCGAGGAGGAATCCCAAGT
>JAJZLH010000068.1 GCA_021803575.1 Bacillota bacterium | reverse complement strand
GCGGAGGGGTCACACCCGTTCCCATCCCGAACACGGAAGTTAAGCCCTCCAGCGCCGATGGTACTGATCCCGCAGGGGACCGGGAGAGTAGGCCGTCGCCGGAATTCATTTCGCTCAAGGGGGCGGCCTAGGCCGCCCCCTTGGCGCGTCTTGCCTGCCCCAAGCTGGGCCGGAGCGAGGGGGCACACCCGGTGCCGCGCCAAAGCAGGCGGCGGGCTTGTTAAGCCCGCCGCCTGGGTATGGCCGGGTCGGATGCAACGCCGGCTAGGCTCTGCGGCCAGCCAGCGACTTGCCGATGTAGGCAAGGATCAGGGCGCCGATGATGGAGGTCAGGAGACTCCCATACTTGATCGCGGTGGTGTAGGGGAAGGGACCGAGCAGGGCATAGCCGCCGGCCAGGCCACCGACCAGACCGAGGATCACAATCACCGTCATGCCCTTCGGGCTACCTTGGCCGACGAAATAGCCGACGACCAGGCCGATGACCACAAAGGCGACAATGTGAAGCACGCATTCACCTCCCTCCGTCTTGGCGGTCCACTACTTCGCCCCGTAGACCGCCATTCCTATCTGGATCGCCATCTAGGGCGGCCGCCTGGGATCGGATAGACTAGGGTGTGCCACCAAGCGGCTCGCCAAGAGGAAGGGACGTCCAATCGAACTGTCGCCTGAGCTGATCGCCCGCGCCCTTGCCGACGTGCGGGCGCTGCTCCCTGCCACGCCCCTCGAGCCCTCCCGCCACCTCAGCCAGCTACTGGACCGCCCGGTCTACCTCAAGCTGGAAACCTTCCAGCCGATTCGCACCTTCAAGATCCGAGGCGCCATCGCCCGCTTCAGCGGCCTGGCCAGAGCCGGCCACCACGGCCCGGTGGTCACCGCTTCCGCCGGCAACCACGGACTGGCGGTGGCCTGGTGCGGTGCGCACTGGGGCTACCCAGTGCACGTCTTCGCCCCAGCCGGGGCCAACCCGGCCAAGCTGGAGGCAATCCGGCTGTGGGACGGCCGCATCCACCAGGGCGGGCAGGGCTACGATGCCGCGGCGCTGGCTGCCCTGAGCTTCGCCGAGGAGCAGGGGTGGCCGTTCATCCACGGCTTCGACGACCCCGAGATCATCGCCGGACAAGCCACCATCGGTCTGGAGCTGGCAGAAGAGGCCGAGCTCGGCACGGTAGTGGCAGGAGTCGGCGGCGGCGGCCTCCTGGGTGGCATCGCCGCCTCCTTCGCCGGGCGCCCCGGCCGGCCGCGCATGATCGGCGTGGAGCCGGCCGGCGCCGCCTCCATGCTGGCTGCCCAACGGGCCGGGAGGCCAGTGGCGTTGGGGGAGGTGGACACCATCGCCGACGGCCTCGCTCCCGGGCAGGTCTCTGCCCGCACCCTCGCCCTCTTCCAGCGCCACGTCGACCAGGTGCTCGCCATCGCGGACCAGGCACTGTGGCCGGCGATGCGCCACTTTCTGGAGGTGGAGCATCTGGTGGTGGAGCCGTCAGGCGCTGCGCCTCTGGCCGCCCTGATGCGGGACCCGGCCCTGGGCCAGGGGTCCGTGGCCCTGATCGTGTCCGGCGGCAACATCGCGCCGGCCATCCTCTCCCAGCTGATCGGAGGGAGCGGGCGGTGAAGGCGGCGGGGCCGAGGTCAGGCCGGATGGGGCGGACCAGGGCCGAACGGGGCCCTTTCTTCTACCGCTACCGTGGCTGGGCGATCTTGCTCTGGCTCTTGGCGCTCATGGCGCTTACGCCCTTGGCCGCTCGGGTCACGCACGACCTCACCTCCTCCGGCTTCGAGAACCCGCAGAGTTCGGCGGTGTGGGCGGACACCCAGGCCGCCCGCATGCCGGGCGCCGCCCCCACCATCTTCCTGGCCGAGAAGGTGGGCCAGGCCCAGGCCGGAGCGGACCTGGCGGCGGTCCGCCTCTTGGGCGCCAGCACCCACCCGGTGGGAGGGGTGGGGACGCTGATCTTCACCCCGCCCGGTGCCAGCACCGTGGCGCTCAGCCGCCGGGTGGCGGCCCAGGGCGGCAGCCTGCTTCCCGTTGACCCCAAACAGATGGGCGCCCAGATTGACCAGAACATCAGCCAGACGCTCCGCCAGAGCTCAATGATCGCCCTGCCCCTGCTCATCCTGCTCCTGCTCCTGGTGTACGGATCCGTGGCGGCCGCCCTCCTGCCGCTTGCCATCGCCCTGGCCGGCGGACTGCTCGGCCTGGCCGCGGTCGACCTGCTCGAGACCCACATCACGCTGTCGATCTACCTCACCGATATCGTCAGTTTCCTCGCCCTCGGCGTCGGCATTGACTACGCCCTGTTCATCTCGACGCGCTTTCGCCGCGCCCTGGAGAGGCCGGGTGCCTCGGTGGTAGCAGCGGTGAGCGAGTCGATGCGGACCAGCGGCAGGTCGGTCGCCTACTCGGGGCTGGCCGTGGCCCTGGCCGTGGCCACCCTGCTCCTGGGCGGCGACGCCTACTGGCAGGGCCTGGCGGTGGGGGGCGCCGTCACCGTGCTGGCCGTGCTCCTGGCCACCCACACCCTCTTGCCGGCCATCCTCTCGGTTTTGGGAAGGGGCATCAACTGGGGGCGGCTGCCCAGGCTAGGCGGCGGCGGCGGACTGTTCTGGCCCCGACTGGCCCGCTTTGCCACCCGCCGCCGCGCCCTGGCGCTGCCGGCCGGCCTGGCCATCCTGATCGCGCTGGGCGTGTTCGGACCCAGCCTGAATATGCGCACCGAGGCCAACCCCGCCTCGCTGCTGCCGGTCACCAGCCCGCTGGCCCAGGCCAGCCTGGTCGAGCAACAGGTGCTGGGTCAGGGCGCGGTGGCGCCGCTGTTGGTGGTGCTGCACTTCCGGACGCCGACCACCCAGGTCGCCACCTGGCAGGCGGTGGCCGCCGTCAGCGCAAAGTTAGAGGGCACGGCCGACGTGGCCTCGGTGGAGTCCGCCACCACGGCCGGCCCGCCGGCCCGCATCGCCGCTTTCTACGCCCGGCCAGCACTCTTGCCGCCGGCCCTCCACCAGGCTCTCTCCCGCTTCAGCGACTTCGCCAAGACGCCCCACACCGTGCTCTTGGTGGTGGTTCCGACCACCGGCCCCAACGCCCTCTTGACCCGGCAGCTGGCCGCCAGACTGGCCAGCGACCTGCCCGGCTGGGTGCCCGCTGGGACGCGGACCGGGGTGGGCGGGCTGGTGCCGCTCCTGAACGGCTTCACCCAGCTCACCGCCCAACGCCTGCCCTGGGTGCTCCTGGCGGTCGCCATCGTCACCCTCCTGGTGCTGGGCTGGGCGACCGGCTCCCTCGTGCAGGCGGCGATTGGTCTCGGCCTCTCGGCCCTGGTGGCCCTGGCCACCGCCGGCGTGCTGGTGCTGACCGTGCAGCGCGGCGGCTTCGGGCTGGTGCCGGGACCGGTGGACGCCGCCATCACGCCGCTCATCTTTGCCCTGCTGTTCGGTCTGTCCATGGACTACGAGGTGATCCTGCTGCACCGCATCCAGGAGCACCTCACGGCGGGGGAGGAGCCGGTCGAGGCGGCGGCCTCCGGCCTGGCCGGCACCGGTGCCATGATCACGGGCGCCGGTCTGGTGATGGCGGTGGCCTTCGCCGTGCTCTTGGTCAGCCCGCTCGAGGTGATGAAGACCTTGGCGATCGGCCTCACCACCGCCATCTTGCTTGACACCTGGGTGGTGCGCTCCCTATTGGTGCCGAGCATCAGCGCCAGCCTGGGCCGGGCGGCCTACTGGCCCTGGCGGCCGCCAGGTCGCCGGGCGAGGGGCACCTAGCGCACGAGCTGCTCCGGGCCCAAGAGCCAGTACCAGGCCAGGTAGAGGCCGGACAGGAGGAAGACGGCGCCCCCGATCTGGTGCACCCGGGGCAGGGCCAGGGCCAGCAATGGCGCCACCAGCTGGCGGGCGGCCAGGGTCAATACCGCCACCACGGTCATGGTCAGCCCCATGCCGAGGGCGTAGAGGACCATCGCCACCAGCGGCCAGTTGCCGCCCTGGGCCAGGGCCTGGGCGCTGATCGCCAAAAAGACGGGCAGTGAGCAGCTGATCGAGACCAGGGCGTAGACCACGCCGTAGCCGAGAAGGCGCCAGGCGAGGTGGCCTCCCCCTCGTCCTCGGCCCAGCCATGCGGCGGGGCGGAGCGGGTGCAGCCAGCCCAAGAGGGCGCCCAGGCCCGCCACCAGCAGGGCCGCCGCCACGGCCAGGGAGAGGATCGGGCTGAGCTGAAAGAGGGCGCCGTCCAGCTGGCGGAGGAGGAGACCGAGCAGGCCGAAGACGGCGCTGAAGCCGACGCTCATGGCCACACCGGCGCCGACCCCGGTGAGGGCAGGCTGCGAGGTCCTGCCCCCCGCCTCTGCCAGCATGGTCAGGTAGCCCGGGAAGAGGGCGACGCCGCACGGGTTGAAGGCGGCCAGCACGCCGGCGATCAGGGCCAGCCAGATCAGGGGATCGCTCACAGCCGGCTCGCCGCCTCGAGCAATAGGTCGCGAAAGCGGCCCACCGTCTCCGCCTCCTCCACGGCCTGAACCAGGCCGGCCGCCGCCACGCAGCCGCGCAGATTGAGCGGGTGGCCGAGCCGGGTGATGGCGCCCGACAGTTCGTCCACCACGGCTGGATCGGGGCCGAGGTCGAAACGGGGGTCGAAGGCGATCGGCCGCTGCCACACCTCCTCGGCGGTGGCGAGCGGGATCTCATCGCCGTACAGACTGTCACTGGCCGCCTCGGCGGACAGGCGGCCGATCACGCTGATCAAGGACTCCTCCAGGGCCTGGCGGAGTGCGGCCGGCGCCTCGGCACCCGAGCTGGGCTGGGCAGGGCCGAGCAGGGCGAGGGGGTCGAACACCCAGGGTCCCTCCTCCAGGCTGACCGTGGCCTCCTCGCCGGGGGCCAGGCTGACCAGGGGCTCACCGTCGAAGGCCAGCGTCGCCGGCCCGAACACGGTCTCTGGCACCGCTGGGTCGAGGCGGCGGATCTCGGCCACCCCCACCTGGGCGAGGAGGCCTGGGGAGAGCGGGCACCACACCCGGCGGGCGGCCTGGGGATCGACCACCACCACCCGGCCCTCGCCCCGCCGGGCCGGGAGGGCCTCGGCTTGGCCGAGCAGCGAGGATAGCCCAAGTGCGGTCGGCTCTCCCTGCGTCAGGAACAGGGTGGACAGCGAGGCGGCATCCCACACCGCCTTGCCACGTTCCTGCCAGGGCAGCACGGCCACATCGACCAGGGCGGCCAGGGTGCCGAAGGGGCCCGCCACCCGGAGCCGGCCGGGGCAGAAAAGCGCCCTCGCCGGAATGGGGCCGGGCTGGAGGGCGCGGGCCAGGGCAAGGCCGATCAGGGTGGGATCAAGGGCCAGCCCGAAGGTGTTGTTGGTGCCCGAGGAGATGGGAATGAGCGGCCTCTGGCCGAGGGCTTCCGCCACCAGCCGGTGGGTGCCGTCTCCGCCCAGGCTCACCACCAGATCGGCACCGGCGGCCACAAGGGCCCTGGTGCCGGACACAGTGTCGTCGGGACTGTGGGTGAGCGGGTAGGAGACGGACTCGAAGCTGAGATCCGGCCGCCGTGCCTCGCGCAGGCTGCGCCAGGCGCGCCCGGGGATGTCCTGGTCGTCAACGGCAGCCAGCAGCTGAAGACCCCGGGCGGGGGTGAGCCCCACCACCAATTTGCGCACGGCGGCGATCTTGTCGGCGGTGGAGACCACCTGCGCCTCGGCGGCCAGGCGGCGGACGTCCTTGCCCGACTCCGGGTTGGCGATCAGGCCCACTCGCCAGCGGATCTCGGCTGCCATCGCCCCACCCCCCAGATGCGGCCTCGCTTGGCCATCTTACCGAAAAACGGGACGGACGGGTGACAGGAGGGAGTTTCGATGGGGCCGAACACCTGACCAATTGCCAGGGGGTGGTCGCATGCCGATCTACACCCGCCACGGCGACAAGGGGGAGACCGCCCTCTACACGCCCAAGGGCGCAGCCCGCCGCGTCGCCAAGGACGACGTCCGGGTCCAGGCCTACGGCAGCGTCGACGAACTGAACGCCCTGATCGGCCTGCTGCGCAGTCTCTTGGCAAGCCAAGGCGGGCATGCAGAGCTGGACGCTGAGCTCAGGGGCGTCCAGGAGCGGCTGTTCCATGTCGGCTACGACCTGTCGACGCCGGTGGACCCCGGACCACAGACCGTGAGCGGCCAGGACGTGGTGGATCTGGAGAGGGCGATCGACCGCATGACCGAGCTGTTGCCGCCGCTCCGGGCCTTCATCCTGCCCTCTGGCACCGAGTCGGCCGCCGTCTGCCACGTGGCCCGCACCGTCTGCCGGCGGGCGGAGCGAGCGGTGGTCACCCTCTCCCGCCAGACCCGGCTCAATGCCCAGGCGCTGACCTACCTGAACCGCCTCTCCGACTACCTCTTCACGCTGGCCCGCACGCTCGCCCAGGGCAGCGAGGAGACCTTCCAGTGGCATCTGTAGCGGCACCGCCCGCCCCGCAGCGCCCGCCGGTCGACGTCAGCCGGTACTGGCCCCGCCTGCTCGCCCTGCCGGCTGGTGCCGCCGTGGTGGCCGGGCTGGCCCACCTCACGGCGTCGCTGGTGCCGGCGGCGCGTCCGTTGGCCCTTCCCGCCACCGAGTTCTGGCTGTTCGGCGGCCTGGCCGTATGGCTCTACCTGGCGGCCGCCGCCGTCACCACCCTCAGCCAGCGCCGCCCGATGCCCGAGGCCACCCGGGTCCTGATCCTGGCGGTGGCCACAGCGCTGGGCGCCCTGATGCTGGTGGTGGCCGAGCGCCTCCCGCACCTGGCCTGGCTGGGTCGCCTGGCCTGGCTGGTGGAGGCGGCGGCCGGGCTGGTCGGGCTGCTCTGGCTGTGGCTGCGCGACGATCGCCCGCTGGTGCCGCACGAGGAGCTGGACGAGCTGCTGGTGCCCGGTTTCCGGCTGGGCGAGGCCGACCGCCGCAGCGACCGCATGGCCCGGGCCATGATGGTGGCCGCCCAAATCGATCTGGTGATCGGCAGCTTCTACGCCATCCGCTCCGGTGACAGCCTGTGGCCGGTGCACGCCGCCTTCTTGCTCCTGTGGTGGGGCTGGGCTGTCTCGGTCGCCCTCTCGGCCCTGACCTTCCTCTTGCCGCGGGTGACCGGCCGCCACCTGGTGGTGGGGCAGGCCCTGGCCGGGGGCTTCATCCTCTGGCAGGGCGGCATCTGGATCGGCTTCCTGTTCGGGCCGGTCTTTCTGTGGCTGGCTACGGCCGGCGGGCTCCTGGTGATCGGCGAGCTTGGGCGGCTCGTGCCGGGGGCGTTCCGGCCCAGGCCGCACGCCGTCGGCTCTCGCCGCCTCGGCCTGGCGGCCGGGCTGCGCCGGCTGCTGGAGGCTGGGATGGTCGGCCTGGCGGTGGCGATGGTGGCCCTGCCCTGGCAGCTGAACCCGGTGATGGCGGCGGCCTGGGTCTCTGGTGCCACCAGCACGGTGCTCCTGGTTCTATTGGTGCACGCCGGCGCTGCCCGGCGCCAGGAGGTGGTGCCAAGCGGCCGGCTGGCGCTCGGCCTCGGCCTTTTGGCGCTGGGATTTTTGGTGGTGCCATGGACGGCCTGGAGCGAGGCGGCCGGCGGCGCCTTGAGCGCGGCCGGCGGTCTGGTCACGCTGTGGGTACTGGCCAGGCATGGACCGGACCGGGCGCACCTGCAGGCGGTGACCGGCGGACACGGGGCCTGAGATCGAGGAGGAGGGACGGCTGGTGGGTGTGAGTGGACAGGAGAGACACAGCGAGGACATCCGCAACGTGGTGCTGCTGGGGCATAGCGGCGCCGGGAAGACGACCTTGGCCGAAGCCCTCTTGCATCGGTCGGGGGCGATCGAGCGACGCGGCCGGGTGGAGGATGGCACCACCTGGCTGGACACCGAGCCGGAGGAGGTCCACCGCCACATCTCCCTCTTCCTCTCCCTGGCCCAGTTCCGCTGCCGCAACCGAGAGATCACCCTGATCAATACCCCCGGCTACCTGGACTTCGTGGCGGAGGCCAGGGTCGGCCTGGAGCTGGCGGACGGCGCCGTGGTGGTGGTGGACGCCGCAGCCGGCGTCCAGGTCGGCACCGAGCAGGCCGTGGCGATGCTGCAGGAGGCAGGCAAGCCCTACCTGTTCTTCATCAACAAGTCAGACCGCGAGAACGCCGACCCCAGCCGGGTGCTCGGCCAACTGCAGGCGGCCTTCGGGCGCACCGTGCTGGCCGCCATGGAACCCGGACAGGAGAAAGACCTCTTGGAGGCGGCGGACGCCCCCGGTCACGAGGCCTTTATGGAAGCCGTGCTGGAGGCCGACGACGAGCTGTTGACGCGCTACCTGGACGGCGACGAGGTGTCGTCGCCTGATCTGCACCGGGCGCTGGCGAAGTCGGTGCAACTCGGCACGGTGCACCCGGTGCTGATCGGATCGGCGCTCAGCGGTGCCGGCCTCGGCCTTCTGGAGCTGGCCATGGCTGACTGTCTGCCGCCGCCCCAGACCCAGGCCTTGGGCGGCACCGTGGTGCGCGTGCTGAAGACGATGGCCGACCCCTTCGTCGGCCGGCTCAACCTCTTCCGGGTGGTGAGCGGCGAGCTGAAGGCGGACCAGCACCTGGAGAACCTGAACCGCCAGCACAGCGAGCGTTTCAGCCAGCTATTCCGCCTGCACGGGAAGACCAAGCAGCCGGCCGCCTCCTTGGTCGCTGGCGAGATCGGGGCGGTGGCGAAGCTGCAGGAGACGACCACCTGGGACACCTTGGCCACGGCCGGGCTGAAGATCGAGCCACTGCCGCCGGTCGCCTTTGCCACGCCGCAGTACCGGCTGGCCGTCTACCCTTTGACCGACGCCGACGAGGAGAAGCTCTCGCCAGCCCTGAGCCGGCTTCTGGAGGAAGACCCCTCGCTCACGCTGGAGCACCCCGCCCACGTCAAGGCACCGGTGCTGGGCGGCTACGGCGAGCTGCACCTGGAGGTGCTGGTCGAGCGGCTGAAGCGGAAGATGGGCGTCGGCGTGCGGCTCGAGCCCCTGCCCGTCCCCTATCAGGAGACGATCAGGCAGACGGTGAAGGCGGAGGGCAAGCACAAGAAGCAGACCGGCGGCCACGGCCAGTATGGACACGTCTGGCTGGAGGTGGCGCCCTCGGACCAGCCCTTCGAGTGGCTGGACAAGATCTTCGGCGGCAGCGTGCCCCAGCAGTACCGGCCGGCCGTGGAGAAGGGCGTGCACGAGGCGATGGCGGAGGGTGTGCTGGCCGGCTTCCCGATGACCGGGATCAAGGTGACACTCTTGGACGGCTCGGACCACCCGGTCGATTCGTCGGAGATGGCCTTCAAGCTGGCCGGCAGCCTGGCCTTTCGGGCCGCCGCCGAAAAGGCCAGCCCTGTGCTATTGGAGCCGGTGATGGATGTCACCGTCACCTGTCCCGAACAGTTGATGGGCGACGTGATCGGGGACCTCAACCGGCGACGGGGGCGGGTGATGGGCATGGAGACGGTGGGCAGCCAGGCGGTGGTCAAGGCCCACGTGCCGGCGGCCGAGCTGACCCGCTACGCCATCGACCTGCGCTCGCTGAGCGGCGGCAGAGCCCACTTCGAACAGCGCTTCCGCGACTACGAGGAGGTGCCGCCGCCGGTCGCCCACGCCGTGATCGAGAGCCGGCGGGTGAGGGCCTAGGTCCTGGGCGGCCAACCCGTTTGGCGTGGGTCGGTTCCAATAGTTGTGTCCAGACCCGCGGCCCGGGTGCTCTGGATCGCCGAGACGGCCAGTCAGTGGCACCGAGGAGGGGAGTCGAGCTGCGGCAGATCCAGGGGCCATGGACCGAGCCGCTCATCCTTGCGCTGACCGGCATCATGGCAGCAGGAAAGTCGACGGTGGCTGAACTCCTAGTTCAGCAATTCCCGAAATCTGTGCATCTGCGCGGCGACCTGTTTCGACGGATGATCGTCAACGGGCGCGCCGAGATCCGCCCCGGCTTTCCGGGCGACGACGAGGCGCAGCTGGCCCTCCGCTATCGCCTGGCGGCCGAGGTGGCCGACGTATACGCCGGAGCAGGATTCTCGGTGGTCGTGCAAGACGTCATCCTCGGCCAGGCGCTGGCGGACTTGGTGACGATGGTTCGCCATCGGCCCTTGGCGCTGGTGGTACTGGCGCCGAGCCCAAAAGTGGTCGAGCAGCGCGAAGCCCAGCGGTCCAAGAAGGGCTACGTCAGCGGCTGGACGGTTGGCACCCTCGACCACATGCTGCGCACTGAGACGCCGCGGCTCGGCCTGTGGCTGGACACGTCGGCCCAGTCGGCCGAGGAAACGGTCGATGAAATCCTGAGACGGCTGTGGGACGAGGCCCTGATTTGACGTTGAGTCCGGCTGGAGCCGGACAGAGCCACGGACAGGAAGGGGAACGAGGGGCAGGGTGCGACGGCGAGTGATGTGGCTCGGGCTCGGTGTGCTAGTGCTGGCCGGGGCCGCGCTGTTCTTGGTGCTGACCTGGCAAGCGCAGTCGGTGTGGACACCAAGTCCGACCGATGCCGCCATCCCGGTACCACCGCCCCCTGGCGCCGTGGTCGCCCTCGCACCCGCGCTCACCGGCAGCGAGTTGAGCGGCCCCTATCTGCACATGCAGACCCGCACCTACCAAAGCAATTGGGGGCCGACGCGGCTCGGCGAGTACTACCAGAGCCGGCTCGTGCCGTTGGGCTTCCAGAGTCTCGGCGAGGGCGGCGGCAACTGCGGATCGTCAGCGCCACTAGGCTGTGCGCTCTGGAACTGGGACTTCGTGCGCGGCCCTGACGTGATGTTCACCCTGAACATCCAGACCACCCAAAGCCTGGGTCCAAGCCTCTTTTCCGTCTCCATGATGCGGATCATCCTGCCGGCCCGTCCGCTGGCCACCATCGTGCCCTCCGGCGCGCAGTCGGTCAGGGTCGGGTTCCAGCCCCAGTATGGGGAGCCCTGGCTGTGGAGGACGGTCACCAGTCCAGAGGTCATCGCCTCGATGCGCCGGCTGGTGAACTCGCTTCAGGCATTCAACTGCCCTGGCTCGACTCCTCGGGTGACGGGATCAGCCGACGTCGCCTTGGTCTTTCGGTGGGGGCCTCGCTACCAGGCCTTCACCACCCTGGGCGGGGACCCGTTCTGTGTCTACGGTCCCGAACAGGTGCCGCTGGCCGATCCCCGGTCTCGGCTCCTCCCTCTGGTGGAGGCCATGTTCCACAAGGCCGCCTGAGCAAGTGACGGTGCGCCCCTGGGCACACCGCGACGAGTTCGGCGGCGACGGTCTGGAGCCAGCCTGCAAGCCTGGAAACGGGGTCCGGTAGCATATTCGCTGCCCACCTCTTGCACGGATCGAGGGATCGGTGTATACAATAGATCAGGATTAGTCAGCCAAGGGGGCCAATGCCGTCATGACGCTCTCAGACGCCATCGAGGCGCATCTTCGCGACCTCTTGGCCTATCAGGGTGAGGTCGAGCTGAAGCGCACCGACCTGTCTGACTACTTCGCCTGCGCACCGTCGCAGATCAACTACGTGCTGACCACCCGCTTCTCGGTTGAGCGCGGCTACCAGGTGGAAAGCCGGCGGGGCGAGGGTGGCTACATTCGGGTGCGCCGCCTCAGCTGCCCGGACCTGCCCCAGCTCCTGGCCAGCCTGGAGAGCCTGGAGGGGCGGATCGGGCAGGTCGAGGCCGAGCACCTGATCGACCGGCTGGAGGAGGGCGGGCTCCTGGCCGGCCGGGTGGCCCGCATGCTGCGCCGGGCCGTCGACCGCCGCGTGCTGGCCGTGGACCTGCCCGGGCGTGACATCCTGCGCTACCGGCTCCTGACCGAGATGCTGGCGGCCTATCTGGCCAGCGTGGGAGGCGAGGTGCGCTGATGCTCTGCGACGACTGTCACCAGCGGCCAGCCGGCGTGCAGCTGACCACCCTGGTCGGGGGCGAGGTGCGGACTGAGCACCTGTGCGCCGAGTGCGCCAAGGAGCGGGGAGCCTTCCAGTTCATCGGTAACCCCTCCCTGATGATGCAGAACCTGATGAACGCCCTGCTCGGGCTGGGCGGCGTCCAGACCGCGCCCCAGGGCGGCCCGGTCTGCTCCGCCTGCGGGCTGGCCTTCAGCCACTTCCAGGCCACCGGCCGCCTGGGATGCCCGCACTGCTACGAAGAGTTCCACGAGTTGTTGGACCCGGTGATCAGCCGCATGCAGTCTGGCGAGTGGCACCATGGCAAGCTGCCCAGGCGGGCCGGGCCGCAGATGAGCCGGGAGCGCGAACTCAAGCAGCTTCGAGTCGAGCTGGCGGCGCTGGTGCAGCAGGAGGCCTACGAGCAGGCGGCCGTGATCCGGGATCGCATCCGCGCCCTGGAGTCCGACGGGGAAGGGGGGAATCAGCCGTGAGCATGGACGCCCACGCCGCCCGCGCCCTGTCGCCGTGGATGGAGGCGAGTGGACCGTGCCAGGACGTGGTCCTCTCCAGCCGGGCCCGTCTGGCCCGCAACCTGGCCGGCATGAACTTCCCGGACCGGCTGAGCGCAGGCGAGCAGCACGCCCTGGTCGAGCGGGTGGGCCGGGCGGTGGCCGCCCTGGGTCCCGGCTGGGAGTATTACGCGGTGGCCAAGGTGCCGCCGGTGGACCTCCGGGTGCTGATGGAAAAGCACCTGGTCTCGCCGCAGTTCCTGGAAGGCGGCGTCGAACGGGCGGTGGCCATCCGCCAGGACGAGGCGACGGCCGTGATGGTGAACGAGGAGGACCACGTCCGCATCCAGGCCTTCGCCGCCGGGCTGGACGTGGAGTCGGCGCTGGAGACCGCCCTGGCGGTGGATGACGGACTGGAGGCAGAGCTGGATTGGGAGGTGGACAGCCGCCGCGGCTACCTCACCGCCTGCCCGACCAACCTCGGCACCGGTCTCAGGGTCTCGGTCATGGCGCACCTGCCGGGGCTGGTGCTGTCCGAGTCGATCGGCCACCTGCTGCAGGCCCTGGCCAAGGCCGGCGTGGCGGTGCGCGGCATCTACGGCGAGGGCACCCAGGCCTTGGGCGAGCTCTTTCAGATCTCCAACCAGATGACGCTGGGCGAAGACGAGCAGTCTTTGGCGGAAGGCGTGGCCCAGGTCGCCCAGCAGGTGGTGGAGCAGGAGCGCCAGGCCAGGCGGCAGCTGGCCGAAGAGCACATGTCCCGCATCCAGGACCGGGTCTGGCGGGCCAAGGGCGTCTTGGAGAACGCCCGCCTGATCTCGGCCGACGAGGCCATCCAGCAGATCTCGGCGCTTCGGCTGGGGGTGGAGATGGGACTGCTCAAGTCCCCTTCCTACGCCACCCTGAGCGCCCTGCAAGTGGTGGCGCTGCCCGGCTTCCTGGACCGCACGGCGGCCCAGGACCTGAGCCGGGAGGGACGGTTCCAACTGAGAGCCAGTTTGATCCGGGAGAGACTGTCACGGGAGGATGGATGAGATGTCAATGTACGGACGGTTTACGGAGCAGGCCCAGCGTGCCCTGATCCTGGCCCAGGAAGAGGCGAAGCGGCTGCAGTACAACTTCGTGGGCACCGAGCACCTGCTACTGGGGCTGCTCAGCGCCGGCGAGGGAATGGCCGTCAAGGTGCTGTCCGGGATGGGCGTGAACCTGGAGCGGGTGCGCGCCGAGGTGGAGAAGGTGATCGGGCGAGGCTCGACCCCGGCCTCAGGCGAGATCGGGCTCACCCCCAGAGCCAAGAAGGTGGTGCTGGAGTTCTCCGTGGAGGAGGCGCGCCAGCTCGGCCACAACTACGTCGGCCCCGAGCACATCCTGCTTGGCCTGATCCGGGAGGGCGAGGGCGTGGCCGCCCGCGTCCTGGTCAACCTGGGGGCGGACCTGGACAAGCTGAGGGCTCAGATGGTGCAGCAATTGGGCGGCAGCGGGGCCGCCAGCCCGACCGGGCGGGGCAAGGGCCGCTCCCAGTCGCCGGTGCTTGACCAGTTCGGCCGTGACCTCAACACCCTGGCCGAGGAAGGCAAGCTCGACCCGGTGATCGGCCGCGACAAGGAAGTCGAGCGCGTGATTCAGATCCTGTCCCGGCGCACCAAGAACAACCCGGTCCTGATCGGCGAGCCCGGCGTCGGCAAGACGGCCATCGCCGAGGGGCTGGCCGAGCGGATCGTGCTCGGCAAGGTTCCGGAGACGCTCAAGGACCGCCGGGTGGTGGCGCTCGACCTCGGCTCCCTGGTGGCCGGCTCCAAGTACCGGGGCGAGTTCGAGGACCGGCTGAAGAAGGTGATGGAGGAGATCCGCCAGAGCGGCAACATCATCCTGTTCATCGACGAGCTGCACACCATCATCGGTGCCGGTGCGGCGGAAGGGGCGATCGACGCCAGCAACATCCTGAAGCCGGCCCTGGCCCGCGGCGAGCTGCAGGCGATCGGCGCCACCACCCTCGACGAGTACCGCAAGCACGTGGAGAAGGACGCCGCACTGGAGAGGCGCTTCCAGCCGATCATGGTGTCTGAGCCGACGGCCGAGGAGACGATGGCCATCCTGAAGGGGCTGCGCGACCGCTACGAGGCGCACCACCGGGTGGAGATCACAGACGGCGCCCTGGCTGCAGCCGTGCGCCTGTCCGACCGCTACGTCTCCGACCGCTTCCTGCCCGACAAGGCGATCGACCTGGTGGACGAAGCGGCCAGCCGGGTACGGCTGAAGGCCTTCGTGGTGCCGCCGGACCTGAAGCAGATGGAAGACCGCCAGGAGGAGATCCGCAAGGAGAAGGAGGCGGCCATCGCCGCCCAGGAGTTCGAGAAGGCGGCCAGGCTACGCGACCAGGAGCAGCAGCTGAACGAGGAGCTGGACCACGCCAAGCAGGAGTGGGAGAAGAAGACGGCCAGCCACAAGTCGGTGGTGACTGAGGAGGACGTCGCCCAGATCGTGTCGTCCTGGACCGGCATCCCGGTGACCCGCCTGGAGATTGAGGAGTCGGAGCGCCTGATGAGCCTGGAGAGCGAGCTGCGCCGCCGCTACGTGGGCCAGGACGAGGCGGTCAGCGCGGTGGCCAAGGCGATCCGACGGGCTCGCGCCGGACTCAAGGACCCGAAGCGGCCGATCGGTTCGTTCATCTTCCTCGGCCCGACCGGGGTGGGCAAGACCGAGCTGGCCAGAGCGCTTGCCCAGTCTCTGTTCGGCGACGAGGATGCCATGATCACGATCGACATGTCCGAGTACATGGAGCGGCACACCGTGTCCCGGCTGGTCGGCGCCCCTCCCGGCTACGTCGGCTACGAGGAGGGCGGCCAGCTGACCGAGGCGGTGCGGCGCAAGCCATACGCCGTCGTCTGCCTGGACGAGATCGAAAAGGCCCACCCCGAGGTCTTCAACATCCTCCTGCAGGTGCTGGAGGAGGGCCGGCTGACCGAGGCCAAGGGCCGGACGGTGGACTTTCGCAACACGGTGATCATCATGACCTCCAACATCGGCATGAGCCACCTCGGCTCTGACGCCGGGCTGGGCTTTCGGCCCGGCACCGACAAGGACCGCTACGAGGGCATGAAGGCCAAGGTGCTGGATGAGATGCGCCACAGCTTCCGGCCGGAGTTCCTGAACCGGGTGGACGACATCATCGTCTTCCACTCGCTCGGTGACGAAGACCTGAGGCGGATCGTTGAGATCATGCTGGAGCGGCTGTCCGAGCGGCTGGGCGACCAGGCCCTGACCTTGGAGCTGAGCGAGGAGGCCAAGGACTTTCTGGCCAAGGTGGGGTACGACCCCAAGTTCGGAGCCAGACCCCTGCGCCGGGCGATCCAGCGCTACGTCGAAGACCCCTTGTCAGAGGCCTTGCTGTCGGGGACGGTCAAGGCCGGCCAGAAGGTGCGCGGCGAGCTGGGCGACGGCGCCATCGTGTTCGCACCGCTGGAGGAGGCCAAGGTGGCGGAACCAGCCCCCGAGGCCTGAACCCTGCTGGCTGCCCTGGGCCACCTCCACGAAGGAGGTGGCCCGCTTGGTCGTGAATCCCTGTCCAGGCAGTTCTCGCGGGGAGCGGGGAGGAGTCGCCTCTGAGCCGGGGCAGCGAAGGCGAAATCTTGGACATGGTGCGCATGGTGGCGCCGGGGACGCCGCTCCGTGAAGGTCTGGACAACATCCTGCACGCCCACGGCGGCGCCTTGATCGTGGTCGACGACGGAGCCGGTGTGGCATCGATCCTGGACTCCGGGTTCCCGCTGGACATCCCCTTCGCCCCCACCGCCCTTTACGAGCTGAGCAAGATGGACGGAGCCATCGTGCTCTCCCACGACCTGAAGCGGATCGTGCGCGCCAACGTGCACCTGGTGCCGGATTCGTCGATTCTATCCACGGAAACGGGCATCCGCCATCGCACCGCCGAGCGGGCGGCCAAGGCCACCGGCGCCTTCCTGATCGCCATCTCGCAGCGCCGGTCGGTGATCTCGCTGTACCGCCGGCAGGTCAAACATGTCCTGGACGATCCGGCCTTGCTGATCGGCAAGGCCAACCAGGCGTTGGCCACCACCATCCGCTACCGCCACACCTTCAACGACATGGTGCAGCGCCTGACCATGCTCGAGTTCGAGGAAGACGTCAGCGCCCAGGATGTGACCCTGGTGCTGCAGCAGGCAGCCATCCTCATCTCGGTCCGCACCGAGATCGACCGCTACGTGGCGGAGCTGGGCTCGGAGGGCCGCCTGATCGGCATCCAGCTGCACGAGTTGATTCAGGGTGTGCGCGAGGAGGCGCTATTGGTGCTCCGCGACTACGCTGAGGCCGGCCCGGACCGGGAGACCGCCGAGCAGCGGCTCGCCGACCTCTCCGAGCGGGACAGCGACGAGATCCTTGACACCCAGTGGCTGGGCCGGTTCATCCACCTGGGCACCGACCCCAGCCGGTCGGTGAGCGGCCGCGGGCTGCGCATCCTGAACCGGCTGCCAGGTCTGCCTGAGACGGTGATCGAGAACCTGGTGGCGCACTTCGCCAGCTTCGGCCGCATCCTGGCTGCCAGCCTGGACCAGCTGGACCAGGTGGAAGGCGTCGGGGAGGCCCGGGCCCGGGCCATCCAGAGCGGCCTGGCCCGCCTCCATGAGGACGCCCTGGCGGCCCACGACGGCATCTAGCCGTCCGGGCGCCCGGTACCAGGGCCGGCCCGCCGCCAGCAAAACAGCGAGGCACTTCCGGCTGGTCCGGAAGTGCCTCACCGCGTCGGGCAGGGAAGGGCTAGTGCTTCATCCCAGAAGTTCCTTGTCTGAGGGGCCTGCCGGCGCAGGCCCCTCAGATTTTGGGGCGGGCGGGCAGGGAAACCGAACAGGGGCGCGAACTCCCGCTCAAGCTCGGCGAGAGAGGG
>JAJZLH010000065.1 GCA_021803575.1 Bacillota bacterium | reverse complement strand
TGGTGCGCGCGGTAGGGCTCGAACCTACGACCCGCTGATTAAGAGTCAGCTGCTCTACCAACTGAGCTACGCGCGCCAACCTGGCAATGGTAGCGGCGGCTGGATTCGAACCAGCGACACTACGGGTATGAACCGTATGCTCTGACCAACTGAGCTACGCCGCCTAAAACTGGTTGCGGGGGCAGGATTTGAACCTGCGACCTCCGGGTTATGAGCCCGACGAGCTACCAGACTGCTCTACCCCGCGATGTAGGCAGGGGCCATTATAGGGTCCGCCTTTCCTAAAGGTCAAGGCATCGGGGTCCATCATCCGAAGTCATACCAACACGACTGCTACCGGCACTGGTCCAGACAGGGCGGCCAGCTCAGGCGAACGAGGCCAGGGCGTCTCTCATCACCTCGAGGTGGAACTCCGCGTCTACGTCCATGCCCACCTCGATGGGCCTCTCAGGAGCAACGAGCCCGCGCAGGTCGACCACCGTGGCACCCTCGGTCAGCTCACCCGTGGTCTCCACGTCCACCGCACAGGCGGCGGTGCGAAGTGACGCCGGGTAGACCGCCGCCACCGCCGCCACCGCGTCATGGATCGGCGAGCGGTCGGTGCCGGCCACCTGCTCGTGGAAGGTGACGTAGAAGTCCAGCATCTGGGCTGCGGTTGCCGCCACCCGGTTTCCGAGCGCCCGATAGTGGGCCAGCGTTGCGCGGTCTAGCGCCACCTGGTGGGTGACGTTCAGCCCCACCATCACGAACGGCACGCCGGAGCGGATCACCTGCCTGGCCGCCTCCGGATCCGCCCACGCATTGTACTCTGCCGCCGGCGTGACGTTTCCGAAGCTGGTCGACCCACCCATCCAGACGATGCGCTGGATGTGGCTGCGGATCTCCGGGTGCTCGGCCAAGGCGACTGCCACGTTGGTCAAGGGCGCCGTAGCCAGCAGAATGGCCCGGGGCACGGATAAGATCTTGTCGACCAGCAGGCTGATGCCGCCGCCCTTCGCTTCCGGCGCCGCCGGCTCGGGCAGGCTGATGTTGCCGAGCCCGTCCCGGCCGTGCACCTCTTCGGCGGAGACGAGCGTCTTCTGGAGGGGCCCGGGGCGTCCGCCGGCCACCGGGATCTCTCCTCGGCCGCACAGCTCCAGCACTCGCCTGGCGTTCAGGGAGGTCAGTTCCAGGGGCACGTTCCCCCCGACTGTCGAGATGCCAAGCAGCGTGAGACGCTTGATGCCGAGCAGGACCATGATCGCAAAGGCGTCATCGATGCCGGGATCGCAGTCCAGGAAGATCGGCATGGTGTCCTGAAAGTAGGTTGCCAGTGCATATCCCTCCCCATCTGCCCGACCTCGACTAGAATAGCAGGTAGCGCATCGATGCCCACGCACCACCGGCACGAAGGAGGATCTGCTTGTCCGCATCCACGCCCCGGGCCCTCGTCACGGGAGCCTCCAGCGGCATCGGCCGCCAGGTTGCCATCGCCCTCTCCCGCCGCGGCTACGACCTGGTGCTGGATGGCCGCGATGGGGAGCGTCTCACCCAGACGGCATCGGCCTGCAAGGAGGCTGGCAACCAGGTGGTGGCGCTCACCCACGACCTGACCAAGCCTGGGGCGGTGGCGGAACTGGTGGCCGCCTGTAATCTGGGGGGACGGCTCGATCTCCTGGTCAACAACGCCGGCCTGGGCATGTCGGGGCGCCTCGTGGAGTTGCCTGACGCCCTGATCGAGACCCTGTTCAGGCTGAACGTGCTGGTGCCGGTGGCCCTGACCCGCGCCCTCTACCCGCTCCTGAAGGAGGGACATGGCACCGTCGTCAACGTCAGCTCAGTGGTGGGCACGGTACCGCTGCCCTTCTCCGGCGCGTACAGCGCCACTAAGTTCGCCCTCACAGCCTTCTCGCGCACGCTGCGCGCCGAGGCGCGGCCGGACGGGGTGCGGGTGATCACCCTCTACCCGGGGTCCACCGCCACCTCCTTTATCCAAAACCGCCTGTCCAGCACCGGCCCCGACCTGGAACGGCTGCCGCGGATTCCCTCCGTGCCGCCTGAGCGTGTGGCCCAGGCGCTGATGCGAGCGCTGGACAGCGGGAGGCAGGAGGTCTTCGTCACGGCCTCGGACGCCATGCTCTCCACCATGGCCCGCATCTTCCCCGCACTCGCCGACCGGGCCACCGCCTCCATCGCCCGCCGGGTCGACCGCCTCTGAGGCCGACCCATTCGTGGCGAGTAAGGGCCCTCTGGGAGGAGACGTAGCCGTGTCCGTTCAATCCGGGGACACCCTCCGCCGCTCCTGGACCTACCTGACCCGGGTCCGGCCGGCGGTCCGACACGCTCTCCAGCCGGTTGTCGCCCGGGCGGAGTTGATCAGCGACCCCGCCGTCCGCCACCTGGCAGAAGAGGCCCTCACCACCAAGCGCTTTCACTGCGAGGGCGCCGCCGTGCTGGCCAGCGGCGAGCCGGGCCTGACCCGCCTGATCGTCCTCTACCAGACCCTCTGCGACTATCTGGACACTGTGACCGACCGCGGGCCGCGCCTCAACTCTGAGGCCATCACGGCCCTGCATGGCACATTGCTGCTGGCGCTGGACCAAGAGACTCGCGGCGCGGACAGGCACGTGTTTGGCCTGGTGACGGACGACGGCTACCTGGACTGGCTGGTCAGTGCCTGCCGAGCGGAGGCCCGGGCCCTGCCCGGTCTTCTCACCGTCGGCCGGCCGGTGCGGTGGCTGGTGGAGCGCTACGGCGAACTGCAGAGCCTGAAGCACAGCCCGGAGCGGGCCCGTCGGGCCGAGCGGCTCGAGGCCTGGGCCGATCGCCACAACCAGGGCCGCTGGCCGGTTGCCTGGTGGGAGTTGGCGGCGGCGGCCGGCTCGACGCTCGGCCTCTTCGCCCTGCTCCGGGAGGCGGCCAGCCGGCGTCCGGATCCCGCGCAAATCCAAGTCCTGTCCGCCTGTTACTTCCCATGGATCGGCGGCCTCCACATCCTACTCGACTATCTGGTCGACCAGGAGGAGGATCTGGCCGGCCACGACTTCAACTTCGTCCGCTGCTACCGCGACGACCAGGCGACGGTCGCAGGGCTTGGCCGTCTCTTCACATCAGCGGCGGCGGCACTGGATCGGCTGCCTGACCCTGGCGATCACCGCTGGATCCTGAGCGGCCTGCCCACCTTCTATCTGGCTGACCACAAGGCCGGGCGCCTGCCGCGCCCCCTGTTCCGCCAGGTGGTGCGGCTGGCCGGCGGCCGCGCCCACTGGTGGCTGCCACTGGCCCGGCTTAGCCGCTCGCCATAGGGTGTGCCATTCCCGGACCCACGCCAGGGGCCCGGGCAGCACCCGGGCCCCTGGCTCCGTACGCGGTCGGGCTCTCTAGTTGCGGGGCCCGCCCTCCCTGGGCTTGGCCTCGTTGACCACGATCGTGCGTCCGCCCCACTGGGCGTTGTTCATCGCCTCGATCACCGCCTCGGCCTTGTCCGCCGGCACCTCCACGAAGCCGAAGCCACGAGAGCGGCCGGTCTCACGGTCGGAGATGACGCGGGCGGAGATGACCTCTGCACCGCCATGCTCGCTGAACACCTGGAGCAACTCGGAACTTTCCACCGTCCACGGCAGATTGCCAACAAACAGGGTCTTGGTCACGCCTCACACTCCCACACAGATGTTGCACCGGAACACCTAAACCGAGTCCCCGCATGCACGTTCGGGATTGTACCGCTCCGGGTTCGCCCTTGACAAGTAGCGGGGGCCAGCGCCGCTCTAGGCCTTCCGTCCCGCCCATCTGGCGTGTTCTTTTTGCCACCGCGCAAAGGGCAGGAGCAACGGTGGTCAGGGCGAAGTGCAGGTCAGTTGAGTCGCCGGGAAGGGAGGGTGTCGCGCCCCATTTCGCATACGCGGCCTCCGTTGGACTGATCATGTGTGGGGAGGCATCTGACTGTGGTCAACGTCGAACGCCTGGGGGAAACCCGCTGGAGCGGGAAAACCACCTCGATGTTCATTTCCTTCGCGCTCGGCCTCGCTCTGGAATCATACGTCTTCTCGTTAGCCTCGATCGCCATCTACTGGGTGGCGATCCCCAAGGCCCTTGGCACGTTGCTCTTGGTCTGGGCGCCGATCTGGCTGATCGTCGGCATCATTGTCGCAGGGCCGTTTTCCGACAAATTTGGTCGGAAGATCACCCTCTACCTGACGCTGCTCCTCTACGCCATAGGCGGCTTGCTTCTGTTCTTCAGCTCCACGTACGGCATGATCCTGTTCTCGCTGGCGATCATGCTGATGGCCGGCGGCGGCGAGATGAACTCGATCATGATCGCCAGCCATGAGCTGATGCCGCGCAAGCACCGCGGCAAGGCCACCATGATGATCATCAACGGCATCAACTTCGGGGGTCTGGTGCTGGCTGTGCTGGCGCTCTCCAGCGCCGCCTCGGCAGTCTCCTTCCAGCGCGATGTAGTCGCTGCGGCGGTCCTGATCGTGGTGGTCATCTTGTTCCTGACGAGGGTCAGCATGCCGGAGTCGGTGCTCTGGCTTTACAAAAAGGGACGCACCACCGAGGCTCAGAAGGTGATCCAGTCCTACTACGGCGCCAACTGGGAGGCAGAGCTTGACCTGCAGCCGCCCGCTCCGAAGCCGGTCAGCGCTGTATCCAACGTATCGATGGGCTTCACCATGCTGATCATGATCCTGATCGCTGCCGCCAACACCATCGGCTTCGGCCTGATGGCCTATTCTCTCGCCTTCGCCTTCTTCCCGCACCTGCAGCCGACCATTCTGGCCATCTTCGAGGGCGTCGGCTTCGTGGTCGGCTTCGTCGGTCTGATCGCGGACCGCGTGTCGCGCAAGAAGATGTTGTTCTGGACCATGCTCGGCACCTTTGTGGTCACCGTGATCATCGGCCTCACCACCGGCACCTGGCAGCACAACATGACCTTGTTCTGGATCCTGTTGGTCATCCTGGCCGGCATCAACTCGCTGCAGTATCTGACCGAGGACACGATCAAAGCCGAGGTCTGGCCCACCCTGCAGCGCGGCACACTGACCGCCATCGCCCGCTTCGTGTCCATCGGCTTGCTCATCCCTGCG
Organism: Bacillota bacterium; assembly: GCA_021803575.1. Taxonomy (GTDB): domain Bacteria; phylum Bacillota; class Sulfobacillia; order JAJZYS01; family JAJZLH01; genus JAJZLH01. Next base: position 61,584 of record JAJZLH010000065.1, on the reverse strand, counting down.
TACATCTTGACTTCCTCAATGCCGGCCTCGACGTACATCCTCTTCAACGCCGCGGTGTGGTTCGTGGGCCTCGTGGCCGCCACCGCCTGGTTGGTCAAGGGCCGTGAGACCGGACTTGGCCTCAGCATTCAGACGGCGTCCGGAGAGTAGCCACTCACACCAACACATATGCAGGAACGACCCGCCGGGGGCAGCAGACGCTGCCCCCGGCCCCTTCGTCGCTGGCCCGATGCGGCTTGATTACCCCTCGAACTGGAGGGCCAGCTACTGGACCACCCGCCAGTTGCGGGTGGTGGCGATCACCCCGAGGCGCCGCTCAATGTAGCCGTTGGTCAGTTTGGTGCCGCCGTACCCACCCGGATAGTAGAGGTAGATCTCGCGGCCACGGACAGTGAACCGCTCCCCACCAGTGCCTGGCACCGAGAAGGCGGCCAGGCCTCCGGCCCCTGGCTCTGCTCTCAGGAAGGCGAGATAGAGCTGGGCGGGGTCCACGTCTACCGACCCGGCGAACGGATTGGCTGTGCAGATCTGGGCCAGTTCCGCGCCCCGGCGGAGCAGCACCCGTGTGCGCACTCCCAGCTCCTGCAGGATCGCCTGCTCGAGGGCCTCCTCTGCGGGGGCTGACCCGCTGGTGCTGAACAGCACGTTTCCGGACTGCAGATAGGTCGTGACGTCGGCGAGGCCCAAGCTGCTGAACAGGCGCCTCAGGTCGCGCATCGCCACCAGGTTGTGCCCGCCCACGTTGACGCCGCGCAAGAGGGCCAGATACCTGGGCAATCTCACGCCCCCACGTCCAGCCGGGCGATGGCACCGCGTCTCCACCAGCCGGACCGGGCGATGTGGACCCCGCCTCGGGACCGCTCAGGGCAAGGCGCTTGGTGCCGAGGGTGGGATTCGAACCCACATACCGTTTCCGATAGGGGATTTTAAGTCCCCCGCGTCTGCCGTTCCGCCACCTCGGCTGGGGCACATCTTCTTTCCCGGCCCCCGCTTCCCTGCCCTCACCCAGGTGCGCTGAGGACGGCGAGCGCCCGCCTGAGGTCGGTGACGGTGGCCCACGGCGCAGGAAGGCGGCCGGGGTAGGTCTCGCCGTAGCGGTTCAGCCAGACCGCCCGCATCCCAGCCAGGACGGCTCCCAGCATGTCGCTGCCGGGGCTGTCCCCGATGAAGGCGATGCGCTCCGGCACCTCTCCAACGGCTTCGGCTAGCCTCCTGAAGGCATCTCGTTCCGGCTTGGCAGACCCGGTCTCGCCTGAGATCAGCACCGTCTGGATGCGGAGCTCGAGGCCGTGACGCTCGATCTTGCGCCGCTGCAACGGACCTGGGCCGTTGGTCAGGATGGCCAGCGGCAGGCGGCCGGACAACTGCTCCAGGCACCCCGGGACTTCGGGGAAGAGATGCCCGTGGGCCGCCGCCATCTCCAGATAGATCTCTTCCAGGGCAGGCAGCTGTGAGGGGGCGGCCTTGAGACCAGCCTTCAGGGCGGCCTGACGGATCGCCGCGCCGCCCAGTTCCTCGGCGCTGATCCGGCCCTCGTCCCAGGCTAGGCTGATCGCCTCCAGCTCTCCCAGATACACCTCGAGGCGCGCGCTCGGGCACGGCTCGCCCGTGATAAAGCGCCACATCTCCTCGAAGGCGGCGGCCTCGGCTGGCTCACTGTCGAGCAGGGTGCCGTCCAGATCGAAGCCGACGGCGTAGATGCCGGCGGCGCGGAGCCGGTGCACCAGGTCAGCCTCCGTGCCGCCACCTCCTCCCTATCCCCCGGTGCTTCCCTCTCAGGGGACACTCCCCCTGGCGGCGGCTTGGGAAGGTCGAGGCCGGCGGCGGGTGGAACTTCCCAGGGACCGAGGAGGGATGCGCCGGTGCTGAACGGACTGAAGTCCCTGGTCACCTCCTGGGTGATCGAGCGGATGGAGCCGGAGATTCAGGGTGCGCTGGAGCGTTGGATGCGCACACCCGAAGGCAAGCTGGCGATCGCCGATATCATGGCCGAGCTGACCGCCGACGCCTTCGGCCCGGCCAGTGCCGACGACTCCCTGTTCGTCGACTTCCTCTGCCGCCTGGTCGGCCGCTTCCGAAACCAGAGCTCCGTCCGCCGCCGCCTGCTGGAAGCCCTGGGGGCGCCGGCCGGGGCGCCGTCTCACTAATCGGGCCCTTGGCAAGGCAGCGTGAGGTGACAGTGTGGCCAGAGTGATCCGGGAATCCGACGTGCGAGCCCTCCTCACCATGGAGGAGGCGCTGGGAGCGATTGAGGGCACCTTTCGCCAGCAGGGCCGGGGCGAGCTGCAGAATGTGGAGCGCCACCGCCTGGTCAGCCGCGACAGCACCTTCAACGTCATGTTCTCGGCCAACGACGGCGAGCACCTGGCCGGTGCCAAGCTCTACACCGTGACCGGCGAGGGCGCCCACTTCCTGGTCACGCTGTTCGACAGCCAGGATGGGAGCCTGAAGGCACTCCTGGAGGCGGACACCCTCGGCCAGATCCGCACCGGCGCCGCCTCCGGCGTGGCGACGAAGCACCTGGCCAGGGAGGACGCCCACCAGGTCGCCATCTTCGGGGCCGGCTGGCAGGCAGCCTCACAGCTGAAGGCCATGACCCTGGTCAGGCCGATCGATCTGGTACAGGTGATCGGCCGCGACCAGGGCCGCCGCGATGCCTTCGTCGCCAGCATGGCCCAGGCACTCGGCATCCGGGTGGAGGCGGCCGACGACCCCGGGCGGGCGGTGGCGGAGGCCGATATCGTGATCACCGCCACCACCGCCAGAACGCCTGTCCTGAAGGGCGAGTGGCTGAGGCCGGGTACACATCTCAACCTGATCGGCTCCAACCACCCCAGCCGCCAGGAGGCGGATACCACCGTGTGGTCGCGGACCGACCTCGTCACGGTCGACCATCTGGCCACCGCCCAGGTGGAATCCGGCGACCTCCTGCCGGCCATCGCCGCCGGCGTGCTCTCTTGGGAGGATGTGCACGAGCTGGGTGAGATCGTGGTCGGCACCCGACCGGGGCGCACCGCAGCGGATCAGATCACGGCCTTCGAGTCGCACGGCATGGCGGCCGAAGATGTGTCAGTGGCCTGCCGCTGCCTCGCCCTGGCCCGCGCTCAGGGTGTCGGGGAGGACCTTGAGTTCCTCGGCTGAGAGCTACGAGCTCATCCCCTTTCAGGTAGAGGGCCGTCGCCTGATGGCGGCCCGCTGGGGCGCGTCGGGCCGGCCTCTGGCCGTCCTCTTGCCGGGGGCCGGCGCCGACCATCTGAGCCTGTCCCTGCAGGCCAGGCACCTGGCCGGCCGGGGCTTCGCCGTCTGGGTGCTGAACGCCCGCGGTGTGGGCGGCTCCGATCCAGGCCCTCCCGCCTCCGGTGTCCTTGATCTGGCCCAGGATGCCCTGGCCGTCTTGGACCAGCTGGGGGAAGGTCCGGCCGTGCTGCTGGGTCAGTCCCTGGGTTCGGCCGTGGCGCAGGAGATGGCGCTCAGCCGGCCCGGGCGCTTCTCGCACCTGGTGCTGCTCGCCACCTGGGCCCGGACTGATCCCTACCTGGCCCTGCAGTTCCGCCTCACCCAGGGTATCGTCGCCAGTGGGGATCCGGAGCTGTACGGCCCGGCCCTGCTCTACCTGATCGCCTCGCGCCCCTTCTTGAACGATGACCAGAACCGGCGAGGGCTCTTGCGCGGCATGTTCACCGGCCGGCGGGCGCTTCCCTCGGGTGAGCTTGGCCGCCAGCTCACGATCGGCCAGGACCACGACACCGCCTCCCGCCTCAGCGCCCTTGAGCTACCGGCGCTGGTGCTATCCGGCGAGCATGACCTGATGATTCGCTCGGTGTATGGTGAGGAGGTGGCCGCCCTCATCCCCGGCGCCCAGCACCATCTGCTCCGGGGCCCCAGGTCCAGCCACCTCTTCCACTGGGAGATGGCGGAGGAAGTGGCTCACCACCTGGACCGCTTCCTCGGCCCAAGCCGGAGCCACCCTGCCTGAATCCCCAGGAGGCGAACAACCGATGCGCCGCGTCGCTCTACTCCTCGTCATCATCCTGGCGGCATCGCCGCTTGTGGCCCTGCCAGCACTGGCCGGGGGCTACTCTTACGGCACCACCGTCTATCCCTCCGGGACCTCATTCTCTCCCGACCCCACCGTTTGGCTTTATGTGCAGAGCAGTACGCCCTCCAGCCTGACCGTCACCCTGGAGCTGTCCACCGGACAGAGCCTCCCGATGACGGTCAACCCGGCTCTGGACGTGGCGTCGGTGGTGCTGCCCACGCCGCCGCCGCCGGGAACCCAGGTCACGGGCGACGTGTCGATCTCGGACCCCGGCTACGTCACCGAGGTGATCCCCCTCTCCTTCACCGAGGCCAGCGCACCGGTACAGCCGCTTCCCGAGTCCCTGGCCGCCTGGCAGTTCCAGGCCCTGCTCAACTCCGATCGCACCCGGCAAGGCCTGCCCACCCTGACCTACGACCCCATCCTGTCCGCCGCCTCGGCGGCTCACGCCAGCTACTACCAGACCTACGCCAACTCGCTCTACGCCTCCGGCAGCTTCAGCCTGCACGACGAGTCCCCCAGCTACCCGAACGGCTACACCGGCCAGACCCCCTACCAGCGGGACATTGCGGTGGGTGCGGTGTTCTCAGGGCTGGACCTCGAGGTGCTGGCCACCGGGCGGCCAACCGCGGTCCAGGCCTACCGGGCCCTGATGGACACCACCTTCCACCGCTTCGGCTTGCTTTCCGCACAGGTGAACGCGATCGGAGTGGGCTGGCAACCGTCCTCCGGCACGGCACCGTCAGTGGTGGTGAGCGACATCACCGGCAACGCCGCCGCCCAGGTGACGCCGCCGGCCGACCTCCTGTTTCCGGTGCAGGGTGCTCAGAACGTGCCGCTCAGCTACGTCGGCGAAGACCCCAATCCGCTCTCCGGCATCCGCTCCAATGCCCAGCTCAGCACGGACCCAGCCGGCTATCCGGTCTCCATCTCCTTCTCCAGCCTGGCCGCCACGTCGGTCGAGATCAGCCAGGCCCAGCTCACCGACGCTCAGGGCGTGGTGCCCACCTATCTGATCGACGGCGCCACCTACACCGACACCAACCCGGTGTACGGCGGCGAGTCGATGGCGCGGGGCGCCGCCCTGTTCGGCCAGTCGCCGCTCTTGCCGGACACGGTGTACACGGTCAGCTTCAGCGGCACGGAGAACCTGGTGGGAGGCGGCAGCCAGCCCTTCAGTGCCACCTGGTCGTTCACGACCAGGCCCCTCGCCTCCCTCACCGCCGCCTACCTGATCGGCAACACGCTGGTCGTAACCGGCCACGAGCTCGACCTCGCCTCCAACCCCCAGCCGACCCTGGTCGGTGCCAGCCCTGGCCTGACTCCGGCCTGGACCTTCACCCAGCACACGGCCGTGGCTACCTTCACCCAGCCGCCCAGTCTGAGCGGCGTCAGCATGGGCGGCCAGGTGGTGCCCATCTCATCGCCGCCCTTCAGCGATCTGACCGAGGCCTCCTGGGCGGCCCAGCCCATCATCTCCGCCTACAACCGGGGCGTGGTCGAGGGCATGGGCCATGGCATCTTCGCGCCGCTGGCGCCGGTGACCGGCCTGCAGGCCCTGACCCTGATCTACCGCCAGGCGGGCTCCCCCGCCACCACACTCAGCCCGGAGACCTCGTCCCTGCCCAGCTGGGGCCAGGCGGCCGCCTCCTGGGCACTCGCCAACGGCCTGATCACGCCGGCCGACGTCGGCTCGCTGTCCCAGGCCGCCCCCCGCGACCAGGTGGTGCGCTGGCTGATGCAAGGAGAGGGGGTCGCCCCCCTCTCCACCCAGCCGCCCTTTACCGATGCGGCCCAGATTCCAGCCCAGGACGTGGGCTACGTGGCAGCAGCAGCCGCCATGGGCGTGGTCCAGGGCTTCCCCAACGGCACCTTCCAGCCCCTGTCCCTCACCTCGCGGGCGGCCATGGTCAAGCTCCTGGCCGCCTTCTTCCTGCCCACCATGCCCTAGGCACCGCGGCTCAGTGGCCCGCCCGGCTGGCCCGCTGCCGGATCTCCTCCACCTCCTGGTCGGCGATGGCCCGCTCGAAGCGGCGGAAACCCTCGACGGTGAAGCCGTGCTTGGCGGCCAGAGCCTGGATCAGGCGCACCTTCTCCACCTCGATGTCGGCGCCCAGCGTGAACGACTCGTAGCGGCCCTCCATGGCCAGGATCATCGTCTCAGCCATGCAGGCCTCGGCCATCTGCGGCGGAAAGCCGAAGGAGAAGCCGAAGTCCACCGCTCCGGGCACCCGGATCACGCCGCCGTCCAGCACCAGTACGTCGTCGCGGTGCTGGTAGACGGCGGCTGAGACGTTGCGCGGCCGGGCCACGTCGCAGACCACGGCGCCCGGTCGAAAGTCCTCCGGTTCCACCAGCACGCCGGTAGCCGAACTCACGGTCAGCACCAGGTCGGCACTGCGGGCGGCGGAGCGCGGATCGGTGGAGGTACGGATCAGGGCGCCGTGCCCGCCGAGGGCGCTGGCCAGCGCCTCCAGGCGCTCCTCGCCCCGGGCCACCAGGGTCAGGGCCCCGACCTGCTCGGCCAGAAGATGGGAGACGGCCCGACCGATCGACCCGGTGGCACCGATCACCGCCGCCTCGACGTTCGCCCGGTCTTTCTGCATGCGGTCCACCGCCTTCAGCGCGCCTTCCACCGCTGAGGCGGCTGTGTAGGAGTTTCCGGTCGTGACCGGGATGTTCAGCGCCTTGGCCACCGATACGCCGCGGTCGCCGACGATCTTGGTGAAGGCGCCCAGCCCCAGGATCCTGGCGCCCAGCCGCTCCGCCAGCTGGCCGGCCCGGATCAGCCGGGGCAGCACGAAGTGCTCGAAGTCGGACTCGAGCAGCACCCGGGGCGTCATGCCCAGGCCGACGAAGTCGCCCTCCAGCTCGACGCCGGTCAGCGAGCGGGCGCCGGTCACGTGCGAGATGTGGAGCGGCGGCAGATACTTCATGCCGCCCTCCACCCAGGAGGACGGCAGCCGCATCAGGATCGGGAATTTGCGAGCGAAGTCGGTGTGCTGCAGCGGGTGGAACAGAAACGCAAAGCGCTCCACGCCTCTCGCCCGGCCTAGTGGCCGGCCGGCCGGCCCCCGTGGTGGCCGCGCTTGTCCTGATGCCGGCGCAGGGCGGTGAGCTTCTCGTCCGACTCCTTCAGAAACTTGGTCAGCTTGTCCTCGAAGGTGCCGCGGCCTGCGCCCGTCCTGGACGGTGCACCTCTGAGCGGACGGCCCAGGGAGCGCGGCGCCTCGCCGCCGGTTGCCGCCACCGGCGGCCTGGGTGCCGCCTGTCGGATGGAGAGTGCGATCTTGCTGGCGCCGTCGAAGGACAGCACCTTGACCTTGACCGTATCGTTCTCTTTCAGGAATTCGTGAACGTCCCGCACATAGCTGTCCGCGATTTCAGAGATGTGGACGAGTCCGGTCTTGCCGCCCGGCAGCAAAACAAAAGCGCCGAAGTGGGTGATGCCAGTGACCACGCCTTCGACGATCTGCCCGACTTCGATATCCGATTCCGCCAAGGTCTCCCCGCTTTCCACAGTCCGCTGGCGCCAGTGTCCCTTGATTGTAGCACCGGCCCCCTCGCTGTCAACGCGCGGCCCCCTGGCGAACCGGCCGGGGCGGCGGTGCTCAGGGTGCGGATTGCACCTTGACCGGGATCTGACCGGCGGGCACCAGGCCGAACTGGGACTGGATGGCCGCCTCCCGCCCCTGGCTGCCGCTGTAGGCGCGTATCTGCTGCTCGAGTTGGAGGTTGGACGCCTCCTCCGAGCGGACCTGGGCCGCCAGCGCTGCCTCCTTGGCGGCCAGCTGCATGGTGACGATGGCACCCCAGCCGGTCATCACCGCCAGGTAGAGCACGAAGGCGGCCAGGAGCAGCCGGCTCCAGCGGATGCGCAGGGAGCGCCGGGGCAGGGGCAGGACGAAACTGTCATCCATCGGCACGTGCAGCTGCCGCCCCGACTGGCGCTGGATCACGTCAGATCGCCCTCCCCGTCGTCACCTGGGTCCCCCTGAATGGCCAGGGGATCGCCCTCGATCACGATCACCACCTGGTACCCCTTGGTCTTGGCCCGGTGATACAAGGTGGCCACCGATGCCTGGGAGATGCCCAGCCGGGCGGCGATCGCCTCGGCGCTGAGGCCGGTCTCCTTCAGCACCACCACCTGCCGCTCCCGGAAGGAGAGCCGCTCAGCTCCCCGGATTTCGATCCTCACGCCTGCTCTCCTTCACTTTGTCCACATTTCATCAACATTTTGTGCATAACTCAGGACCGCTGTGCTTCGGCGCGGCCATGCCATCTCCTGCTCACACGGCGGCGGCGGGTGGGAGATCCCACCCGCCGCCTCAGCTCTCGCCGTCTTCCCTGCTTCTTCGCTCCAGCACCTCGACCAGGGGCGCACCCCTGGGCGGGCGTGCCGACTGGGGCACCGCCAGCACCACCGCCTCCAGCTCTGAGCGGCCGAGGCGCACCTTGATCCGGTCTCCCACGCCCACCTCGGCAGAGGCCTTGGCGGGCCTCCCGTTCAGCGAGACGCGCCCGGCGTCTGTCAGCTCCTTGGCCACGGTCCGCCGCTTGACCAGCCGGCTCAGCTGCAGAAACTTGTCGAGTCTCGTGCCGGACCACGTCCTCCCCCAGACGCAAGAAGGCCGGCCCGAAGGCCGGCCTTCCGCTGATCTCCGACCTAGCGACCGCCCACAGATTCCTTGAGGGCCTTGCCCGCCTTGAACGCCGGGACCTTGCTTGCCTTGATCGAGATGACCTGCCCGGTCTGAGGGTTGCGACCCTTGCGCGCACTGCGGTGGCGCACCTCGAACGTGCCGAAGCCGACCAGAGACACCTTGTGACCAGACTTCAGCGCACCCTGAACGGTGCTGACGAAAGCGTTGACCGCCTTCTCTGCACTCTTCTTGGTGAGCCCCGTGTGGTCGGCGATCTTGCCTACCAACTCCGCCTTGTTCGTAACTATCCCCTCCTTCCTTTCGGCATTTGGCCTTAGCACTTCTCGCAAACCTACGCCGTTCCTTCTTTCCCAGCCTCGGAGCAGGCAATTAGGCGCTTCCGCCGCCGCCTCCCACCCGCCTCCCCTCGCTCACACCTGTTAGCCAGGCAGGGCCCGGCAAGGTGTGATTACAGTCGAAACCCTTGTCAGACAAGCCTTTCCCTTCACCGTCCCACCGGGACGCGGCCTGGGACAGCCGGAATGCCGCTCCTCGCCCGCCGGCGCCCGTGGTGACTAGCCTCGGCCGCGCAGGATGGTGAGGGGGTGGCGAAGGAGGAGGCGGCGCTCTTCTCGGCTCCATCCGCCCATGGTCAATGAGCCCACCGCGTAGGCGACGGCGCCGGCCGCCACCTCGACCAGGCCCCACAGCCTCTGGTGCGAGCCGGCAAGGCCAGCGTGCGCCATCAGCCACCACAGCACCAGGGCCATCAGCGGGATGCCGGCCAGGGGCCTCACGAGTCCCTCCACCAGCCAGCGGGCGGTGCCCAGCTGGCGCAGCGCGATACCCAGGGTCAGGGCACCGCCGGCCAGCATGCCGATGGAGGTGGCGAGGGCGGCGCCTGACACGCCCATGGCCGGCAAGAGGAGCACCGTCAGCACCAGCTTCAGCACGAAGCCGAGCCCGATGCCCCAGAGCGGAAGGTTGGCTTTGCCCACCCCCTGCAGGATGCCGGTCGCCACCTGCAACACGCCCAGCCCGAGCACCGACGGCGCCAACATGGTCAGCATCGGGCCGGCGGATGGGGTGTGGAAGAGCAGCACCATGATCGGGGTGCCCAGCACCCACAGGCCGACGGTGGAGGGTATGGCGACCATGGCCGCCGCCCGCATGCCGTCGGCAGACCGCCGCACCAGCGTTCCCCGATCCCCTCGCACCGCCGCCTCGGCCAAGGATGGGACGATCGCCACCGCCACCGCGAAGGTGGCCACAGAGGGCAGGAGCATGACCGGGAAGGCATAACCGCTGAGCTCGCCATAGAGGCCGGTGCGTACGGCCAGCGCCAGCCCGGTGTGCAGCAAGAGGCTCGGCACCAGAAAGAGGTCGCCCAGCTGCATCAGCGGCACCACCAGGGTGGCGGCCGCCACGGGGACCGCCAGGAGGATCAGCTCCCGGAGCAGCCGGCCGTCGCCGCCGTCGCTATGGCCGGGTGCGGGCACCGGGTAGCGGCGCCGGTAGAGGGTCAGCACCGCCAGGTCCGCCGCCATGCCGATCACGGCGGCGAAGGTGGCGCCTGCCGCCTGGACAGCCAGGCCATCCGGCCTCAGCACCACCACCAGCACGACGATGAACACCACCCGCACCGCTTGGTCGACCAGTTGCGACAGGGCGGTCGGCACCATGTCCTGATGGCCCTGAAAGTGGCCGCGCCACACCGCCGCCACGGCGGTGAGCAAGATGGCCGGCGAGATGGCCAGGATGGAGAGCGTCGCCCTGGGGTCCCGGGCCACGTCGGCAGCCAGGGTGGAGGCCAGCAGGGCCATCGCCAGGCCAAGTAGCAGCCCGATCAGGCCGAGAGCGCGCATCGACACCCGGAACACCCGCCCGGTGCCGGCCGTGTCGCCGCCGGCCAGCCGCTCGGCCACCATCTTGGAGATGGCCACCGGCAGGCCGCCGGTGGAGAGGATGAACAAGATGCCGTAGATCGGGTAGGCCATCTGGTAGAGGCCCACGCCCTGGGCGCCGATCAGGGCGGGCAGCAGCAAGCGGTAGAGGCCTAAGACGCTGGTGAGGAACCCGGCTAGGGCGAGCAAAAAGGCGCCTCTCAGGAAGTGTCTGGGCACCGCTCGACCCCCTCACTCTCGGCCCAGCCCCTTCGCCGACCGCCGCCGCCCTCCCTGTTACTGCCGGCACAAGGATGTGGTGGCCCGGCGTCGAACACCGCACCCATTCGACCTCGCCGATACCGTCGCTGCGCATCTCCTCCTACCCCGGTCGTTCGGAGGGATCATCATCACGCTGTCCCACCTGACGCCGGCCAAGGCTCGCGGCCTTCTCGCCGATTTGGCGGACGAGGTGATGCAGGGCACAGATGCCGCCGCCGTGGCGGAGCGCTTTTTGGCCAGACTGGGGACCGCCATGGGCGCCGACGCCGGCTGGATCCACGGCCGGCGTTCGGACGCCAGTTTTGTCCTGCTAGCCAGCTGGCAGCTGCCGAAGGCGCTGGCCGCCCACGGGCAGGCCGCCCTCACCTGGTCGCCGTGCTGGTGCCAGCACCAGCTGGACCAGGGCGTCTTGGCCTCGGGCCGCCGGGTGGAGACCTGCGAGCGGCTGGACCAGGGTCCCGGGCACGCCTCGTCCCTGTCCTGGCACCTGAGCGGTACCTTGCTCAGCCTGGGCCGGCCGGTGGGCCTGCTTTCCTTGGCCTTCGCCGAAGAGCGCCTGGTGACGCCGCTCGAGGCGGAGACGGTGCGGCGGGTCTCGGCCCTCCTCGGCGCCATCGTCGACGACACCGCTCTGCTGGCGCCGGTCACGCCGCGCCGCACCGACCGGACCGACGCCCTCTCCGCCTTCAGCGCGCGCTTGCTCGCTCTGGAGCAGCCCGGCGACATCGCCCAGGCCCTGGTCCAGATGCTGGCGCCGGTGCTGCCGGCTGACTTCGTGGCCGTCTACACCCCGGACGAGGAGATGCTCTCGCTCTCGGTCGGCGTGGGCCACCAGTGGCCCCAGGCCCTGAACGAGATCAGACTGGCCACCGCACAGGATGCCATCGCCACAGCCGCCCGGGGCCGGGAGACGCTCCTTTTGCCGTCGGTCACGGCGGCCCCCTGGCCCGTGCCGCCGGCCTTGGCCAAGACCGGCGCCCAGAGCCTCCTGGTCAGTCCGATGCGCATGGCCGATCAGCTCTTGGGCGTGGTGGTGGCGGCCGCCAGGCCGCCAGTCGCCTACGGAAGCTCGGAGGCCACCCTCCTCACCCTGGCCGCCGAGCAGACGGCCCTGGCCCTGGCCGGCGCTTACGCCCGGGCCCGCACCCTGCAGCAGCTCACCCAGCTCACCGCCCTGCAGGTGGAGAGCGAGCGGCGCCAGGAGGCCCTGTGGAACGGCTACACGGCCACGCTGGCCGCCCTCGGTGACGCCCTCGGGCTGCGCGACCCAGGCACCATGGGCCACTCGGACCGGGCCGTGCGCATCGCCCTGGCACTGGGCCGCCGCCTGGGACTGGGCCGGGAAGACCTCCTCCATCTGGAGTGGGGCGCCCACCTGCACGACATCGGCAAGATCGGCGTGCCAGACGCCATTCTCAGCAAGCCGGGACCGCTCACCCACGAGGAGCGCCAGGTGATGCAGGCGCACCCGACCCTGGGCTACCGCATGCTCTCCCACCTCGACTTCCTGGGCAAGAGCCTGGACGTGGTGCGCTGCCACCATGAGCGCTACGACGGGACCGGCTATCCGGAGGGCATCGCCGCCGAGAACATCCCGCTCTTGGCCCGCATCTTCTCGGTCGCCGACTCCTACGACGCCATGACCTCGATCCGGCCCTACCGCCATCCCCTCACCCACCAGGACGCCGTGGCAGAGCTGGTGCGGGAGCAGGGCCGGCAGTTCGACCCCGGCGTGGTGGAGGCGTTCTTGCGCCTCAGCGAGGCGGAGCTGACCAGCGGTGCGCCCGCCCTGGAGACCGAGGCACCGACCCTGCCCCAGCCGGAGTCGGTGCAGCGTCACATCCTGTCCCGGCTGGAGCCGGGCGCCCTGACCGAGGCGCTGTTCAGCGTGCCGCCTGGCGAGGGCAGCCTGCAGGGGCTGTTGGACGTCATCCTCAAGTCGCTGGAGGAGCTGTTCCTGACCGAGCTGGGGTCCATCCTGCTCCTGGACGAGCAGCGGCGGGAGCTCTACGTGGCCTGTCAGCGCGGCTACACCCGGCAGCTGATCGGTGACCTCCGGGTCGAGGTGCAGGGCAACCGCGGCGTGGTGGCCTGGGTGGCCAGAAACGGCCTCCCCTACTACGTGCCGAACGTGCTGTCCGATCCCATCTATGTGATGGGAAACCCGGAGGTGCGCTCAGAACTGGCCCTGCCCATCATCGTCGACGGCCGCGTCGAGGGGGTCTTGAACATTGAGAGCCGGAAGGTGGACGCCTTCCCGCCGCCGGTCCGCTCCATGCTGGAGGTGTTCTCCGGCCTGGTCAGCCTGATCATCTACCGCCACCAGCGCGAACAGGAGATCCGGCGGCTGGCCCTCACCGACCACGCCACCGGTCTCGCCAACCAACAGGCCTTTCTGGACCAGCTGGACCGCGACACTGCGCAAGCCGTGCGCGGCCGCCGCTCCTTCTCACTGCTCCTCTTTCACATCTCAGACCTGGCGAGAGTCAGGGAGCTGTTCGGTGCCGCCGCCGCCGACCGCCTTTTGGCGGAGGTCGGCCGGTCGGTGCGCGCCCACTGCCGGCGCGGCGACTTTCCGGCCCGCTGGGACGACGACACCATGGCGGTCATCGCCGGCGGCGCCCGGGAGCGCTCCGCCCGCGCCCTCGCCCTCCGCCTTCAGGACGCCATCAGCCACGGCCCCCTGGCCGCCGACTTCGACCTCACGGTGAGCGTCGGGCTTGCCACCTTCCCGACCAGCGGACGGAAGGCCGCCTTACTGGTGAGCGGCGCCGAGCAGGCGCTGCGGGAGGCCCTGGCTGAGGCACCGGGCTCCATCCGCTCGGTCGCTGAGAACGGCGGGACCGCTCCTAGCGCCGGCTGATCCCGGCCAGGGGCCCGCTGTGCGCCACCCCGTGCACCAGCTGGACCAGGAGTCCCGGTGCCACCCCGACCGCTACCACCGCCACCGCCAGCACGCCCACCGCCACCGCCACCGCAGGCGCCGGACGGGCGGACGGCGCCGCGGGCGCGTCGGCCGGTATGAACATGGCCAGCAGCGGACGGCCGTACACGATCAGGGTGACGGCGGTGCCGGCCACCACGGTGAGGGCCAGGAACAGCTGGTGGCCGCTGATCAGGGCCTCCAAGAGGAACAGCTTGCCGAAGAAGCCGCTGAGCGGCGGGATCGACGCCAGGGACAGCAAGAACACGGCCATCGCCACCGCCATCCAGGGCTGCCGGTAGAAGAGGCCCCGGTAGTGCTCCAGCATGACGCCGTCCTCATGACCGGCTGAGACCGCCGAGATGACGGCGAAGGCGCCCAGATTCATCAGGGCGTAGGTGATGAGGAAGTAGACGCCGGCGGCCTGGGCGGCGGCGGTGCCAACCACCAGCACCGCCACCAGATAGCCGGCGTTCAGGATGCCGGAGTAGCCCAAGAGGCGCTTGAAGTTCCGCTGCGGCAGCGCCAGGAGGGCGCCGCCGATGATGGTCGCCACCGCCAGGGCGCCGAGCAGGCTCTGCCAGTCGACGGCGCTGCCCTGAAGCACGGTCACCACCAGGCGGGCCAGCACGCCGAAGGCCGCCACCTTGGTGCCCACCGACATGAAGGTCACGACCGAGGTGGGCGCCCCTTCGTACACGTCCGGCACCCACTGGTGGAACGGCACGGCGCCCAGTTTGAAGCCGAGGCCCACCACCACCAGCCCCACGGCCACCTCGGCCAGCACGCCGGCGCTGGCCGCCGAGTGCGCGAACAGGGGCGCCGAGCCTACCCCGGCCAGGGCCGATGCCACCTGGCTCAGGTTGGTGCCGCCGGAGAGGCCGAACAAGAGGGCCAGTCCGTAGAGGAGAAAACCGGAGGAGAAGGCGCCGAGCAGGAAGTACTTGACCGCCGCCTCCAGGGAGGCCGGGCGGTCCGGCCGGAAGGCGCACAGGATGTAGAGCGGCAAGGACAGCACCTCGACCGCCAGAAAGAGCACGATCAGGTCATGGGCCGAGACCAGCACCATCATGCCGATGGCCGACCAGAGCAAAAGGGCCAGGTAGTCAGGCGACCCCTCCGGGCGGTTCATGGCCAGTACCACCGCCACCAGGGCCGAAAGCAGGATGACCAGGTCCAGCACCGCGGACAGGGGATCCATGATCAACGTGCCAGCGAAGGTGGTGGCCGGCAGACTTCCCCCTGCCAAGAGCATGCCGTCGCGCACCACGGCCACCAGGATGCCGGCCATGGCGATCAGGCTGAGCCGGAGGTGGCCATGGCCCGGCCGGTCAAACAGAGCCACCAAGAGGATCAGGATCGAGGTGGCGAGCAGCGCCAGTTCCGGCGTGATCAGGTTGAGCGCCACGGCGGGCGGCCGAATCAATGGCAAGTTCACAGCCGGCTAGCCTCCCAGCTCAGATTGCCGACTGGAGATGTGCCAGGGGCCCTGGCCTCGAGCCGGCTGATGCTTTGGGCGACCGGCGCCACCCGGGATGTGACCTGCCCCGGTTGAAAGCCGAGGTAGACCATCAGCGCCACCATGGGCAGGAGAACGGCCAGCTGCACCGGCCTCAAGACCAGCTTGGACTTAAGCGGCGGCGCGCTCGGCCCCTGGCTGGTCAACTGGAAGAGGCGGATGAAGTAGGCGGCTGAGAACACGGCGGCGGCGATGGCAATCCAGGCCCACACCTGGTTGGTGCGGAAGACGGCGAGCAGGAGCAGGAACTCTCCGGAGAAGCCGTTCAGGCCCGGCAGGCCGAGGGCGGCCAGCACCGTGATCCAGAAGAACCCGGCGAACAAGGGCGCCGCCCGCGCCACCCCGCCCAAGCGCTCCAGGAGACGGGTGCCGCTTGAGCGCTCCACCAGGCCGAACAGCAAGAACAGGGCCACGGCGTAGATGCCATGGTTCAGCATCTGCAGCACGGCGGCATCGAGGCCAAGGGCGTTCAGCGCCACCACGGCCAGAAACACCAGCCCCAGGTGGGACAAGGACGAGTAGGCAATCACCATCCGCCCGTCCTTGTGACCGAGTGCCACCCAGGCGCCGTACAGGATGGAGGCCAGGGCGATCACGGCCAGGGCCGGCGCAAACAGGCGGGCGGCCTCGGGCAGGAGCGGGAAGGCGAAGCGGATCAGGGCGTAGAGGCCGGTCTTGGACAGGACCCCGGACAGCATGGCTGCCACCTGGGGCCGGCTCTCGCCGTAGGCGTCCGGCATCCAGGCGTGCAGCGGCCAGATCGGCACCTTGACCATGAAGGAGAGGGCGAACAGGACGAAGATCCAGTTCTGGGTGGAGGCAGCCAGGTGCACCCGCTCCAGCGCCGCCAAGCTGAAGCTGAGGTGGCCGAGCGCAGGCTGGGCGGCCACGGCCAGGGCAATGATCGCCACCAGCAGGAAGGCCGATGGCACCAGCGAGTAGACCAAAAACTTCAGCGCCGCCCGCCGGCTGGCCGCTCCCTCGCCGTAGCTGCCGATCAGGACGTAGCTGGGGATGATCATCAGTTCCCAGAAGACGTAGAAGAGGAGCAGGTTGGTGCTGAGGAAGGTGCCGATCGCGGTGGCAGCCATCAGGAGGATCAGTCCGTAGTAGCCGCCGGGCCGCTCCTGCTCCGAGGAGAAGGCGACCACGGCTACGGTGGCCAGAGCGGTCAGGGCCACCAGGAACATGGACAGGCCGTCCAGGCGCATGGTGAACGCCATGCCCAGACCGGGCAGCCAGGGCACGCTGAAGCTGGCCGGGCCGCTCACGATGCCGGCCACCGCCGCCAGGAGAGAAAGCCCGGCGGCGGCCAGGGCAAGGCGTCGGATCAGGCCTGGGCGCTGCCCCAGCAAGAACGCCGCCAGGCTGCCCAGCACCAAGAGGACGAGCGGCAATAACACCAGCACGAGCGACCCTCCTTAGGGGTGGACCGAGAGGAAGGCGACGACCAGCAGCACGCCAAGGGCGAAGGTGAGGGCGTAGCGGCGGACGTAGCCGGACTGGCTGGGCCGGAGCGACTCTCCCCAGCCAGCCACCAGCCGACCGAGCTGATTGAAGGCCTGGTCCAGTCCCTGGCGGTCGAAGCGGCCGAGCTGGGCGCCCAACCACAGAGCCGGCCGCACGATCAGGAACTCGCCCAGCTCATCGATGTACCACTTGCCCTTGAGCGCACGGTAGAGCGCCCCGGCCAACGGCTCGCTGGCCACCTGGCGGCGTCCGTACAGCGACCAGGCCAGGGCCCCTCCAGCCAGCGCCATGGCCAAAGACACCCCCATCGCCGCCCAGTTGGTGGCCGGCGGCAGGGGCGGTGTCGGTCCAAAGCGGGTGAGCGCCGGCAAGAGCCAGGACTCGATCAGGTTGTAGCCGCCAGGCAGGACCAGGAACCCTCCCACCGTGGACAGGACGGCCAGCACCACCAGCGGCGCCGTCATCACCGACGGCGACTCATGGGCATGGCCCGGGGCGCGGGCACTGCCGCCGAACACCACGAAGTAGAGGCGGAACATGTAGAAGGCGGTGAGGCCGGCTGCCAGCGTGCCGATCGCCCACAGCCCGACCTGTCCGGTGGACAGGAGCCCGCCCAGGATCTCGTCCTTGGAGAAGAATCCGGCGAAGGGCGGGATGCCGGAGATGGCCAGTGTCCCGACCAGGAAGCAGGCTGCGGTCAGGGGGATGGTCCGTCTCAGGCCGCCCATCTTCCACATGTCCTGCTCGCCGCCCAGGGCGTGGATCACCGATCCGGCAGCCAGGAAGAGCAGGGCCTTGAAGAAGGCGTGGGTCAGGAAGTGAAAGACGCCGGCGGCGTATGCGGCGGTGCCCACGGCCATGAACATGTAGCCGAGCTGCGACACGGTGGAGTAGGCCAGCACCCGCTTGATGTCGTCCTGGGCGATGGCGATGGTGGCGGCGAACAGAGCCGTGAAGCCGCCTACCCAGGCCACCGTGGTGGCCACGCCTGGAGCCAGGCCGAATATCGGGAAGGCCCGCGCCACCAGGTAGACGCCGGCTGTGACCATGGTGGCGGCGTGGATCAGGGCGGAGACGGGCGTCGGGCCCTCCATGGCGTCCGGCAGCCAGACATGCAGCGGGAACTGGGCGCTTTTGGCGGCGGCGGCCACGAACAGCAAGGCCGCCACCAGGTCACGGGTGGCGATGGGCAGGGTGGCGAACTGCCGAAAGACCGTCTGGTAGCCGATGTGGCCCAGGTTCACGAACAGCAGGAAGATGGCCAGGGTGAGCGCCACATCACCCACCACGTTTACGACGAAGGCCTTCTTGGCCGCCGCCACCGCTGCCGGTCTGGTGTACCAGAAGCCGATCAGGAAGTAGGAGGCGAGTCCCACGCCGGCCCAGCCGACCAGGAGGAAGAAGAAGTTGCCGGCCATGACCAGGAGCAGCATGGCCACGATGAACAGGTTCATCTGCCAGAAGAAGCGGCTGAATCCCTCATCGTCGTCCATGTATCCGGCTGAGTAGAGGTGAATGAGGGCACCGACCCCGGTGATGACCAGCATGAACAGCACGGAGATGGGGTCGACCAAGAGGCTGAAGTGAATCGGGGCGCCCGCGGCCTGGTTCCAGGTGAACAGCGTGTCCTGGATCAGGCGGTGGGCCGCTGGCAGGCTAGCCAGGCGGACGAAGGCTGCCACCGCCACCAGGAAGGCGAGGCTGACCGAGCCCACCCCCACCCAGGCGATCTGGCGATGGCTCAGGCGCGGTCCCAGCCAGGCCAGGGCCATGGCACCCAGGGCCGGGAACAGGAGTGCGAGGACGATCACGCTGGCCATGCCCCTACCCCTTCATCGTGTTCAGGCTATCCACGTCAGCCTCGGACCGGTTGCGGAAGACCAGCACGATCACGATCAGCCCGATCGCCACCTCGGCCGCCGCCACCACCACCACCACGAACACGAAGATGTGTCCGGCGATGGCCAGAAACTGACGGGCAAAGGCGACCAGGGTCAGGTTGACCGCGTTCCACATCAACTCGATGGCCATGAACATGACCAGGGGGTTCTTCCTGATCACCACGCCCAGGGCGCCGATGGCGAACAGCACCGCCGAAACAAGAAGGAAATCCACCGTTGGCAAGGTCACCGCACCACCCCCCTCACGAGCGCTCCCGGGCCAGGAACACCACACCGATCACGGCTGCCAGGAGCACCAGGGCCGTCAGCTCGAACGGCAGCATGTAGGTGGTGAGCAGCGATCTCCCAAAGTCCGTGATGCTGCCAAAGGCCTGGGTGGACGGCGGCGGCTGGGTCAGGACGGTGCGCACCGCCAGCACGAAACCGATCAGCGCGGTGAGGGCGCCGATCACCACGATCGCCCAGAGCAGCTGGCCGGGAAGATTCTTGCCGGCACCCTCCTTCGGCGGCTCGGTGCCCGCCATCAGGAGGGTGACCACGAACAAGAACAGCACCATCACGGCGCCGGCATAGACGATGACCTCGATCAGGGCGACAAACTCGCCGTGCAGGAGCAAGAAGAGCACGCCCAGGCCGAGGAAGTTGGCGACCAGTGCGATCACGCCGTGCATCGGATTCCTGGCGCTGATCACCACCACGCCCATGACCAGGCAGAGCGCCGCCGCCAGGATTGCGATCAGATTGGCCATCTCGTCCCTCCTCGAGCGGATCTCAGGGGTGAACCAGGGCCACCCAGGCCGCCGTGCCGATGGCGTTCAGGAGCGCCACTGGCAACAGCACCTTCCAGCCGAAGGCCATCAGGCGGTCGTAGCGGATGCGGGGCAAGGTGGCTCTCAGCCAGACGAACACGAACAAGAACACCGCCACCTTGATCAGGAACCAGAGGTAGCTGGGCAGGAATGCCGGCCCGTGCCAGCCGCCCAGGAAGAGGGTGGTGGCCAGGGCGGAGACGGTGATCATGTTGATGTACTCCGCCATGAAGAACATGGCGAACTTCATGCCGGTGTACTCGGTGTGGTAGCCGGCCACCAGTTCCTGCTCCGCCTCCGGCAGGTCGAAGGGCGCCCGGTTGGTTTCGGCGATGGCACAGATGAAGTAGACGATGAAGCCCACGATCTGCGGAAACACGAACCACTCCTTGGCCTGGGCGCCGACGATCTGGTTGAGGTTGGCCGAACCGGCGGCGATCAGCACGCCGATCACGGACATGCCCATGGCCAGTTCGTAGGAGATGATCTGGGCGGAGGCCCGAAGCCCACCCAACAGCCCGTACTTGTTCTGAGAGGCCCAGCCGCCGAGCACGATGCCGTAGACGCCCAAGGAAGCCACCGCGAACACATACAGCAGGCTCAGCCCAGGCCCCGCCACCTGCAGCGGTACCACGCGGCCGAACATGGTGACAGGGGCGCCGAAGGGGATGACTGCAAACGCCATCAGGGCCCCGAGCAAGGACAGCATGGGGGCGATGATGAACACGAAGCGGTCGACGCCCGCTGGGATGATCTCCTCCTTGAACAATAGTTTGACGCCGTCGGCCAGGGGCTGCAGCACACCGAAAGGGCCCGCCCGGTTGGGCCCGGGCCGGAGCTGAAAGCGTCCCAGGAGCTTGCGCTCGATCAGGGTCAGATAGCCGAAGGCGGCCTGCAGAAAGATGATGACGACCAGGGCCTTCCCAATATCGATGCCGATGGTCAGCGCCATCTAAACGCTCCTCTCCCGTACCACCAGCCTGGCACCGGCACCCACCCGGTTCGACCCCGGCCAGTCGCCCAGCACCAGGCATCCTGGCACCACGCTGTCCGTGACCGTCACCCGCACCGCCAGCTCTGTCTCGCCGTCGGCCACGAGCACCTCCTCACCGTCGCTCACCTGGAAGTCCCGGGCCGTGGCAGGGGCCACCTCCACCACACGCGCCGGCTCCATCGAAACCAGGTGCGGCTCCGGCGTGACGCCCCGGTAATAGAGGGTGGGAATGCGCACCACAGCGGCCTCCTGCCAGTCCTGGGCCCCGGGCGCTGCCGGCTTGAATGCAGCCAGCCTGGCCAGGGCCGCCGCCCGCACCTCGTCGAGCGTCACCGTCTCCTCGAGCAGGCCCGCCATCACCAGCCAGTCGGCCTGGCTCTGTCCGGCGGCGGTGGCCGAGGGTTCGAAGGCCTGCGCCCGGCCCTCCATGTTGACCAGCGTCCCGTCCGCCTCGGCGAAGGCGGCGAGCGGCAGCACCACGTCGGCCAGGCTGGCGGCAGGGGACATGGTCACGTCTGCCACCACCACGAAGCACTCGCCGCTGAGCGCCGCCTCGGCCAGCCTCCCATCCGGCGCCTGGCGCAAGGGGTCTGCGCCGGCCAGAAAGAGCCCGTCCAGCTCGCCGGCCGCAGCCTGCCCGAGCAGCCGGTCGACGCCGCCCTCACCAGCCCTGGGCGTGAGTCCCATCGCCTCAGCTCCGAATCCGTTGCCCTCGGCACCGGTCACCAGGATCGACGTCCTGCCAGAGCGCCGGCCGGCCAGGTCGGCCAGCACTGCGTACAGCGCTGGGTCCTTGCCGTTCCAGAGCACCGCCAGGTGCTCCTCGGTGGCGAGCGCCGCCACCAGCGCCTCTTCTCCCTGGCCATTGAGTGCGGCCGCCAGCACCCGGGCGCCCTCCCCAGGGCGGTACAATACCTGGCTGGCCGGGAGGCCGGGAGCAATCCGGGGGCCGAGTGCCACCACCCGGGCGCCCCGGCCGTGCACCACATTCTGGCGGAGCCGGAGCCAGGCCACCGGCGTCTCGGTCTGGGGATCGCTCTCCAAGAACAGCACCCAGGCGGCCTCATCCAGGTCGGCGATGTGTCCCTGCGCCGCCGGCGCCACTGCCGTGTGCTGGCCACCCACCCGCCAGTCGGCCACCGCCCCGTCATGCTGGTCGCGCAGTCGGCTCAAGAGGTGCTGCGCCTCCAGGGACAGACGGCCGCCGCCCAGGATGCCGATGCGGCCGGCCAGGCCGGCCCGGGCCGCCGCCAGCGCCTCCTCCCAGCTGGCCTCTTGGAGCTCCCCGTGCCGGCGCACCAAGGGCGCCGTGATGCGGGCGGGGTCGGTCAGAAAGCCATATCCAAAGCGGCCGCGGTCGCACAGCCAGCCCTGATCCACCGCCTCGTTCTCCCTGGACAGCACCCGCAACAGATGGCCGTCGCGGTTGGTCACGGTCAGGTTGCACCCGACCGGGCAGTGCGGGCAGACAGACGATACCGCCACCACGTCCCAGGGCCGGGCCCGGAAGCGGTAGGGCCGGGAGGTGAGGGCACCGACCGGACACATCTCGATGGTGTTGCCGGCGAAGGGGCTGTTCAGGGCGCGGCCCTCGGCCACGTCCACCACCGTCTCGGCGCCCCGCTGCTTCAGCACCAGCGCCGGGTCGCCCACGATCTCCTCCATGAAGCGGGTGCAGCGCTGGCACTGCACGCAGCGCTCCTGGTCGAGCAGGATCCTGGGGCCAAGCGGCCAGGCCTTGTGCAGGTGACGCTTTGGTTCGGAAAAGCGGGTGGCCCCCGGCCCATAGGCAAAGGCCTGATCCTGGAGCGGGCACTCGCCGCCCTTGTCGCAGATCGGGCAGTCCAAGGGGTGCTGGGCCAGGAGGAACTCCAGGACGCCGGCCTGCGCCTTCTTGACGTCCGCCCGCTGGGTGTAGACCACCATGCCGTCCGCCACCTGGGTGGCACAGGCCGGCTGCAGCTTGCCCATCTTCTCGATCGCCACCAGGCACATGCGGCAGGCAGCCACCGGCTTCATGCGCGGGTGGTAGCAGAAGATCGGGATATCGATGCCGAGCTTCTTGGCCGCCTCGATCACCAGGGTGCCAGGCTCGACCTCCACCTCACGCCCATCCACCGTCAGGTTGATCATCCGACACGCTCCTTCTCCAACGGGCATCCCTGCTGCGCGAAATGTTCAAGGTACTCGTCGCGGAACATGCGCACGCTGGACGCCACCATGGCCACCGCCGCGTCGCCGAAGGCGCAGAAGGTGCGGCCGGCGATGTTGTCGGTCAGGTCGAGGAGCAGATCCAGGTCGGCCTCGCTGCCCTCTCCCCGTTCCAGCCGGCCCAGCACCTGACTCATCCACAAGGTGCCCTCCCGGCACGGCGAGCACTTGCCGCAGGACTCGTGGCGGAAGAACTCAATCGCCCGCTCGGTGAAGGAGACGATGCAGACCGAGTCGTCGAGCACGATCACACCGCCGGAGCCGAGCATGGTGCCAGCGGCGGCCAGTGAATCATAGTCCATGGCGATGTCGATGTGGTCGCCGGTCAGATAGGCGGCAGAGGCGCCGCCGGGCACCACTGCCTTGAAGCGGCGGCCCGGCAACAGACCGCCCGCCGCCTCGATCAGTTCGCTGAGCGGCGTCCCCATCGGGAACTCGTAGTTGCCGGGCCGCTCGAGGCATCCTGACATCGAGTAGATCTTGGTGCCGGGGCTCTTCTCGGTGCCCATGGTGCGATACCACTGGGCTCCCTCGGCCACGATCGGCACCACCGCCGCCAGGGTCTCCACGTTGTTCACAACCGTGGGCAGACCATAGAGGCCGGCTGTGGCCGGAAAGGGCGGTTTCATGCGGGGGATGCCGCGCTTGCCTTCCAGGGAGTCGAGCAGCGCCGTCTCCTCGCCGCAGATGTAGGCGCCGGCACCGCGGTAGAGGCAAAGGTCCAGCGAGTAGTCCGTGCCCAGGATGTGCTCGCCCAGATACCCCGCCTCGTGGGCCTCCGCCATCGCCGCCTCCAGCAGTTCGTAGCCCTGCAGAAACTCGCCGCGCAGGTAGATGAAGGCTCGCCCCGCTCCGATGGCGTAGGCGGAGAGGATCATGCCCTCGAGCAGGAGGTGGGGCAGGCGGTGGATCAGATAGTGGTCCTTGAAGGTGCCCGGCTCGCCCTCATCGGCGTTGCAGACCAGGATGCGGGGCCGGCCGTCGTTGGGCAGGAAGCTCCACTTCCGGCCGGTGGGAAAGCCGGCACCGCCGCGGCCGCGCAGCCCGGAGTCCAGAACCTCCTTGGCGACGTCGGCCGCCGTCATCTCGGTCAGGCCCTTTCTGAGCGTCCGGTAGCCGCCGTGCGCCTCATAGACGGGCAGTCTCTCGATGCCCTCCACGTCGGCGTTGGCGAGCAGGACCCTACACTCGCTCACCGCTGGCCTCCTTCCCGTCCTCAAGCTCCGCCAACAGCCGGTCAGCCTTCTCCGGTGTCAGGCGGTAATAGTAACGCAGGTTGATCTGGGCCGCCGGGGCATAGCCACAGGCGGCCAGGCACTCCACCCGCTCCAGCGAGAAGAGCCCGTCCCGGCTGGGAGCTCCCGGCTCCAGGTGCCACCGCTCGGCCAGGTGCGCCAGGAGCTGGTCGCTGCCCCGAAGGCGGCAGGACAGGTTGTCACAGACCTGGAGGTGAAAGCGCCCGTGCGGCTGGCGATGGAACAGGGTGTAGAAGGAGGTGACACCCTCCACCTGGGCCGGTGAGAGATTCATCAGCTGGGCAGCGTCCTCCACCGCCTCGGGGGTGATCGACCCGTAGGCGTCCTGCAAGGCGTGCAGGATGGGGATCAGTGCGGAGTCGGCGTCCGGGTATGCCCGCTTGATCGCCTCACACTGGTGCCTGAGGGCCTCTGTCATCTATCCACATCTCCCAACACGATGTCGATGGAGCCAATGGCGGTGATCAGGTCGGCGATCAGCCGGTCCTTCACCATCAGCGGCAAGGACTGCAGGTTGTAGAAGGACGGTGCCCGCACCCTGACCCGCATCGGCCGCGCCGTGCCGTCGGCCACGACGTAGCAGCCGATCTCGCCGCGGGGGCCCTCCACACCTTGGTAGGCCTCCCCGGGCGGCACCTTGAACCCCTGGGTGAAGAGCTTGAAGTGGTAGATCAAGGCCTCCATGTCCCGCTCCACGTGCTGGTGCTTGTCCGGCGGGAAGATCCGCCAGTCGTCGATGTGCCATGGTCCGTCCGGCAGCCGCTCGATGGCCTGGCGCACGATGCCGGCGCTCTCCACCATCTCCTCCAGGCGCAGCTCGTAGCGGTCGTAAGCATCGCCATGCTGGCGCACCGGCACGTTGAAGGTGAAGTCCTCATACCCGGAGTAGGGCTGGGCCTTTCTGAGGTCGAGGTCGACCCCGGTGGAGCGCAAGGTCTGGCCGGTCAGCCCGTAGGCCAGGGCGTCCTCCTTGGAGATCACCGCCGCTCCGCGCAATCTCTCCACCCAGAGCAGGTTGCTGCCCAGGAGGTCACGGTAGTTCTGGAGCCAGGTCGGGAACTCATCCAAGAGGGCCCCAAGCTTGTCTGAAAAGCCATCCGGCAGGTCCGCCAACAGACCGCCAACCCGGAAGTAGCTCGGGTTCATGCGGGTGCCGGCCGTCATCTCGATCAGGTCGAGGATCTTCTCGCGCTCCCTGAAGCAGTAGAAGAAGACGCTCATTGCGCCCATGTCCATCGCCGCCGTGCCCAGCCACACCAGGTGGCTGGCGATGCGGGACAGCTCGGAGAACATGACCCGGATGGTGCGGGTGCGGGGGGGCACCGTGATGCCCAGGAGCTTCTCCACAGCCAACACGTAGGCCAGATTGTTGGTCAAAGGCGACAGGTAGTCCATGCGGTCGATCACGGTCACTGCCTGGTTGTAGGTCAGGTTCTCAGCCGTTTTCTCAATGCCGGTGTGCAGGTAGCCGATCACCGGCTCGCAGCGCCGCACCACCTCGCCGTCCAGCTCCAGCACCAGCCTCAGCACGCCGTGCGTCGACGGGTGCTGCGGCCCCATGTTCAGGGTGAGCGATCGTTTCTCCTCAGCCACGTCCATGCTCCTATTCCCGGGCCAGCGGCGGAGAGGGCTTGGTGCCGACCAGGGGGTAGTCCCGGCGCAGGGGGTGGCCCTCCCAGTCCTCCGGCATCAGGATGCGGGCCATGTTGGGGTGGCCCTGGAAGGAGATCCCGAACAGGTCGTAGATCTCCCGCTCCGGCCAGTCGGCGCCTCGGAAGACGGAGATGGCGCTGGGTGGCGTCTCACCGTCCGCCACCTTGACCTTGACCCACACCGCCTCGCCGCTCTTCGGCCGCCTCAGGATGTACACCAGGTCAAACCTGGGCACCCGCCCCTGGGACCAGTGATCGATCATGCCGATATCCACCAGCAGGGTGTAGCCGTCGCCCTTCAGGGCCTCCAAGAGCGGCACGAGGCGCTCCACCGGCGCCACCAGGAGGCTGTGGCCGGATGCGGCTTCCTCCTGCACATCGGGAAAGGCCTCCAAGAGGGCAGCCGACACGCCGGTCGCCGTCATGGCCGCCCTGCCGTCTGGGCCAGAGCATGGCCCCGGTTGGCTGGGATGCCGCCGGCCGTGATCTTCTGCTGCAGCTTGATGATGCCGTCCAGAAGCTGCTCCGGCGTGGGCGGGCAGCCCGGCACGTACACGTCCACCGGCACCACCCGGTCCACGCCCTGCAGGATGGCGTAGTTGTTGAACACGCCGCCGCAGGAGGCGCAGGCGCCCATCGAGATCACCCACTTCGGGTCCGGCATCTGGTCGTAGATCTGGCGCAGGACCGGTGCCATCTTCTGCGCCACCCGCCCGGCCACGATCATCAGGTCGGCCTGCCGGGGCGAGGCCCGCATCACCTCAGCGCCAAAACGGGCCAGATCGAAGCGGGCGGCAGCCGTCGACATCATCTCGATGGCGCAGCAGGCGAGTCCGAACTGGGCTGGCCAGATCGAATTCTTCTGCGCCCAGCGCAGCATGCGGTCCACCGACGTGAGCAGAAACGGGCGGTCTTCTAGCGATCCCACTGGAATCCCCCCCGCTTCCAGACATAGGCGTAGCCGATGGCCAGCACCACGATGAACAGGCCCATCTCCAAAAGTCCGTACAGCCGGAGCTGCCGCATCAGGACGGCCCACGGGTAGAACGACACGGCCTCCACGTCGAAGATCAGAAAGAGCATGGCCACCAGGTAGAACTTGATCGAGAACCTCGGTCCGAGCTGCGCCTTGGGCACGATCCCTGACTCGTAGGGAGCCAGCTTGGCGGCCGACTGCCGGCGCCTCGGCCGGCCGATGACGTGGGAGGCGCCCATGATGCCGATGCACACCAGCAGGGAAATCGTGAAGTAAATCACGATGGGAAGGTAGAGTGCTAACAGGGTTCCCACCTCGCCCGTGGCAGGCCTTGATCCAGCCGGAGTGTAGCACAACGCCGCCAGCGCACAAAGCGCTCAGGCGTGGTCCATGGCAGGCTTCCCGGCCAGGAACTCCAGCACCCGCCCCACCTCGGCCAAGAGCGCCGGGCCCTCTTGGGCCTGGGGCCGAAGCGAGATGTGCGGTTCCTTGCCCTCATGCACGCTGATCCGCCCCTTGAAGTCCACCGCCAGGCCCACCACGCGCAGGGGGTCCAGGCGCGGCGTGGGCCCGACCTCGATGCGCACGCCCGCCCCGACCAGGCGGATGGCCCTGAGGCCGAGCAGGCTGGCCCGGATCCTGAGCCTGGCCACCGCCAGGAGCGCCAGCACCGGCGGCGGCGGCTCGCCGAAGCGCTCATGAATTTCCGCCTCCAGATCGTCCACCACCGCCTCACTGTCACAGCCGGCCAGACGCCGGTAGAGCGCCACCTTCTCCCGGCCGTCCGGCACCAGCTGGTCGGGAATGTAGGCGTCGACCGGCAGCTCGATCACAGGCACGGGGCGCTCCTCGGCCTCCTGTCCGGCCAAAGACCGCACCGCCTCCTTGAGCAGTTCGCTGTACAGGTCGAGCCCCACGTCCAGCATGAATCCGTGCTGTTCTGGCCCCAGGATGTTGCCGGCGCCGCGGATCTCCAGATCGCGCAGGGCGATCTGGAAGCCGGCGCCCAGCTCCGTGAACTCGCGCATGGCACGCAGGCGCTTTTCTGACTCCTCACTCAGGGCACGGTGCGTGCGGTAGGTGAAGTAGGCGAAGGCCTGGCGGTGGGAGCGGCCGATGCGGCCCCTGAGCTGGTACATCTGACCGAGGCCCAGCCGGTCGGCGTCCTCCACGATCAGGGTGTTGACGTTCGGGATGTCCAGTCCGGACTCGACGATGGTGGTGGCCAGGAGCACGTCGGCGTCGCCGTTCTGAAAGGCCATCATTGTCTCCTCCAGCTCGCCCTCGCCCATCCGCCCGTGCGCCAGCATCACCCTCGCTTCCGGGGTGAGGGCCGTGAGGCGGCCCAGTGCCGCGCCGATGCTCTCCACCCGGTTGTGCACGTAGAAGACCTGCCCGCCGCGGTCAAGCTCACGGTAGATGGCGTCGCGCACCAGATCGGCATCGAACTCGGCCACCACCGTCTCCACTGGCCGCCGGTCCTCCGGCGGTGTGTCGATGCGGGAGATGTCCCGCAGCCCGAAAAACCCCATCTGCAGGGTGCGCGGGATAGGCGTGGCGGTCAGGGTCAGGACGTGCACGCCTGCCTTGAGCGCCTTCAGCCGTTCCTTGTCGCCGACGCCGAAGCGCTGCTCTTCGTCGACCACGATCAGACCCAGCCGGTGAAAGGTGACATCCCGGCTGAGCAGGCGATGCGTGCCGATGATCACATCCAGCTGTCCGCTGGCCAGGCGCCTGAGGGTGGCCCGCTGCTCGGCGGCGCCGCGGAATCGGGACAGCACGTCCACCGACACCGGCAAGGACCCCAGCCGCTCGCTGAAGGTCTGGAAGTGTTGCTGGGCGAGGATGGTGGTCGGCACCAGCACTGCCACCTGGGCGCCTTCCGCCACCACTTTCAGGGCGGCCCGGATCGCCAGCTCGGTCTTGCCATAGCCGACGTCGGCCAGCAACAGGCGATCCATCGGCCGCCCGCTCTCCAGGTCAGCGGTGATCTCAGCCATGGCCCGCACCTGGTCGCGGGTCTCCTCGTAGGCAAAGCTCTCCTCCAGGGCGCGCTGCCAGGGCGTGTCGGCGCCGCACCGCAGTCCCTGGGCCGCCTGCCGGAGCGCCTGCTGGCGAAGGAGGTCCTCGGCCATCGCCTGCACCGATGCCTTGACCCGGGTCTTGACCCGCTCCCAGTCGGCGCCGCCCAGACGGTAGATGCGGGGCTCCCGCCCCTCCTGACCGACGTAGCGGTGGACCAGGCGGATCTGGTCGGTTGGCACATACAGCCGGTCGCCGTCGGCGTAGGCCACGATCAGGTAGTCGCGCTTGACGCCCCCGGCCACCATGGCGGTTAGCCCCAGGTAGCGGCCGATCCCGTGCTGGACGTGCACCACGTAGTCTCCCTGGCGCAGCTGCAAGGGCGAGGTGATCTGCTCGCCGGCAGCCGCCGGCAGCCGGCGGCGGGCCCGGCGCTCGCTGCCGAACAGTTCGCTGTCGGTGAGGACGCGCAGGTGCAAGCCGGGCAGGAGGAAGCCCTGGGACAGCGTGCCCAGAAAGGCGCCGACCTTCCCGGGCGGCGGCAAGAAGGCCCCCTCAGCCACCGCCACGGCCATGTCGGCGTCTTCCAGCCGGGCGCGGGTCATCTCCAGCCGCTCCGCCGTCGCCGCGATGATCAGCACGGCCTCCTGGTCGCGCTGTGCCCGGGCCAACGTCTCGAGCACCAACTCCCACCGACCGCCGTAGCGCTCGCCGGACCGCATCTCGATCGCCCGCACCGCCCCGCCATGGGCTCGATGGAACAGCTGCTGGCAGGCGAGAAGCGCCCTGGTCCGCATCGCCTGCTCCAGGGCGTGGTAGGAGACCAGGATCTCGCCCTGGGCTGGCAGGAGGCTGCCCTCGGCCAGGAGCGCCTCCGTCCGGTGCGCCGCCTCCCGCTCCAGGTGCTCGCCGGTCTGGGGCAGGCGGTCTGCCTCTTCCAGCACCACCAGGGCATCGTCCGGCAGGGCGTCAATCAGGGTGGCGGGCGGGTACCAGTAGGGCAGAAAACGGGCGGCGGAACGGCCGGTAGGGGCTCCCTGCCAGCTCTCCATCAGGTGGCCGATCCGTTCGCTGAGGTGGGCCGCCGCCTGCGCCCGGCCGGTCGCCCGGAGCGCAGCTGTGCGCTCTGCCAGATCCCGCCGGATGCGGCTGAGGCCACGCGCCGCCTCGGCCTGGCCCACCACCACCTCATCGGCGGGGACGATCTCTACCTCCAACAGCGACACCGTCGAGCGCTGCGAACTGATCTCGAAGCGGTGCACCGACTCCAGGCGTTCGCCGTCGAACTCCAGCCGGAGCGGTCCCGCCGCGGGATCGATGAGGTCGATGATGCCGCCGCGCACGGCCATCTGGCCCGTGGCCTCCGCCCGGCTGACCCGCTCGTAGCCGAGCGTCCCCAGCCGCCGGATCAGGGCCCCGAGGTCGACCTCATGGTGGCGGCTGAGCGACAGCATGTGATCCCGCCAGATAGCCTGTGGCATCATGCGCCCGGCCACCGCTTCCAAGGGCGCCACGATCACCGATGGGCCGCCCTGGGCCAGCCGGCTGAGCACGGCGATGCGCCGGTCCTGGGCGTGGCGGCTCTCGGCCAGCACCTCATAGGGCAGCACCGGGTGCGGCGGGAAGATCACGGCATCGGCCAGACCAAGGCTTTCCAGGTCCTGACGGACCTCGTCTGCCTGGGCCTCGCCTGGCACCACCACCAGCACCGTGCGCGGGCCGGAGCGGGCCAGGGCTGCGGTGATGAGGCGCAGCGCAGACCCACTGAGGCCCACCAGGGTCTGGGGCCGGCCCGGCCGCTCTAGGGAGGCGGCGAGTTCAGCCACCTCCGGCCAGCTGGCCACCGCCCCCAAGAGATCAGGCAGCCGGTTGCCCTTCATTCCTCCTGGCTGCTCTCCGTAGCCAGGCGCTGACCGGCCTCAAGTCCGCCTGCGATCAAGGTGTCCAGCACCGCCACCGCCTTCGGCACCGCCCGATGGAGCCGCTGGCGGTCGGCTGCCGACGGGTAGCCCAGCACCCACTCCACCACCATCTGATCGGTCGGTCTGCCGATGCCGACGCGCAGGCGTGGCACCCGGTCACTGCCCAGTGCCTGGATGATCGACTCCAGCCCGTTGTGGCCACCGGCCGATCCGGCCGCTCTCAGGCGCAGGGCGCCGGGCGGCAGGTCGATGTCGTCCATCACCACCACCACCTCTTCCGGGGCCACTGACAGCGCCGCCGCCGCCAGACGCACGGCGTCGCCTGACATGTTCATGAAGGTCTGGGGCAGGAGCAGCGCCACCTCGCGGCCGCCCACCCTGATGGTGGTGAAGCGGCCGTTGTAGGCACGGCGGCGAAAGCCGGCCCGGTGGCGGGCAGCCAGTGCCTCCACCACCACAAATCCGAGGTTGTGCCTGGTGCCTCGGTAGAACAGGCCTGGGTTGCCCAGGCCGACGACGAGCCTAGTTTCCCTCATCCGGCGTCTCGGCCGCTTCCTCCTCAGGCGCCTGGGCCGCCGGCTCGGCCACCGGCTCAGCCTCAACCCTCGGCGCCACCACGCTCAGGACCAGCGTGTCAGGCGCCGTCAAGAGCTTGACACCGGCCGGCATCGGGATGTCCCCTGCCGTGACGTGCGAGCCGAACTCCAGCTCCAGCGCCGAGATGTGCAGCGCCTCCGGCAAGGCGTCCGGCGCGGCCTCGATGTGGACGTGGGTCAGGCTCCAGGACGGGATCAGGCCCTTCTTGATGATCACAGACTCGTCGTCCAGTGCCACCGAGACGTCCGAACGGATGGTCTGCCCGGCCAGCACGCGCTGAAAGTCGACGTGCCAGATGCGGCCGTCCAAAGGGTAGCGGAAGACCTCGCGCACGAGCAGCCGGGCCTTGTCGCCCCCGGGCAGGGTGGCCTCCAGCACCGGACCGGTGTGGGCGGCCAGCGCCTTGTTCAGGCTGGCCGACTCCACCGCCACCGCCACCGACTCCCCCTTGCCGCCGTACACGACCGCCGGTATGAGGCCTGCCCGGCGCAGCCGCCTGGCAGCGGCGCTGCCGGTATCCCTGGCCTCACAATCGATCTGGGTGTGTCCTGTGTGTCTCTCCGCCATCCCTGTCTCCTCCTTCATACTCGGAAAGCCGATTTCTCCTAGAACAGTTCGCTGACCGACAGGTCCTGGTGGATGCGCCAGAGGGCGTCCCCCAGCAGCGGCGCCACCGACAGCACCTTGATCCGCTCCGGCGGCTCGATCGGCAGCGGGATCGAGTCGGTGACGATCACTTCGGCGAACGGCCCCTGCATGACCCGCTCCAGGCCGGGCCCGGACAGCACGGGATGGGTGCAGGCCACCACCACCGCCTTGGCGCCCCGCTCCAAGAGCGCGTGCGCCGACTCCAGGATGGTACCGCCTGAGTCGATCATATCCTCGATCATGAGGGCGGTGCGGCCTTCCACCTCACCGATGATGTTCATCACTTCGCTCTTGCCCGGTTCGGTGCGGCGCTTGTCGATGAAGCCGATCGGCACGTCCAGGATCTCGGCCATCTCCCGGGCCCGGTTCCCGGACCCGGCGTCCGGGGCCACCACCACGGCGTCGGACAGGTCGCGCTGCTTAAGGTAGGCGGCCAGGATCGGGGCCGCCTTCAGGTGATCGAGCGGGATGTCGAAAAATCCCTGGATCTGGGGGGCGTGCAGGTCCATGGTCAGGACCCGGTCGGCCCCGGCCGTGACCAACAGATTGGCCACCAGCTTGGCTGAGATCGGCTCCCGGCCGCGGGCCTTGCGGTCCTGGCGGGCATAGGCGTAGTAAGGCACCACAGCCGTCAGCCGCCTGGCCGAAGCCCGCCGGCAGGCGTCGAGCATCACCAGGAGTTCCATCAGGTTCTCGTTGACCGGGTGGCACAAGGGCTGTACCAGAAACACGTCAGCGCCGCGGATATTCTCCTGCAGCATGACCCGGACTTCGCCGTTGGTGAAGCGGCCGACCAGGCATTCGCCGAGCCGGGTGCCAAGATGGCGCACCATGGACTCAGCCAGTTTGGTGTTGGCCGAACCTGTGAAAATCTTCAGGTCGCCGTGGGCCAGGGCCACCCTCACTCCTCCTTGCGGCTTCCCGATCGGCGGTCGGCCCAGCCTTCGATGTTGCGCTGGCGCTCTCTGGCCACGGCCAGGGCGCTGGCCGGGACGGTCTGGGTCACGGTCGAGCCGGCCGCCACATAGGCGTGGGCCCCAATCGTCACCGGCGCAATC
This sequence comes from Bacillota bacterium, assembly GCA_021803575.1. Classification (GTDB taxonomy): domain Bacteria; phylum Bacillota; class Sulfobacillia; order JAJZYS01; family JAJZLH01; genus JAJZLH01. The sequence continues at coordinate 28,779 of JAJZLH010000065.1, read as the reverse complement.
AGGTTGGCGTTGCAACCGATGAAGGCGCCGTCTCCGATCAGCGTCCGGTGCTTCGCCCTACCATCATAGTTCACCGTGATGGCGCCGGCGCCAATGTTCACCCCAGAACCGATCTCGGCATCACCCAGGTAACAGTGGTGGTGCGCCTTGCTGCCGGGCCCGATCCGGGTGTTCTTCAGCTCGGCGTAGTTCCCGATCTCCACATCGTCGCCGACCACGCAGCCGGCCCGGAGGTGGGCCAGGGGGCCGATCGTCACCCGGTCGCCCACGGTGGAGGACTCCACCACCGAGCTGTGGATGCGGCAGGAGTGGCCGATCACCGCGTCGGTCACCTCGCTCATGGGGCCGATCCGGCTGGCCCGGCCGATCCGGCTGTGACCGAGGATTCTGGCGCCGGGGTCGACCACCACATCTGCCTCCATCTCCACCGCGGCCCCGATCCAGGTGGTAGCCGGGTCACAGATGCTGACAGCGTGGTCCAGCCAGTACTCCACCACCCTCTGCCGCAGGATGGCACTGGCCGCCGCCAGCTGCCGGCGGTCGTTGACGCCGTGCATCTCGGCGGGGTCGGCCAGCCGCCACACCTCCACCGGCTCGCCTTTCGCCAAGAGCCCGAACAGGTCAGTCAGGTAGAACTCACCCTGAGCGTTGGCGGTGCTCAGCCTCGTCACCAGGCTTCTGGCCCGGGCGCGGTCCAGCACGTAGAGCCCGGCGTTCACCTCGCGGATCCGCCGCTGCCCCGGCTTGGCGTCCCGCTCCTCGACGATGCCGAGGAAGCGGCCGTCCTGACGCAGGATACGGCCGTAGCCACGGGGGTCTTCAACCTCGGCCGAGGCGAGGCCTGAGCCCTTGCCGGCCATGTCGGCCAAGAACGCCCTGAGCGTCTCCGGCCGCCACAGCGGCGTGTCACCCTGGATCACGAGCAGCGGGCCGTCCCCGCCCAGGTGGTCAAGCGCCACCCGCAAGGCGTCCCCGGTCCCTCTGGGCGGGTCCTGGCGAGCGAATACGGCTTGTCCGGAAAACGCCTCCTCCACCGCCTCGGCCCCCGGCCCGACCACCACCAGCGGCCGTGCCAGCCCAGCCCCGGTCAAGGCGCGCAGCACGTGCGCCAGCATCGGCTCCTCCAGCACCGGGTGCAGCACCTTGGGCAGCGCCGACTGCATGCGCTTGCCCTCGCCGGCTGCCAGCACCACCGCTTCCAACATCAGGCCCTCCCGCCAGAGCGCCTGGGCGCCAGCTTGAGCTGTCTGGTCAACTGGAAGGCCGCACCGGCGCTGTCATTGTCGGCGGCGAGTTCGAGCAGTGCCACGAAGTCGTCCACCAGCTTCTCTTCGGGGTCTTTTGTGGCGATCAGGACCCCAATTCCGGTCACCTCGGCGTTGAACTCGGCCATCATGTCGACCAGGCCGCGGGCGGTGCCGCCGCCCTTCAGGAAATCGTCGATGATCAGCACCCGCGACCCCTCCGGGACGGCGCGCCGGGCCAGGGTCATGGTGCCCATGCGGCGGGCGGTGCCGGACAGGTAGTTCAGCCCCAGGGCCGGCCCCTCCGTCATGCCCGCCTCGCGGCGGGCCACGGCCAGAGGGATACCGAGGGCCCGGGCCGTCATCAGGGCCAGCGGGATGCCCTTGGTCTCCACCGTCAGCACCATGTCCGGCTGACCGGCGGCGAACAGGGAGGCGAAGATCTCACCGAGCCGCGACACCCACTGCGGGGAAAAGACGATGTCGGTCAGGTACAAAAAGCCGCCCTGCAGTCGCCGCTCCGGGCGGGACAGCTCGGTGGCCAGCTCGTCGAGCGCCGCTTCGGTCTTGTCTGGCGCTGGAAAAGGCAGGTAGCGCACACCGCCGGCCGGGCCGAGGGTGCGCTCCACATAGCCGCGGCCCTCGGCCTCCAGCGCCCGGTCGATGGTCGCCACGTCCTCGGACAGGGTGGACTTGGCGGCTCCTGTGGCAGCCCCCAGCTCCTGCAGCCTGATGCTGACGCCGGGGTCTGCCATCAACCGGTTGACCAGACGCACCAGCCGGATGGGGCGGCTCGTCTTCGCCCCACCCAGCTCACCTGGCTCAGGCATGGGCCAGCACCGCCTCACAGAGCGCCACATCCTCGGGCTTGTCGACGTCGACGCCGATTTCGGCGTCGGTCACGATCACGGCCTGGCCGCGGACGCCGAACAGGGCCGAGAAGTGGGCCTCGACCTGGCTGATGGTGGGGCGGCCAATCAGGAAGCGGAGCAGGAACGGCCAGCCCAGGCGCCTAGCCAATTTGAGCGGCGACTTGCGCAGCGCCATGAACGTCTCCACCTCATGGGCCATGCGGTCGAGCACGCCGGGGCGGACCAGCGCCACGTTGCCGCCGGTGAAGACGCCCTCGCGCAGGCGGACGTATGTGCGGTGACTCTTGCCAAAGCGCAGCTCCACCGCTTCCTTGGGCACCACCGGGTAGTAGAAGTCCGCCCGCGGCTTCCTGGCCAGCGCCCGGTCCAGGAATACCTCCAGCATGCCAGGGCGCACCAGCGGGATGTCCGAGGTGAGGATCAGGATCAGCTCCTCGGGATCGCCCAGGGCAGCCACGCCCCGCCTCAGGTTGTCGAACATGGAGCCCTCAGGCGCCACCATCACCAGCCGCTCCGAGGCCCGATCGGCAATTGCCAGCCGCAGCTCGGCCGGTCCCACCACCGCCAGCCTGCCGATGCCGGAGCACGCCAAGGCGGCGTCCACCACCCAGGCGGCCATCGGCCGCCCCCCGATCGGCACCAGTGCCTCCCAGGGAGCGTTTGACACACCCAGCAGGGGACCCCGGTTGTGGCGGCCGGCGAGCAGAACGGCGTCAGTCAGCACCCCGGTCCCTCCCTCGGTCCGCCGTGGCTTTCGCCCGCTCCACAGACTTCTCCTCCACAGCCTCCACCACCCGCACGACCAGGCCCGGGGGCAGCCTGGCCGCCAGTTCCTGACCCGCCTTCCGCGACGGCACCAGCCAGAACAGGGCGCTGCCGCTGCCGGTCAGCTCCGGCCGCACGCCGGCGCGGGCAGCGAGACCATCGGTCAGGGCGCCGAGCATGGGCAGAACCTCCCATGCTGCTTCGGTCAGATCGTTGCCAGCCGGCTGCCAGGTCCCGCTTGCCATCTCGGCCAGCAGGCGCTCGCTGCGCCGGCCATCGCCTGGCCGGGCCCGGGCGTACACCTCAGCGGTGGACAGCTCCATCTTTGGCATGGCGACGACGAACCAGGGGTGGCCCGGCGCCCTGAGCTGGGTGACCCTCTCGCCGCGGCCCTCGATCAGCGCCGTGCCGCCCTGGATCATGAACGGCACGTCCGAGCCCAGTTCGGCAGCCACCAGGGTCAGTTCGCTGGCGCTGAGACCAAGCTCCCACAGCTGGTTGAGACCGACCAGCACCGCCGCCGCGTCAGCGCTGCCGCCGCCCAGGCCGGCGCCGATGGGGATCGCCTTGTCGAGGGCGATGTGTGCGCCGGAGCGCACCTGGTATCGCTGCTGCAAAAGGGTGGCCGCCCGCCACGCCAGGTCGGCTGTCGGCGGCGCGATCGGCGAGTCCACCACCAGTCCTGGCGCCGCCCTGAGCCGCACCTGGTCGCACAGGGACACGGTCTGGACCACCGATCGGATCTCGTGGTAACCGTCCTGGCGCGTCCCCAGCACGTCCAGGGACAGATTCAGCTTGGCCGGAGCCGCAACCGTCAGCACCGGCTAAGCCGGCCCTCTGCGGGATGAGCCGGGGCAGGCGCGAAGCAGGCGGCCATACGGCCGCCTGTGGCGTTGGGAAATAGACTACTCGGCGACCACGACCGGATGGTACTCACCCTCGCCGGAGGCGACTTCCAGCGCCACCGTCTCGGTCAGCACATCGGCGTAGCTGAAGGAGACACGCCGCGACACCGAACCGGCCTCGTCCAGCCGAATCACGAAAATGCTTTGGTAGGTCTTCTCCAGAACGCCCTCCTTCTCGTCGATCCGCCGCCGCCCCCGATTGGCACGCAACCGGATGCGCTCGCCGATCAATCCGTCCAGATCCCGCTTGATGTCAGCCAAGATGCGCCTAGCTGCCGTAGAACTGCACCCTTTCCATATGGCGCGCCGAACTTGTGAATAGACTAACGTGCCGGGGCTAATCTGTCAAGGGCGAAGCATTGTAGCGACTCACTTCCCCGGTGTCAAGGCAGGAGGCGCACCTGACGGAGAAAAGGCACCGCGCCGGCCTGCCTCGTCGCTACTTGGTGAACTTGTCGGCCACCTTGGAGGCGCCGAAGGAATCCGGCTTGATCTTGGCGTCGAAGCCGCTGCCGCTGACCATGCCCACGATCTCCCGAATCAGCTCGGAGCTAGCTCCCTGCTGCCCAATGTCCAGGTGGATCTCCAGGTTGTTGACCGTGCTGCCGGCCTTGGCCATGTCTCCCGCCACCCGCCCGGCCAGCTGCAGAGACAGCGAGACCTCGTAGAAGATCCTCTGCCGGAGGGAACGGATCGGCCGACGGTGCTCCTTCTGGTAGTAGAAGCGGGCGCCCTTGCCGACGCGGTGGCAGACCACGGCGGTGACGAACACGACCTCCTCGCGCGTCACCTGGGAGTCGGTGCCGACGATCAGTTTGTGCGGCGAGTCCGGGTCAGAGGCGATGTAGCTGAGGATGTCGGCGATCATGGCGCCGTAGTCGATCCGGCCCTTGGTCGGGCTGATGAAGAACAGCTCGGGCACCCAGATCAGTCCTCTCGTCGGGGCAGCAATCGGGCCAGAGACTCAAACGCACCGAGGGGCAGCTCTTGCGGTCTCAGCCGGGAGTCCAGCCCTGCCTCCGCCAAGATGGCGAGGGCCTCCTTGGGGCTGAGCGAAAACGCCTCCTGGAGGCTCCGCCGGACGGTCTTGCGCCGGTAGTGAAAGAGATTCGTCCAGATCCACTCCGCTCCCTGCTCGACCGCGGCCGCTCTCGGCCAGAGCCTGAGCACCGCCGAGGTCACCTCTGGGGCCGGCCAGAAGGCCGCCCCCTTCACCCGGAACAGGAGCTCGGCGTGGGCATGGGCTTCGCGGACCAGGGTCAACGAGCCCCGCCGGCTGTCGCCGACTGGAGCCAGCAACCGATCTGCCACCTCCGCCTGCACCATCACCAGGGCGCACCTGGGGCGGCTCTTCACGATGCGCACCAGCAGCGGACCGGAGATGGCATAGGGGATGTTGGAGACGATCAGGGCCTCCTCGACCGCCCCGCCCAGCACCTCCTGCCAGTCCAGGGCCAGGGCGTCGCCCCAGGTCAGCCGCAGTCCCTGCTGGGTCAGCGGTCCCAGCGCCGTCTCGAGCCGCCGGTCGATTTCGATGGCGGCCACCGCCGCCTGAGTTGCCAGCAGGAGCCTGGTCAGGCTGCCGGTGCCAGGTCCGATTTCAAGCACCCTCTGACCGGGTGCCGGTTCCAACGCGTCCACCATGCGCTGGGCGATGCGCTGATCGAGCAGGAAGTTCTGGCCCCAGCCGGGCTGGGGCCGGAACGATGGGTCTGGCAGCAGCTGGCGGAGGCTGGCCGGTATCGGCGCGGGCCGTCCGGTCATCCGCGCGAGATGACGTATACGGTCACATAGCGCAGACCCCAGGCCCTGGCCTCGGCCAGGGTTGGAAAGTAGAGGTCGACGTGCAGCCCGATCACATCGGATCCGGTGTCATCGGCCACACCCAGGCCATAGCCCTGGACGAAGAGCCGGCTGCCGAGCGGGATCACGGCGGGGTCAACGGCGATGGAGCCAAAGGCCACCTTGGCCCCGGTGGCAGTCCGCCCGTTGGAGTATTCCGGATTCCGCCAGTAGGCGGTGGCCTTGACCGTGAATGCACTCAGGTAGGCCCCGTGATAGGTATCGGCGGCAAGGGGCGTCGTCCCCACCAGCACCAGTTCCGGCACTGCCCGCCGGATGGTGCCGGGGCGGAGCACCTGACTGGGGCCCGGAGCACCGAAGGCCAGGCTCGGCTGGCTCAGGCTGGTGTCAAGCCCGCTCTGCCCGCCCTGCACGAGGACGCTCAACCCTCTGGCCAGCGTCTTGTCAGCCACCTGAATCACCGGGTAGGACAAGGCGGTGGTCAGGGAGATCGGCTGTGCCGAGGCGGCGGTGACATGGATCGTCTCGCCGGCGGTCAGAGTCTGGCCGAGGCCAGGACTGACCACCACGTTGGCGCCAAGCGGGATCCCGATCTGACTGAGGGCCCCACCCACGGTGCGGGCCTCGGTGCTGACGTGCAGCGATGGGCCACGGTTGAACAGGACGGTGATGGCCAGAGGCTTGGCCTGATGCACCTGGGCCGCAGCCTCTTTGGAGCCGATCGGCCCACCGGAGAAAAGGACGGCGCCGGCACCCATCAGCAAGAGCACAAACACCCAGACCTGCAGCGTCGCTCCCAGTCCGGCTCGCCACTCGTGCCCGAGCGCTTCGGCGGCCTGGCCTATGCGCGTAAAAATCATTCTTTCCCTCCCAGTCGTCGACAGGTCTCTCTCGGCCATATGGATGCAACTGCCAGCCGATTATACCCTTCCTTCACAATCTTCGTCTGGCCGACCCAGGCTATTCCTCCGGCCAGCTGGCGTCCATCTCCTCAAAGTCTCCGAAGAAGGCCTGGCTGGCAGCGCTGACCGACGCCATCAGTTCGTCGGGACTGACCTGGCGCACCCGGGCGGCCATAGCTCCAGTCACGGCCACCCGGGCTGGCTCGTTGCGGTTGCCGCGCCCCGGGTGCGGGGAGAGGTAGGGCGCGTCGGTTTCCAGCAATAGACGCTCCGCTGGGCATGCGACCAGCGCCTGGCGCAGTGTCTCGGCCTTGGGAAAGGTGATCGGACCAGCGAAGGAGAGAAAGTAGCCTCTGGCCAGGGCAGCCTCTGCCTCCGTTGGTCCGTGCGAGAAGCAGTGCAGCAGCACCGGGACCCTGACACCTGACAGTGCCGCCAGAAGGTCGGGAAAGGCGTCCCGCTCGTGGATCACGACTGGCAGGCCCACCGCCTCGGCCATGGCCAGCTGAGCGTCCAATAGCTGCCTCTGTCGGGCTGGCGAGAAGGGAGTCCAGTGGTAGTCGAGTCCCACCTCACCGAGGGCCCGGATCCCTGGTGACGGCAATAGGTGCCCCAGCTCCTCCAAGGACTGATCAGACACCTCCTCGGCCAGAGAGGGGTGGAGGCCGAGAATCCCGACCCGACCCCCGCCCAGGCTCGACCAGTGCACAACCTCTTGCCACGATGACGGCTCACATCCCACCACCACCAGCCGTCCTACCTGAGCGTCTCGGGCCCGCCTCAGGACGGCGGCGCGGTCGGCGTCGAAGGCCGGGTCGAAGAGGTGGGCGTGGGAATCCGTCCAGCTCACGACACCGGCGCACCCGGAGCGAGGGGCCCGTCCACGGTCAGCAGCCGAAGCTGGTCCTGGTCACGGGCGGCCAGGATCATGCCGCTGGAGGCGATGCCGAAAATGGTCGCTGGCTCCAGGTTGGCCACTACCACCACATCCTTGCCCACGAGCTCCGCCGCCTGATAGTGCGCTGAGATGCCGGACACCACCGTGCGCCGCTCTCCGCCCAGGTCCAGTTCCAGCTTCAGCAGTTTGCGGCTGCCCGCCACCGCTTCCGCCGCTACGACCCTTGCCACCCGCAGATCCAGCTGCTTGAAGGCATCCAGGGACAGCTTCGGCCGGCCGGGGGCTGCTGCCTCGGCAGGTGCCTCTTCCTTCGCCGCTCCCCCGACCGCCTCGCTGGCGGTGGTCACCTCGATGCGGGGAAAGATTGGCTGGCCGCGCCGGATGGCGGTGCCTGGCCTCAGGCCGCCCCAGGCCACGTCCCGCCAGCTGGTGGCCGTGATGTCGCCGGCGCCGAGCTGGGTGTAGATCTTTCCGGGTGCATCGATCAGGAACGGCCTGAGCGCCACCGCCGTCACTCGGAGGCTTTCGGCCAGGTCGTAGAGGACCGTGGCCAGGCGCGGGTCCCCCTGGCGGTGGAGCACCCACGGCGCCTCGTCCTCGATCGCCTTGTTCGCCGCCTTGACCAAGCGGAACACCGCCACCAGGGCATCGGGCAGGGACAGCCGGGCCAGGGCCGCCTCACACTCCAGGACGGCGGCCTCGGCCACCGGCCGGAGCAGGCTGTCTGGGCCAGGTTCGGGGATCACACCGCCGGCGAAGCGCTCCAGCATCGCCGTGGTGCGGGAGAGCAGGTTTCCGAGGTCGTTGGCGAGATCGACGTTGGTGCGCAGCACCAGCGCTGGCTCGCTGTAGGAGCCGTCGGCACCAAAGGCCACCTCGCGCAGGAGATAGTAGCGCACCGCGTCCACCCCGTAGCGCGTGACCAGCGTGGTGGGGTCGATCACATTGCCGGTCGACTTGCCGATCTTGGCGTCGTCCAGAAGCAGCCAGCCGTGACCGAAGATGGTCTTCGGCAAAGGCAGCCCCAGGGCGAGCAGAATGATCGGCCAGATAATGGCGTGAAAGCGGACGATCTCCTTGCCGACCAGGTGGACGTCGGCCGGCCACAGCCGCTGGAAGCGCGCGGGGTCGGAGCCGAAGCCAGCTGCCGTGATGTAGTTGGTGAGAGCATCGATCCAGACGTACGCCACGTGGCCAGGGTCGCCGGGCAGCGGCACGCCCCAGTCGAAGCTGGTGCGGGAGATGGACAGGTCGTCCAGCCCCTGGTCGATGAAGGCCAGCATCTCGTTCCGGCGGCTGTCCGGCTGTATGAACTCCGGATGGTCCACGATGTGCTGGCGGAGAGTGTCGGCGTACGGCGCCAGCCTCAGGAAGTAGCTCTCCTCCTGCACCCGCTCCACCGCCCGGCCACAGACCGGGCACTTGCCGTCCACCAGGCGGCCCTCTGGCCAGAACGACTCGTCGGGCGTGCAGTACCAGCCTTCATAGGTGCCCTTGTACACATCGCCGTGGGCCTCCAGCCGGCGAAACACCTCCTGCACCACGGTCCGGTGCCGTCCCTCGCTGGTGCGGATGAAGTCGTCGTAGGAGATGGCGAGGGTCTGCCACAGCTCGCGAATCGTGGCCACGATCTGGTCTACGTAGGCCTGGGGGCTGAGGCCGACCTCCGCCGCCGTGCGGGCGATCTTCTGGCCGTGCTCGTCGGTGCCGGTCAGGAAGAAGACCTCATCCCCCAGCAGGCGGTGGTAGCGCGCCAGGGCGTCGGCGGCGACGGTGGTATAGGCGTGGCCGATATGCAGCCGATCGTTCGGGTAGTAGATCGGGGTCGTGATGTAAAACTTGCTCATCATGTCTTCCTCCCCCGGCTTTACGGACGCTCCAGGAAACAAAAACGCCGCCCCTGCCAGGGGCGACGTGAGTCGCGGTACCACCCTTTCCCCCATCCCTCCGGGACGGGCTTATGCGGGCCATCGGGCCCGTCTCCCTCTATCGGTGGCAAGCCGGCCTCACGGCAGCTCCTAGGGTCATCTTCTCGCCAGCCGGGACCAGGTTCTCACCACCACCTGGCTCTCTGCACCCTGCGCAGCCGATACTCTTCCCCAGTCATCGCCACTATTCGGATTGTAGCGGTAAGTATAGGGAGCGGCGGTCCGAGTGTCAAAGCGAGGCAGTGTGGGCGGCCGGCCGGCGGTCCTGCTGGATCACCCAGGCGTTTCCGTCCGGGTCCTCGACCGTGAGCCAGCGACCCCAGGGCGATTCCTGGATCGGTGCGTTGGCTCCCGCCACACCGCGGTCCGTCAGCTCTCTGGCCGCCTGTTCGATGTCGGACACCGACACCACCATGCCACGCAGGGCGCCTGCCGGCATCGTCTCGAACCAGGTGACCAGGGTGACGGCCGTCCCGCCGTCTGGCAGCCCCAGCATCACCCAGCGCTGTGTCCGGCCGTCCTGCTCGAAGGCCGTGTCGAGCAGTGGAACGAAACCTAATCCGTGACAGTAGAATTCCTTGGCCCTGCTCTGGTCCGACACGGGGATGGACACGATGGCGATCTTGGCACCGTCCGTCTTGGCTCACTCCTTAAATCCCAGGCTCCCAGACTCGCCCCGGAGGATAGCGGAAGGAGGCCACCAGTATGGCGCTCGTCGGTCAGATTCTTCCGGACCCGGTGCTCGACGCCCACTATGCGCAGCAGACGCTGCGAGCCCTGTTGCGTGAGCGGCGCCTCACCGTGTTCCACCTGATGCGGGCGGCCACCTGAATCGCCTGCCAGCGGCATGTGCGGCAGTTGGCCGCCAATGGCGAGAGGTGGCAAAACAGAGAGGTCGGGCTGGTGGTGGTGGTTCCCTCCGGCGAGAAGACGGCCCGCCATCTTCAGGTCGCGCTGGCTCTCACGCTCCCCGTCCTGGCGGACCCGGGCAGGCACATCTACGACGCCCTCGGACTTCGCCGCCTGCTCCTCGGCACCTTGCAGGTGAGCGCCACCGCTGTGATCGACCGGGCGGGTGCGGTCCGCTACCTGCGGGCCCAGGCCAACCCGGGGCAGGCCTTCGATCTGGCCGAGCTGGAGGCACATCTCGCCGCTTTGGCCTGAGCGAGAGGATCGGCCCACTCCGGTCCCCCCACCACGGATAACCAGTATCTGGAAACTATACTTTTTTATGGGGAGGTAGGCCCTGGCCCCATGCGAACCCTTCCCGTGCACAGACAGCACTGGGAAGGGGCGGTTTGATGTTGGCACCTGTCGTTGCACCCTTGGCACCAGCGGCGAGGGATGTTGCAGATGGCCCTGCCGTCGGTCCACCGCACCCGCCAAAGGAGCCACCGTCATGGTTCAGCACTTCCTGCTCAACGTCATCTCCACCGTTCAGGCGTGGCTGGGGACAGCGAGCGTGCTGTTCTTGCTGTGGGGAGGCTACCTGCTGTGGACCAGCGGCGATAACCCGGCTCAACGCAGCCATGCCTGGCGCCATCTGGCGGCCGTCGTGGGCGGGCTGGTGGTGGTGGTCTTCGCCCAGGACCTGGTCCGCCTCGTCTACTCCTGGGCGGGACAGGGTGCACCCTTTTGAGCCTCATCGCAGCAGCGGTCCAGCCCATTCTCCAGAGCGTGTTCGGCATCCTCGCTCCCCTGGTCTCCATCACCCCAGCCGTCTGGCTGCTGCCGATCGTGTCCACCCTATGGCACTTCTCGCTGTCGCTGGTCGGGGTGTGCACCGTCATCCTGGTCCTTGCCACGGCGGCCCGCACCATGACCGGTTCGCCCGTCAACTGGCTCAAGCTGCTGGTGTCTTTGGCTCTAACGGCGGTGCTGGCCCTTCTCTCCATGCGCATCTGCATCTTCCTGATTCATCTCAACAACGCCCTGATCGCCTCTCTCGCCGCCCGGGTCGCCATCCACCTGAGCCCCATTTCGCTGCCCACACAGATCCTGGCCGACTTGGTCCTGTGGCTACCCTACCTGCTGTTGCTCATCGCTCTCACCGTTGTCTATCTGATCCGCGCCATCGAACTCATGTTTCTGGCCACCATCTCGCCGCTGGGCATGATGGCGATCGCCTGGCCCGAGACACGCAGGGTGGGCACCCGTTATTTCGAGGAACTGGTGGTCGTCACATTGGTTCAGACGGTGCAGGCCTTTGTGCTGGTGCTATCGAGGGGACTCTCCGGACTGGAAGGCCCAGGCCCTGCCAACGCCCTGGTCGGGCTGGCAGCCCTCTACCTGATGATTCGCGCTCCCGCCCTCTTCCGCCGCCTGATCAGCGGCAGCGGGCGATCCTATCCGCTGTGGGCGGCGGCGGCTCAATGGCTGAACTTTTGAGACGAAAGCAGAGGTGCCGCCCCTATGCCCTCCCACCACCCGGTCCCCCAGGACCTGCTGCGGTCGAGTGAACCTGTGCTGTGGGGTCTGGACGGATGGACAGCCGTCTGCGCCATTGCTCTGGCCATGCTCACCTTCCAGCTACTGACCGTTGGCTCCACCGCTGCCATGGCACTGGCCGCCGCTCTGTGGGCGACGTTCCTACTGCTCTGTTTCGCCGCCGTGGATGGCTTCGCCCTGCGCACGCTGCTGATGTGGGCCGCTCCCTGGCTCGTCCGCCAGCTCCGTCGCCGCCCGGCTGCCAGGTCCGTAGCACCCCGCCTCGTCCGACGCACCTAGGCGCATGCGCCAGCTGGTTCACCCCGTCCACCTCCGCTGGCTTGGGGACGATGAGCGGTCTGCCTTCCAGGAAGAGGACCTGAACTTTCTCCTCCACGTCCCGCACGATCTCAGGTTCTGGTTCCGCTCCCGGCCCCTCAGTGACACAGAGCTATCCGAGCTGCCGCACCTCGCCCATCTCTACGACGAGGGGCACCAGCTGCCGGCCACTCTCAGGCACGCCGACCTCCACCTGCTCACCCCGGGGGCCCTCACGCCTCTTCCCTTGGCCCGTCACCTCCGGTTTGGCCGGCCGGATCCACTGCTTCGGGCGCCGGGTGGAACGGTCGCTGTAGAGCACCTGCGCCACATCAGCGGCTCCCAGGGTGATGTCACCTTCCTGGTGGCCACTTCCTGGCCACCTCAACTGTCCATCGATCTGCTCGCCCCCCTGTTCACGGCCCCCGGCCGGTTCGACCTCCTGTTCGACTTCTCTCCCATGGCCGTGACCGACGCCACACGGCTGCTCCGCCACCGGCTGCGCGCGCTTGGCCCCCATGTCCACAGGGATCCCGTCTATAAACGCCCAGCTGAGGACGCGGCGGCTCTGCTCGATCAGCTGGTCGGGCGCACCAATCGTCTATTCCGGGTGGCGGTGGCGGCTGCTTTCCCAGGTCTGCCCACGTCTAGGGAGCTCCGCATGTTTCGTCAGCTTGCCCATAGCCTGGGCTTCGCCTTCGCACCGATCCCCTTCCAGCAGGCCGGCGTCCACAGGCTGTTCAGCGAGCGATTCGGGGTTGAGCCGCCGCTGCTCCGCATGCTGGACGCCCAGACCCTCACCCACCTCGGCCTGTACGAGTGGGCTGCCCCAGCGGCCGATCAGGAGCGACACCTATTCCTCGGCATTGACTCGGACCACCAGTGCCTGGTCATGCACCAGCGCTGGCAGACCAATCCGTCCGCCTTCGTGCTGGGCCTTCCTGGAAGCGGCAAGTCTACGTTTAGCAAGGTCGAGCTCCTGCGACGGCTCGAGGCGTCCGATGCGAGAGCCATCGTCTTTGATCCCGAAGGCGAGTACGAACTGCTGGTCCGCCACCTGCAGGGAATCTCGATCCCGATCGGCGCCAGCGGCACTCAGCTGAATCCCCTGGCCGCTCCCGGCCGAGGGGATGTGGAGGGCAAGCTGTTGCGCATCCCGGCTCTTTTGGCAGGGAACCTCGGCCCGGCCGAGGTCCTCCGCCTCCGGCTCCTCCTGGCGGAGTGCTACCGGCACAGCACGGCACCCACCTTTCGCGACCTGCTGGGGCGGATCCCCGCGGACGATCCCCTCTTTCCGGTGGTGTGGCCCTATGCGGATGGCCCGCTCAGGGGATTCTCGGCCCCCCTCCGCCGCTTTCCGGATCACCGCCTGATCGCCTTCAACCTGAGCCAGGCAGACTCGGAAACGGTCTCGGCCGCCGTTCCGCTCCTGATCGAACTGGTCGGAGACTGGGTGCGCAGTCATCGCCAGCAGGGATATCCGCTCTCGGTCACGCTCGATGAGGTGCATCTCTTCCTGCGCCACGGCCAGGTGCGATCCAGCCTCCTGTCCCTGTTGAAGCGGGCCAGAAAGGTCGGCGTCAGCTTCACCGGTGTCACCCAGAACGTCGGCGACTTCCTGCTCTCCGACGACGGCGGCCTCCTGCTGGCCAACGCCGGCCTGCTGGTGCTGTTCCGCCAGAGCCCTGATGACCTCCGCATGCTCCGCCAGCGCTACCGCCTGTCGGCTCGCCCCAGTCAGTGGCTGTCCCTGGCCGAGCCGGGCGAGGCGCTCTTAGTGGACAGCGGCGTGCGGCCGGTCACGATCAGCCTCAGTGCCCTGGAGTCATCGATCGCCAATACCACGCCTGTCTCGCTGCGTTAGGGAGGTACGCACTCCAATGACCACCGCTCGCCCGGCTTCGATCTGGTCCTGGCGACCGCCCTTGTCCCTTCTGCCGGTGATTCTCTCGGCGGCGGCTCTCCTGGTGGCGCTCTTCCCGCCCGGCCCCCCGTCCGGGCGCACCGTCTGGATGGCCGCCCGGCCGCTGCCGGCGGGGACGCTCCTGGAAGCCCGGGACCTCCTGCCGCTTGAGCTGGCGGCGGGGGCCGCCGTGCCGGGCGGCACCTTCCCCGCACCGCCCGTCGGCTGGCGCCTGATCGCAGCTGCTGCACCGGGCACGGTGATCTCGCCCCGGGCCGTGACCAGGCACATGCCGAAGCCCCAGCCGCCGCCGTCCTCCCTGCTGGTGACGATCCCTCTGCCGATCATCCCTCCCGGCCTCGGCGCACACGGGGCGGTGATGCTGCTCTTGGCCGGCCCGCCCTCTCCCCAGGTATTGGTCGCACGGGCACCGGTCGCTGCTGTTCTCACCACGGCCCAGGGCTCGTTCGTCTCAGTCAGCCTGCCGCTGGGAGCGGCGGAATTGGTGGAGTACGCCCTGGCGGGGGGAAAGGTGGTCGTGCTGCCGTGGCATTCGTAGGGCGTCCCTTAGTGCTGGTGGCGGCGCACAGTGTCCTCGATCAGGACGCCGTCTGCCGCTTCCTCGATGCCCAGAGCGCGGTGGAGGTGGTGGCCGAGGTGCGGTCTGCGGCCCTCGTCGCTGATGCCGTCGCCGCCCACCGGCCGGATGTGCTCATCCTCAGCCACACCCTGCCCGACATGCCGGCGAGACCCCTGGCACTGGTTCAGGCTCTCGACATGTCCCCCAGCCAGATCATCTACATCCTGCCCGACTCGCGCAGCGACCCGGCGGCGGTGATCGGCCTGCGCAAACTTGGCGTCAGGCACCTCTTGAGCGGCGCCTTCACCGGCGAGACGCTGCTCCGGCTGATCGCCGCTGCCCTGCCGCCGGTCACCGTGATCGCCTGCCAGCGTCGCTCCGGCAGCATCGGTCAGAGCACGGTGGCACTGGGGCTGTTTCTCTACTGCCTCTCCCGGGGCATGGCGGCCTATCTGGTGGACCGGTCCGCCGACGGCCTGCTCGCCCGGTCCCTCACCGACCATCCCCAGCTGTCAGCCGCCTGCGGGCCGAGGCTACTCAGCTCCAGCGAGGCCCTGCCGCCCTATCCGGCTGTGTGTGTGATCGACGGTCCGTGGGAGCCTTCGCAAAGCCGCTCCGTTACCGTCCTCTCCGCCCCGGCCCTCGGCCGGCCCCGCTCCCCCGCCGACCCAGGGGGACTGTGCGTCCTCAACCAGGTGCTGGGTCGTTGCCGGCTGGGGGCCGGAACCGCACTCGCCCTGCCCAGGCTGCGCCAGGCACCAGTCGACCTCCTGGCTGCAGGCCGGCCCCTCCCGGCCCAGGTCGTGGCGCCGTTCCGTGACCTCTTCCGCCACCTGCGCCTCGAGGAGGTGATCGCCATTGGCATCAGCCAGCAGCCCCAGCCGCTCAGTCGTCTTCAACCGGGAGGCGGCCCCCTCCGCTGAGAGCCCGCACGACGCACCCTGGGGCCCGCTGCGGCCGTTTCTGGATGATCCCGCCGTCTCCGACGTCTTCGTCTGTGGCAACACCATCACGATTTGCCGTGACAACGCCCTCCTGGCAGCTGGCACGCTGTCATCGCCGGTCGCTGCGCTCGACCTGGCCCTTCACCTGGCCACAGCCGGAGGGCGCGACCTCTCCCTGGCCCAGCCCTTCCAGTCCATCACGCTCGGCCACTGCCGGATTGGCCTCACCATTCCCCCCTATTCCCTGGAGCCCTCGATCTCGGTCCGCATCCACCGCCCCGAGCGGTGGACCACGGACGCCCTGCTCAGCCGCGGCATGTTCGATGCGACGGCCGAGCGGCATCTGCGTGCCATCGCCCATAGCCGCCGCTCATTCCTGGTGGCCGGCCCGACCGGGTCCGGTAAGACGACGCTCCTGCGCTGGCTGGTGTCCCAGATGCCTCCGGACGATCGCATCGTGGTGGTCGAAGAGGTCCGCGAGCTGTTCCTGGTCGGATGCCACCAGCACGTCATCGAACTGGAGACCAGACCGGCCAACCGCGAGGGCCGCTTCGCGGTATCGGCCCGCGATGCCATTCGGCACGCCCTGCACCTGCGGCCCGATCGCCTGGGCATCGGTGAGCTGCGCGGGGCGGAGGCCTTTGAGTGGTTGCTCGCCCTCTCCTCGGGACACGCCGGGTCGTTCGCCACCATCCACGCCCTCAGTGCGGACAGGGTGCACCAGCGCCTGGCCTGGCTGGCCCAGACCGCACTGCCCACCAGTTCCGCCAGTGCCCTGGAGGAGTCGTTCCGCGCCGAGATCGGGCTGGTGGTACTGATGTCCCGCACCGAGGAGGGCGTCCGGGTCCTGTCCATCGAGGACCGCTGCGGCGAGTTCGCCTGGAGCGATGGCCAGAGGGCGGCCGGGGAGGGCCGGCCGTGACCATCTGGTGGGTCGCTCTTCTCTCCGCCTCCGCCCTGGCCATCACCCAGCGTCGGCTGGCTCTATTGCCGCTGGGCGCCGCCTTGGGCTGGACGTGGGGAGGCGCCGTCACCTTGGTGCCGGCCCTGGCGCTGAGCGCCGTCGCCTGGCCCGCCTTCGACCGCTGGCGCCGTAACCGGGATCTCCGTCGCACCTTGGTTGCAACCGAGCGCTGCCTGGAGGCGATGTTCGAGATGAGCGCCCTCACCCTCCAGCCCGACGAGGTGCTGGGCGCCGGTGGCGCGGAGGCCTCGTTTCTGCTGTCCGACCCCAGGGCGCCCCACTGGCTCCAGACCTCTCTCCGGCAACTGTTCGGCCAGGACACTGTCCAGGTCGGCCTCAGCCTGGAGCGCCCGCTATTGATCCTCCTCCAGGAGGTGGAGCAGCGCATCCAGCTGGCGGGTCAGTGGCGCAATGAGCAGTCGGCACTGACAGCTGCCACCGCCCTCTTCTTCCTGATTGAGCTGGCCTTGGCGGCGGCCGTCCTGCTCTCGCCGGCCGAACGCTCCCTATTTCAGTCAGGCGCCGGCCGGTGGCTTTCCGGTTGGGTGCTTCTGTCCACGGCGAGCATGCTGTGTACTCCCTACTTCCAGCCGGAGTCTCTCCTATGGTGAGTCATCTGGCCGCCCTCGCTCTGACCCTCTCAGCCTTGGCCTGGAGGCGGCTGCCCCGCCACCCGGGCGGCTGGCTCCTGATGGCGGTTGCCCCGCTCTTCCCCAGCCTCACACCACTGGCGCTTCTGGCTGCCTACGGTGTCTCACCGCTCAGCGCTGCCCTGGCCCGACGGCGCCTGCTCGGGCGGATGGAGGCCTGGTTCCCCGATCTCCTCCTGCTCCTGCGCATGTCGGCGGAGAACGGGCTGGGCGCCGTGGCCACCATGCTGCACCTGCCCTCGGACGCCCTGGGGCCCCTGGCTGCACCGCTCAAGTCGTTCCGGGACGACCTGCTGCACTCATCCGATCTGTCCGCCGCACTGGCCCGTCTGTCCAGCGATCTCGCCTTCCCATCCGGCCAGAACCTGATCTCGGCGCTACGTGCCGGAGAGACGCTGGGCGTCCCGCTCCGGCAGACCATGGCAGCCCAGGAGTCGATCTCGCGCCAGGCCCGCCTTTCCAGAATCCGCCGCCAGGCTGGCTTCGTCCCCTACCTCCTGACCGTGATGGCCGGGCTGTTCATGATCAACGCCGCCATTTTGTTCGGCTACCCGCACCTGGTCGCTCTGATCCGCCAGTTCGGCATTCTGCCCGGGAAGGGGATCCTCTGATGTCACTGTTTGCGTACGGCCGCCTCTGGTGCCAGGCGCTCGCCACCCTCGCCCGCTCCCAGCGCGGAGATCTCTCCACCTACATCGCACAGGGCATTATGGCCCTGGCTGCCGTCAGTCTGACCGGGGTCATTCTGTTTGCCTTCAGCGCCGTGGGCGCCCACATCCGGGACATCATCACCGCCTGGCTGAATGTGCCGATCACGACCGGCCAGTAGGCACACCCGGCAAGAGGGCAGTCTCGACGTCTACATCGCCACGGCGCTGGTGCTGCCACTGCTGGTGCTCACCCTGTTCGGCGGCCTCGCCGCCTGGCGCGTCGCCGAGTGGTCCACCGACCTCTCCTTCGCCGCTCAGGTCGGCGCCGAGACGGCGGCACTGGACGGCGGCGTGACGCCGGCGGTGTCTGAGGCTGTGGTGAGCGCCCTCGCCGACGCCGGGATTTCTGCTCGGCCGCTGGTTTCCGGCTCACTGCCGGTCGTGCCCTGGGGCCAGCCCGTGACCGTGTCGGTGGCTATTGGCATCCCCCTCCAGGGCTTCCCCTTCACCTTGCTCGGCCTGGCCGGAACGGTCCTGCACCTTGGCCAACAGGAGGTAGTGGACAGTGAGGAAGTGGCACCTGGTACGCCGTGACGAGGGTCATGTCATCTACATTCTGGCCGTCTTCGTCGAGCTGCTCCTGATGTTCGCACTGGGAGCAGGTCTCACCCTGGAGCGGGCGCTGTGGGCGCGCTTCCAGGCCTACACCGCTCTCTCTGCAGCCCTGCGCGCTGCCGGCAGTGAGGTGGTCCTGCCCGTCGGGCCGCTCGGCCCCCAGATCGACCCGGCCCTGGCCAAGCAGACCTTTCGCGCCGTGCTGGCCGCTGATCTGCCCTCGGCCCTGGCCGAGTCGGCAGCGCCCGCGCTCACCCTCTACGCCGCCGGCACCACCGATCCCGTCACCGGCTACCACTTCGCCCTGCCTGGCCTGGGCGGTCAGCTGGCCTTTTCCAGTTCCTTTCTCGGCATGGGCCTCCAGCAGGCGGTCTCCGCCGATGTGGAGGTGGCGTATGGGCCCGGTTAACTACCCGCCGCCGGTCGCTTCTTTCTATGTGTCGTCGCCGGTGCTGGTTGGAGGCCCCGTCGTCTACATCGACCGCTCATACGATCCCGCCCCCGGGCACGCCCTGATTCGCCAGCTCTGGTTCGGTCGTGCCGGCAGCTTCGGTTCCCCCGGAGTCTATATCGTGACGCTGTGGGTGGAGGACGACCGGGGTGAGTGGGGCTTTGCCAGCCGTGCGGTGGCGGTGGTGGCCAGACCTCGCCCTCAGGACGACTGGACGATCGCACCCGGCTCTCACCAGGCCATGCGCGGCCAGGCGGTGTCGGTGCTGGTCCAGGGCGCCCGCCTGCCGCTCTCCTTCATCCTGCCGCCGGCGTTTCGCATCTCGGTGCCGGCCGAGGGCCAGGTGCTCGACTACGCCTCTCTAAACGCCCGGCCCTGGGCCGTGACCGGGGCCGATCAGCTGGGGGTCCTGTACGTGCCCTGGACCTCTTCCCAGCCGGCTGATGGCAACTGGCAGATCGGCGTCACGGATGGGCAGCGCGAACAGTTCTTCACGCTGGTGGTCCAGGGCACACTGCAGGTGATGCCCAGCCTCCGCCAGGTGGACGCCGCGCCGTGACGGTTAAGGCAAGGGAAGAACCCACCCCGAAGGGCGGGTTCTCAGGTCGAAGGTGCACGCTCCTGGCTTAGCTGGCGGCGGAAACCTTGGCACCCATCTCGCCCAGGCAGCTGGCGCAGATTGGTTTGCCCTTGTACTGCTGGATGTCCTCCATGCTGCCACAGAAGATGCAGTCTGGCTGATACTTCCTGAGCACGATCCGTTCGTCGTCGACGAAGATCTCCAAGGCGTCACGGTCGCTGATGTCCAGGGTGCGGCGCAGCTCAACGGGCAGGACCACGCGCCCCAGCTCGTCCACCCGACGCACGATTCCGGTTGCCTTCATGGGCATACCCAACTCCAATCGTCTAGACTTTGTCATCTCGCTACAGTACTTACCAAGTGCACACTATCTTGTCAAACGGCCTGTTGGCACTTTTACCAGATCGCACCTCCCAGGTTCGCCGCACCTACAAGCTAGGCCTCCCGATCGCGCCCGGCTTCAGCCAAAAGGTAGGCCTGATTGCCCGGATGCCCTGCGCTACGGGCTTTCTTCCGGATGTCCCGGCTGCTCAGGCCCTGGGCCAGCATGGCGTCCACCCAGGCCGAGAGGCTCTCGGCCGCCCCTCGTCCGGCGCCGCCGCCACCGACCACCAGCACCACCTCACCCCGCGGCGCCTCTCCTTTCAGCCTCTTCTCCAGCTCAGAGAGCGATCCCCGCCAGAATGTCTCGTGGCGCTTGGTGAGCTCGCGGGCGAGGCAGGCCGGGCGGTCCCCGAACACCTCCCTCATGTCCTGGAGCGTGGCCAGGACCCGCTGCGGGGACTCGTAAAACAGCAGCGTTTCCGCCTGCCCGGCCAGGGCCTGGAGCCGGCGGCGGCGGGCAGCCCTGGTCCGGGGCAGGAAGCCCTCGACATGGGCGGGCAGGACGGGCAGGCCCGAGGCGGTGAGGGCTGGCCACACCGCCTGCGCACCCGGCAGCGGGATGACGCGCTCGCCCTCCGCCAGCACGGCCCGCACCAATCGCTCTCCGGGATCTGCCACAAGCGGCGTGCCGGCGTCCGAGATGAGGGCCACGCTCTCACCGGCTCGAAGGCTGGCCAGCACCATGGCGATCCGCTCCGCCTCGTTGAAGCGGTGGTAGGACACCAGCCGCAGCGGGGCCAGCCCATAGGCCTTACAGAGGATGCCAGCCCGGCGCGTGTCCTCGGCCAGCACCAGCTGGACCCGACTCAGCACCCACAGCGTGCGCAACGTGACGTCACCGAGGTTGCCGATCGGTGTCGGGCAGAGGTAGAGGGCCGGCACCACCTGCTCTGGGCGGGGCAGGCTCCAGCTGGTCTGGGGGCCGGCGGCCCCACGCTGAGCGCCGCTGGCCCTCACCATGTCGGCCAGGTGGCCGAAGTGGCCTCTCCCTGCCTCTGGGCGGCCAGGTCAGCTGCCAGCTGACTCAAGAGGTTGTCCACCACCAGCCGCCGGTTGGCGTTTTTCGCCAGGTGACGGCGGGCCCGGGCCAGATGCCACCGGGCACGCCGGTAGAAGGGGCGGTCCCCGCCCTCCTCGGCGGCAAACTCGCGCTCCAGGGCGTCCAGGAGCTCAGCGAGGCCGTCGACCAGGGACCCGGCAGAGGCCAGTCCGGCCAGGCCGCCCTTTTGCAGCGACTCTCTGAGCGCTGGCCAGCGCGGCGCATCGCCGGCCGCGGCCAGGGCCAGGGCACGCAGCGGCCAGCCTTGCGAGGCCAGGGCCGCCCGCCGGGCAGCCTCGGCCGGCACCTGGTGGCGCGCCCCCAGCCAGTCGGCCAGGCGGTCCTGGGCCATCGGCCGCAGCGGCAGGTGGAAGAGCCGGGAACGCAGGGTACCGGGCAGGCGGGCCCGCCTCGCCACCGCCACAAACAGCCCCAGGTGGGGCGGCGGCTCCTCGGTCAGTTTGAGCAGGATGTTGGAGTGCTCCGGGCGGGGCTCCTCGACCAGCTCCAGCACGATCGCCTTTCGCCGCCCAGCCAGCGGCGAGAGGTGGGCCAGCCCGATCACCTCGTCGCGCAGGGTCTCCATCTTTGGCTGCCGGTAGCGCACCACGTCGGCCGGCAAGGGGTCGCCGCCATGGCCGGACCAGTGGCAGGCCAAAAGCCAGGCCGCCGCCTCGGCGTCCTGGGCGTACTCCGCCGTGACCAGAAAGCTCTGTCCGGCACAGCGGTCCAGGACCGCTCGCAGGTGCTCCTGGCCGGTCAGCGCCGGCTGATCCCAGACCTGGCCGTCAGAATCGCTCAAAGCGCTCGACGGGCAGGGTGAAGATGGTGGCGCCGCCGATCTGCACCTCCACCGGGAAGGGCACGTACGAATCCATCGGCGCCCCGACCGTCGCCATCGGCGTCACCACCTTCTCGCGCTTCCGGCCCAACCGGCCGATCAGCCCGACCACCGTCTCCACCTGATCGTCGTCCACACCGAGGAAGAGCGTGGTGTTCCCCTCCCTCAGAAAGCTGCCCGTGCTGGCCAGCCTGGTGGCACGAAAGCCCTGCTGCACCAGCTCGTCGAGGATATGGGTGGCGTCCTTGTCCTGGACCACCGCAAAGATGAGCCGCACCGTCTGCCCCTCCTTCCATCTGTCGTGTTCGTGGACCAAGAGAGTTAGCCGCGCTGGCCCTCGTTCCCTGCCCCCGCCCGCTCCACCACCACCGGGATCTGTCCCCCGTCCAGGCCGAGCACCGTCTGGCCGGCCGCCGCCGCCGCCAGCACCTCGGCCAGCCGGGCGCTGTCCAGCACCTCGCCCGGCCAGAGCGAGGGAACCCCTGGTGGCGAGGGCACCAGCGGTACAGCCAGGACCCGCCCCCGGGCGCGCCGGAGCGCCACCAGCTCACTCCTCGCGAAAAAGGCGGCGCGCACCTCCATGCGGCGGACGGGCGGCGGCGGCGGCACCGGCCCTGGCCCCGGGGCGGCCCGGCCAGCCACCCACTCGCCAAGTCCGCTGGGCAGGCTGTGGGTGGCCAGCGTGCCCAAAAGCAGGAGGTGTCGGCTCGCCACGTACTCGGCGTCCACCCCGAGCTCCCTGAGCTCCTGGCGGGAGCGGGCGCCACTGGCCGAAACCGTCACCCGGGTGGGATCGGCCTTGAGGCCAGCCGGCGGTCTGAACACAGACGGCCCTTCCACCGTCGCCATCAGGGCGGCCAGGCGGGTCATCGCCTCGGCCCCGTCCTCTTCCAGCCGCATCACCGCCCGCTCGATGGCTGCCATCAGCGGGTAGCTCGGCGAGGATGTCCCGACGGCGCGCCTGGCGCCCAGCCAGCGCTGGTCGCTCACACCGTGTCCCACCCGGCCCAGCACCGCACCGGCGGTGGGTGCACCGCCGGACTTATGGAGGCCGAACACGATGAAGTCGGGCCGCACGGCGCTGGCCAAAGGCGGCAGCGGGCCGAGCCCGAAGTGGGCGCCATGCGCGGCGTCGACCAGAAGGAGGCTCCCCGCCTGGTCGCAGGCACGGCGAAGCGCACCGAGATCGGGCGCCAGACCGTTATAGGTCGGAGAGGTCACCAGCACGGCCCTTGGCCTCCGCCGGCGCACGGCGGCGGCCAGGGCATCGACGTCCGGCCAGCTCACGCCCCAGGCGGTATCGGAGCGGTCCTCGACCAGGCGGAGCCGGGCGCCGGTCAGGAGCACTCCGTGGAGCAGGGCGCGGTGCGCGCCGCGGTGGCTGATCAGGACGTCCCCCGGATCAAGTGCCGCCAGGAGGGCGGTGGTCAGCCCCTGGCTGGAGCCGCCGATCAGGAGGGCGGCCTCATCCAGCCCGTAGTGCCGGGCGAGGCGGGCCTCGGCCTGGCGGATCAGCCCCTGGGGACTGGCCCAGTCGTCCAGGCCGTCCAGCTCGGTCTGGTCGAGGGCGAACCAGGGCGCCAGTTCCGGCTCCTCGCTCACCCCGCCATGGAAGGGGACGTGCAGCCAGCCGCTGCTCTGGCGGGCCCTCTTCCTCAGCGCCGAGAGGAGATCCTCGTCACCTGCCGTGTCCTCACCTCCCGTATCTGCCCGAGTTCCCCCCTCCGACCCTCCATCCTGGCTCTATCCCAGCAAAAAAGGAGCCGCAGCGAGGCGGCTCCTGGAAGTCGGTTGGTAGCCCAAACGGGATTCGAACCCGTGTTACCGCATTGAGAGCGCGGCGTCCTAGGCCTCTAGACGATTGGGCCGCTGGTTGGGGAGGAAGGATTCGAACCCTCACTCGCAGGTCCAGAGCCTGTTGTGCTACCGTTACACCACTCCCCAGAGCCCGCGTATTGTAGCACAGCCTTCACCTCCCGCCAAAACCGCGGTAAGGACTACGACGACGCCCGGGCGGCCGCCTGCCTGAGCCTGGCCACCGTGCGCTCCCGGCCCAGCACCGAGAGCATCTCGAACAGGCCGGGGCCGACGGTGCGCCCGCTCACCGCCAGCCGCGCCGGGTGAATCAGCTCGGCCCGGGCCACCCCCATCTCGCCGGCCAGCTCGGTGATGGCTGCCTCCAGACCGGCGGCGTCGAAGGTGGCGCCCTGCAGCCGATCGGCCAGGGCGGTGAGCCGCCCGGCCGCACCGGGGCTCTCAAAGTGGCGGTGGACGCCCTGGGCATCGAACTCCTCGGGCTCGGTCAGGAGCACCGCCGCCGCCTCGGCCAGCTCGACCAGGGTCGAGGCCCGGCTTTGCATCAGGCTGAGCACCGCTTTGGCGTAGGCGGCCTGGTCGGCGCTGGGCTGATCCGGGACGAGGTCCCGCGCCGTGAGAAAGGGCTGGGCGCGCTGCCACAGTTCCTCTTCTCCCAGCTGGCGCAGATAGTGGGCGTTGATCCAGGTCATCTTCTGGGTGTCGTAGACGGCGGGGTTCTTCTGCACGCGGTCTAGGCTGAATAGCTGGGCACCCTCGGTGAGGGTCAGGAACTCGCGGTCGCCGCCCGGATTCCAGCCCAGGAGCATCAGGTAGTTGACCACCGCCTCCGGCAGGTAGCCCTGGGCCATGAACTCGGCCAGCGGGGTGGCACCGTGGCGCTTGGAGAGCTTGGCCCGGTCCGGGGCCAGGATCATCGGCACATGGGCGAAGGCCGGTGCGGTGCGTCCCATCGCCTGGTAGAGGATCAGCTGCTTGGGGGTGTTGGCCAGGTGCTCGTCGGCCCTCAGCACGTGCGTGATGGCCATCTCGGCGTCGTCCACCACCGAGGCGAAGTTGTAGGTAGGCGTGCCATCCGCCTTCATGAGGACGAAGTCGTCGAGCAGCGCGAGATCGAAGCTGACGTCGCCGCGCACCAGGTCGTGCACGACGATCGATCCCTCCTCCGGCGCCAGCAGCCGGATGACGTATGGCTCGCCCCCAGCCATGCGTCGCCGCCTCTCCTCCTGGCTGAGCTGGCGGCAGGTTCCGGGGTATCGGGGCGGGCGGCCCAGCCTGCGGTCCTCGGCCCGCCTGGCCTCGATCTCCTCAGGCGTGCAGAAGCAGGGGTAGGCCCGCCCCTGGTCCAGGAGCTCCCCGGCCACCCGCCGGTGGCTCTCGATGCGCTGGCTCTGCAGGTAGGGGCCATAGCCGCCGTCCCTGCCAGGGCCCTCGTCGTAGGTGAAGCCCAGCCACTGGAAGGCGGCGTCAAAGACTTCCCGGGCGCCGGCCACCGCCCGCTTCTGGTCGGTGTCCTCGATGCGCAGCACAAAGGTGCCGCCATGACGGCGGGCAAACAGCCAGTTGAAGAGGGCGGTCCTGGCCCAGCCGATGTGCGGCTGTCCCGTCGGACTGGGAGCAAACCGCACCCGCACCATCGCCATCCCGTCCCTTCCGTGCTGCTCAGTCTAGCAGAGGCGGCAAAAACGGTACAATAAGCAACTGGAGAGCAATCGGGGCCCTCGCCCGTTTTACTGAAGGAGGCTCGCCCGTGCGACGTCTGGTACCCTGGTGCGCCGCGCTCATCCTCACCCTTGTCCTCGCCGGCTGCGGCGGCGGGGCATCGGGGGTCAACATCTCCAACCTGGAGAACGTCGCCACGGCCCGGGTGCCTGGCAACGCCGTCCCGCACCAGCCCTACCTCGCCACCGGCACCGCACTGAGGCCGTATCTGCCGAAGAGCGCTGCCCTCCTGGTCGGCGCCGGCGCCACCTTCATCGAGCCGGTCACCCTGGCCAACCTGCCAGCCTTCGACTACCTGTTCCTGGAGACGGCCGGGGCCAAGATCATCAGCCGGCTGCCCTTCTACCAGACGGCGGCCGCCATCTCAGCCACCGCCATCGACGTCTACATCCCCACACCAGCCGCCCGCAGGGCCGTGGCAGCGCTCTTCTCGGACCAGGGCTACCTGTCGCTGGTCCAGTCCGTCTGCGGCTTCAGCGCCGGGCTGGTTTCGGTCTCTCAGCTGCCCAAGACCCTCCAGTCCGATCTGCACGGTGTCACTGACGTATGGGTGGTGTCCTTCCTGGTCATCCCCTCCACCACCCAGGGCGCGGTCAACTTCCGCCACCTGTTCGCCGTGCACGTGGTGCTGGCACCCACCACCGGTATGCCGATCGGCAGCTACTCGAACGCCCTGCCGTTCCCGCCCGGGTACTAGCGAGTCCGGCTCTCGCCAGCCCCGGCCGATGGCGGAATCTCAGAGGCGGTCTCTGGACCCAGCCAGCTGAAGCGGCCCATTTCGCTCAGGATCCGCCGCTTGGCGTCGGCGGCACCGAGCCGAGTGTGGACGATCATGCTGTCCGTGCCGATTGAGTCCACCAGGCGCACCACTCCCTGACCTGTCTCACGGGGCATGCCAGGCTCCGAGACCTGGTAGCGCTCGTACCGGTCGAAGAAGGCCAATAACTCTGGTGCGCCTACCGCCCCTCACCGCTTCTGGACAGGCCGGGCTGGCCCTCGATCCGCCCGCCCAGGCTCGAGCCCTCCCGCCTCGCCACTCTGGCCCAGCGCCTGGTCTCACGCACCAGGGTGCCCACCCCGATCACCAGCACGGTGACGATGACCAGCACCGTGCCGAGCGAGATGTGCGAGAGGTTGTGGACGTGCACGCCGGTGGAGACGCTGAACGCCGCTGCCCCGGGCAGAGCCAGTCCCAGCGCACCGCCCAGCACGAAGACGGCTCCGCCCCAGCCCAGCGTGCGCACGGCGGTGGTGAGCGCCACCTGGCGGATCATGGCTGGGGTGAGCTTGAGGCGCTGGCTGATCCAGCCGAACAGGCCGCCGGTGGCCACCTGCATGGCCATGGTGCCCAGTCCGAACATGGCGCCTGGCACCCAGCCCCACAGGGCGCTGGGCATGGCCGGCGCCAGCACCGTGTAGATGATGATGGCGAACGCCCCGAAGCCCCAGCCGGCGACGAAGCCATGCACGGCCGGCATCCATGGCCTGGGGTCCTGCAGCCGGTCATCCAGCTGGTCGCGGTCGATCTTGTGGGTGCGGCCCAGATGCCAGTGCCGGCCGCCAGCCAGATGCCAGGCCGCCCACACCATCACGGCGCCGACCACCACATAGATGGCGTAGTCCACCTGGGCGTTGGCCGTGAACCACTTGTCCAGGGCCAGGTAGGCCAGT
Source organism: Bacillota bacterium (assembly GCA_021803575.1). Classification (GTDB taxonomy): domain Bacteria; phylum Bacillota; class Sulfobacillia; order JAJZYS01; family JAJZLH01; genus JAJZLH01. The sequence goes on along the minus strand of JAJZLH010000065.1, from coordinate 1,908 downwards.
TCGCTGGCGATCGCCCGCTGCAGGGTGAAGGCGGCGGAGAAGGTCAGTCCGGCCACCATGCCGCGCCTGGTCGAGTAGCTGCCGATGGCATAGCTGAAGGTGATCGGCCAGGTGTGCTCGTCCGGCGTGATGCCGTGCACCACGCCGAGCAGGAAGGCGGTCAGCAGTACGACTCCCAGCGCCAGCCCCAGGTGCGGGTCCCAGAGATTCAGCACGGTCTAGTGCGCCTCCCTGGTCTCGCTCGCCGCGCACTGAGGGCACAGCCCCACAAAGTCCAGGTGGTGGGCCACGCCCTGGAAGCCGGTGCGCTGGGCCACATCCTGATCGACCTCGGCCATGGCGCAGCTGGCCACTTCGACCACGGTGTGGCAGGCCCGGCAGATCAGGTGATGGTGGTGGTCGCTCGAACAGAAGACGTAGCGGGCCTCGTGCCGATCCGGCTCAGCGGCTGCCAGCTGATAGGCCACACCGATCTCCGCCAGGAGGGTCAGCGTCCGGTACACCGTCATCTGGCCGATGCCGGTCGAAGCGCCGAGGGTTGCCGCCAACTCCTGGGCCGACACCGGGCTAGGTGCAGCGAGCAGCGCTCTCGCCACCAGCCGCCTCTGCGGCGTGACGGCATGCCCCTTCTGCAACAGCCGGTCCATGGCGATCGCCAACTCCATCTGCCCGTCCACTGGCCAGCGCACCGCCTTTTGGTATCTATTATCACTTCAGATATTAGTGATCACCCGCTGCCAAGTCAAGTGGGGCCACGCCTGGTGCGTGGCCCCACTCTCCCTGTCCGGGTCGGCCGCTACCGCTGCACGGCGCTCAGCTGCCGGCGGTCCCCTGCCCTGCTGACTTGGCCAGGGCCCGAAGCCGTGCCTGATTGAGCCGCTGCGCGAATAACCAGCAGAGGAGGCCAACGATGGCCCCCTGGATGGCCGCATTCCACTGGCGGCCGATGAGTTCGGTAATAACGACGATTGCTACGACGGCGGCCAGCAGCAGCATGATGACTCTGGTCGCACCGAGCAACTTCACTTTCCCCACTCTGGACACTCCTTTCGCTACTGGAACGGCACTCCCAAGACCGCGCCTTGATCGGTCGCTGGCCAGCTGTGCAGCCTGGCGCGGCGACGGCGCGCAGTGCCGCACCACCTCCTCGTCACCCTGTCTCCGGGGCCGACCGAGGGCCGACTGTTTCGCCTCTTGCCCGGCTGCTCGGCGAGGAGTGCGGTTAGGTCAGGCAGCCTCCGCCGGCCGTCGATAGTAGCGGTAGGCTCCCACACCCACTGGGATGAGGCAAACGATGAACGCCTTCGGGCCAAACTCGGCCAAGGGACCCTGAGTCAGGGCGTACAGCACCAGCACCGCCACCACAGCCAGGGGAAGCCAGGGTCTGTCCAGGATGTGCCAACCAGACGAGCCGCCCCGCATGGGTCTCGCCATCCACCACACCAGAGCGGTCATGAGCAGCGCAGGGAGAAGGTCCACGCCGAAACTGTGCGCACTCATGTCGAACTGGAAGATGGGGTCGATGTTGCCGTTGAGGTAGAAGTCGAGGAACATCCCCGGGCTGACGTCGGTCTTCTGTGACCAGGCCAGCCCAAGGCAGGCGGCAGAGAGAATGACGCCGACGACCATCCAGCGGCGCCAGTCGGTGGCCCAGAGTTGACTTGGGGCGTATTCGCTCCACAGCCCATCGGCCGTGACACTTCGCCACAGATACCAGATGGCGCACAGCCAGAGCACATACGACGTGGTGAAGTCTGCGGTGAGAAAGCCGAGAAGGACGGTCAGCACCAGCAGGGACGCCGCCGCCCACCTTCCCCCGCTCACGGCCGGCAGATTCCGAAGTGCATTCGGCATCAGCAGGCGCAGGGCATTCACGAGGTAGGCCAGGGCGAACAGGTACGAGACTAG